>DATLHA010000165.1:0-16961 GCA_035540095.1 Acidimicrobiales bacterium | reverse complement strand
GTACACCGGTCCCGTCTGCCGCCTGTGCCGGCGGGAGAAGATGAAGCTCTTCCTCAAGGGCCCGAAGTGCGACTCGATGAAGTGCCCGATCGAGCGCCGGCCCTACCCCCCGGGCATGCACGGCCGCGGCCGCATCCGTGAGTCCGAGTACATGTTCCAGCTGCGAGAGAAGCAGAAGGCCCGCCGCATCTACGGCGTGCTGGAAAAGCAGTTCCGCAACATGTACGAGGAGGCCAACCGCCAGGACGGCATCACCGGCGAGAACCTGCTGCGCATGCTCGAGCAGCGCCTTGACAACGTCGCCTTCCGCGCCGGGTGGGGCTCCAGCCGCAACCAGGCCCGCCAGTTCGTCCGCCATGGCCACGTCAACGTGAACGGCCGGCGGGTCACCATCCCCAGTTACCAGGTGCGCAAGGGCGACGTCGTGGAGATCCGGGAGAAGTCCCGCAACATGATCGTCCTGCGCCACAACCTCGACACGCTCGACCGGGTCAAGCCGCCCTGGCTCGAGGTCGCCGACGGCGGCCTGTCGGCCACGGTGCGCGACCTGCCCCTCCGGGAGCACATCGACGTCCCGGTCCGGGAGTCGCTCATCGTCGAGCTCTACTCCAAGTAGCTCGTTCCAAGAGGCAGTAGGAAAGCGAACTTTTCATGCTCATCATCCAGCGCCCCTCCGTCGAAGCAGTCGGCGAATCCGAAGGCGATCGCCAGCTGTTCACCATCTCGCCCCTGGAGCCCGGCTTCGGCCACACCCTGGGCAACTCGCTGCGCCGTACCCTTCTGTCGTCGATCCCCGGCGCTGCCGTCACGTCGATCCGTTTCGACGACGTCCTCCACGAGTTCACCACCATCGCCGGGGTGAAGGAGGACGTGACCGACATCATGCTCAACCTGAAGGACCTGGTCCTGCGGGTGGAGACCGACGAGCAGGTCACCCTTCGTCTCGACGCCCGCGGGCCGGGCGATGTCACCGCCCGTGACCTCCAGCCCCACTCCGACGTCGAGATCCTCAACCCCGACATGCACATCGCCACCCTCTCGGGGAAGTCCCGCCTGGCCCTCGACATCACCGTCGAGCGGGGCCGGGGCTACGTCTCGGCCGACAAGAACAAGAAATCGTCGGTGATCGGGGTCATCCCCATCGACTCGATCTTCTCGCCGGTGCGCCGGGTGGCGTTCACCGTCGAGCCCACCCGGGTCGAGCAGGCCACCAACTACGACAAGCTGACCCTCGACATCGAGACCGACGGCTCCATCTCGCCCCGTGAGGCGCTGGCCTCCGCCGGCGCCACGCTGCGCTCCCTCGTCACCCTGGTGGCCGAGATGAGCGACGCTCCCCGGGCGCTCGAGCTGGGCGACGTCGGCGTGCTGGGCAGCGGCTCCCCCGACCTCGACCTGGCCATCGAGGAGCTCGACCTGTCCGAGCGGCCCCGGAACTGCCTGAAGCGGGCCCAGGTCAACACCGTGGGCGAGCTGGTCAACAAGACCGAGGAGGACCTGCTGGCCATCACCAACTTCGGCCAGAAGTCCCTCGACGAGGTCCTCCAGAAGCTCGACGAGCGGGGCCTCGCCCTGCGGTCCAAGAGCGGGGCGTAGGGCCATGCCCGCCACTCCCAGGAAGGGCCGGCGCTTCGGCGGCTCGGCGTCCCACCAGCGGCTGATGTTCGCCAACATGGCGGCGTCGCTGTTCGCGGCCGAGGGCATCGTCACCACCGAGGCCAAGGCCAAGGCCCTGCGGCCCATCGCCGAGAAGCTCATCACCAAGGCCCGCAAGGGCGGGGTGCACAACCACCGCCAGGTGGTGTCCTACATCGGCGACAAGGACATGGCCCACAAGCTGTTCGAGGAGATCGCCCCCCGCTACGAGGGGCGCCCCGGGGGCTACACCCGCATCCTCAAGCTGGGCCCCCGCCATGGCGACAACGCGCCGATGGCCCGCATCGAGCTCGTCTAGCACCCCGGGTCGTCACCCGTGAGGGTGCGCATGACGATCGCGTACGACGGGACCGGGTTCTCCGGATTCTCGGAGAACCTCAACGTGAAGACGGTGGGCGGGGAGTTGAAGGCCGCCCTGGCCACGGTACTGCGCCAGCCGGTCAACCTCATCGTGGCCGGGCGCACCGACGCCGGCGTCCACGCGTGGGGCAACGTCGTCCATTTCGACACCGACTTCGACATCGACATGCTGACCCTGCAGCGACACCTCAACAGCATGCTGGGGCCGGCGATCGTCGTGCGGGCGGCGCAGGTGGCGGCGCCGGGCTTCAACGCCCGGCACGACGCGGTCGCTCGCCGGTACCGGTACACCGTGCTGAACAGAGCCGTTCCCGATCCGTTCCTGGCTGCGACGACCTGGCACATATCCCAGCCGCTCGACCTGTCTGTGCTGCGCCTGACCTGTGACCCCCTCATCGGCGAGCACGACTTCTCGTCGTTCTGCCGGGTGCCGAAGCGGATCCCAGACGCCAGCCTGGTCCGCCTGGTCTACGACGCCCGATGGGTGGACGCCGGCGACGGCCTGCTGCGCTTCGACATCGACGCCAGCTCGTTCTGCCAGCAGATGGTGCGGGCCCTGGTGGGCACCATGGTGCCGATGGGCCTGGGGAAGCAGCGGGCGGGAGAGATGGCCGGCATCCTCCGGGCGCGCGACCGATCGGCGGCCAACCGGGTGGCACCGGCCCGGGGGCTGTGCCTGTCGGAAGTCGTCTACCCCGACAGTGAGACGGACGCGCCAGTGCCCCGGTCCCACTGGAGGGATCGGGGCACTGGTTGAGGCCAGCTGCTACTGCTTGGCGGCCTGGACGTTGAACTCGAGGCGGATCTTCCTGCCCACCAGCACGCCGCCGGTCTCCAGGGCGACGTTCCAGGTCAGGCCCCAGTCCTCCCGGTCGATCTCGGCGTGGGCCGAGAAGCCGAGGCGCTGGCCACCCCACGGGTCGGCCTGGGCGCCGTCGAACTCGACGTCGAGGGTGACGGGACGGGTCACGTCCTTGACGGTGAGGTCGCCGGTGACCTTGGCCGTGCCGTCGCGGTCGATGTCGACCCTGGTGCTCCGGAAGGTCATGGTCGGGTAGTTCTCGACGTCGAGGAAGTCGGGGCTGCGCAGGTGGCCGTCACGCTTCTCATCGGACGTGTCCACGCTGGCGGTGTCGATCGTGACTTCCACCGACGACTGCTCCGGCGACTCGCCGATCACGATCTGGCCGTCGAAGTCGGTGAAGCGCCCGCGGACCTTGGTGATCATCAGGTGGCGACCGACGAACTCGACGGTGGTGTGCCCACGGTCGAGGGCGTAGGTGCCGGCCTCGGGGACCTGCACGCCCCGGTAGTCACGAGTGAAGGTGGTTGCCATCGGTCGAGCTCCTTGTAGGTTGAGATTTCAACTACTTCGTTGATTCTACAACAGTTGAGAGCTTAATCAATTCCCGCCTCGCTCCGACGGGGAAAGATCAGTACGCAGCCGAGGCGGGAGGGGCGTCGACCGCGGGCGCCGGCGCAGCAGCCGTGACCTCCTGGGTCAGGCGCTCGGCGACGTTCGCCAGCTCGCTGTAGAGGGCGTTCAGCTCCCGGCGGAGCTCCGCCTCCCGGTCGGGCCAGCCCTCCTGGGCGGCCTGGTCGGCCTGGCGGGCCAGCTCGACGATCTCCATCTCCAGCCCGACGGCGTGATCCTGGAGGTGCGGCGCAACATCGACCATCGTGGTCTCCTCTCTCGGTCCCCTGTCTGGGCCCAAAGGCCGACAGACGATCCCGAAAGTCCCTTACCCCGGAAGTCCGCCGTCCATTCCTCCTGGTGGTACTCTCCCGAACTGATGTTCGAGCTGAACGACCGCCAACGGGCGGCGGTGGACCACGATGGCGGGCCGCTGCTCGTCCTGGCCGGCGCCGGCAGCGGCAAGACGGGCACGCTGGCCCACCGGGTGGCCCGGTTGCTGCGCCAGGGTGCCGAACCGGAGCGGGTGTGCCTTGTGACCTTCAGCCGGCGGGCGGCCCAGGAGCTGCTGGGGCGGGCCGGGCGGCTCTCCGACCGCAGCGCCGCCGCAAGGGTCTGGGGTGGCACGTTCCATTCGGTGGCCAACCGGGTGCTGCGGCTGCACGGCCGCCGCCTCGGCCTCGACCCCGGGTTCACCATCCTGGATTCGGGCGACGTGACGGAGCTGTTCGGGCTCATTCGGTCCGATCTCGGGCTGCATCACAGTGCCGGCTCGGCCGGCGGAGCCGGCGGAGCCGGAGCCGGTGGGGTCGGCCCGGCTCGCCGGCGCTCGCCCCGGGCCGCGACGCTGGCGTCGATCTACGACCGGGTGGTCAACACCGGCGAGCGCCTCCAGGTGGTGCTCGACCGGTCCTTCCCCTGGTGCGCACAGGAGACCGAAGGGATCAAGGCCTGTTTCGCGGCCTATACGGCCCGCAAGCGTGAGCGTCAGCTCCTCGACTACGACGACCTGCTCCTGTGCTGGCGGGCGCTCGACGCCGTTCCTGGGCTGCTGCCCGGCATGTTCGACCACGTGCTGGTCGACGAGTACCAGGACACCAACACCCTCCAGGCCGACATCCTGGCCGCCCTCTGCCCCGACGGGCGGGGGCTGACGGTCGTGGGCGACGACGCCCAGGCCATCTACGGGTTCCGCGCCGCCAGCAGCGGCAACCTGCTCCAGTTCCCCGAGCGGTTCCCCGGCACCACCATCGTGCGACTGGAGCAGAACTACCGGTCCACGCCGCCCAGCGTGGCCGTGGCCAACGCGGTGATGGCCGAGGCCGGCGCCGGTTCCACGATGACCAAGGTGCTGTGGTCGGAGCGGGCCGGCGCCCGCCGGCCGCTGCTGCGCACCTGCGGTGACGAGGACGCCGAGGCGGCGGCGGTGTGCGACTCGGTGCTGGCCCACCGCGACGACGGCGTCGCCCTCCACGACCAGGCGGTGCTGTTCCGGGCGTCGCACCACTCCGACCTGCTGGAGCTCCACCTGAGCCGGCGCAACGTGCCGTACGTGAAGTACGGGGGGCTCAAGTTCCTGGAAGCGGCCCACGTCAAGGATCTCATGGCCCTCATGCGGGTGCTCGACAACCCGTGGGACGAGCTGGCGTGGTTCCGCACGCTGCAGCTCCTGGAAGGGGTGGGGGCGGCGACGGCCCGGCGGGTCATGGAGGAGCTCGGCGTCGGCCAGCCCGGCGAGCCGAACGCCACACCACTGGGGCGCTTGCTGGCTGCCCCTCCTCGGGTGCCGGCCGCGGCCCGGGATGAGCTGGGTGGCCTCCGGGCCGCCCTGGCCGAGTGCGCCGACGGCTGCCTGCCCGGCGGCGACACGCCGCCGCCCGCCGTCCAGGTCGAGCGGCTGCGCCAGTGGCTCGGCCCGGTGCTCGTGCGGGCCTACGACCACCCCGCGGCCCGCCTGGCCGACCTCGAGCAGCTGGAGGGCGTGGCCGCCAACGCCCCGTCCCGGAGCCGCTTCGTGAGCGACCTCACCCTCGACCCGCCGTCGTCCACTGCCGACCTCGCCGGCCCGCCGCTCGTCGACGAGGACTGGTTGGTGTTGTCCACGGTGCACTCGGCGAAGGGGGGCGAGTGGGAGGTGGTCCACGTCCTCCACGCCAGCGACGGCATGTTCCCCTCCGACATGGCCACCGGCGACCCCGAGGGCATCGAGGAGGAGCGCCGGCTCCTCTACGTCGCCGTCACCCGGGCCCGCTCGGCTCTGGAGGTCAACGTCCCCCTCCGCTACCACCACAGGCGCCGGCCTCTCACCGACGCCCACAGCTACGCCCAGGTGAGCCGGTTCCTCTCGCCGCCGGTCCGCTCACTCATGGACGAAGCCCACGTCGAGGGCAGCCCCCGATACGACGATCGAGCGGGCGCCGTCGACGGCTCGTCGGTGGTCGACGGAGGCATGGCCGGCGTCGACCGCATGCTGGCGGATCTCTGGGGCTGATCCGGAGCCGACCGGTTGACGGCTCTGGTACAGGGGAAGCGTGACCCCAGCAGTGGTGGTGCTCCGGCCGGGCATCTTCGAGCTCATCGTCGTGGCGACGGTGCTCCCTGCCTGCGCCGGCCCTCCGGTGCGACGGCGGGCATCCGGCGAAGTGGACGCTGTGGCATCCCGCCAGCACCGCCGCCCCCGCCTGCCTATGGTGCAGTGGTGAGTGCCACCACCACCGTCGACTGGCCCGCCGCCCGCCGGGCCGTGGCCCAGGCCGGCCCCCGGCTGACGGCCATGCTGCGGTCGGCGACGAAGCCCGACGCGCCGGCGCTGGGGGAGTGGGACGTGACGCAGGTCGCCACCCACGTCTCCCACGCTCTGGACGCCATAACGGCCATGACCGCCGGCGGCGGCAACCTGATCCCCGACATCTCGGGCCTGCCCACGCTGAGCCGGGTGATGCTGGACGGCGAGGGCCGGAGGCCACTGGCCCAGGTGGCCGACCGCATCGATGTGACCGTGGCAGGCTTTCTCGCCGCCATGGAGGCGGCCACGGCGGACACGTCGCACAGCTGGCTGATCCAGGGCAGCGAGATGCCCTTGTCCGCCCTGACCTGCCACATCCTCAACGAGCTGACGGTCCACGGCCGCGACATCGCGGTGGCGCTCGGGCAGCCCTGGCCGATCGACAAGGGCCACGCCGCTCTCATCCTGCAGGGCTTCGTCTTTCCATCCCTGCACACCCTGGGCCGGGCGATGGTCGTGCAGGAGGTGGCCGGCACGAAGCGGGCCCGTTTCGACGTCCGTCTCCGCGGCGACGGCCGGGCGTGCCTCGTCTTCGACAAGGGCGACTTCTCCGTCGAGGCCTCGCCCCAGGGCAGGGTCGACTGCAAGCTGTCCGTCGACCCCGAGGCCTTCCTGCTGGTGGCATGGGGCCGGATCAGTCAGTGGTCGGCCATCCCCAAGGGCCAGCTGCTGGCGTCGGGCCGCAAGCCGTGGCTCGGCCTCCAGATGCGCTCCTGGCTTCGAAACCCCTGAGGCCGACTACACTCTTCCCCCGGTGCGTACCTTCTCCACAAAACCATCCGACGTCCAGCGCGCCTGGCACCTCGTCGACGCCGAGGGCCTCGTGCTCGGGCGTATGGCCTCAGAGGTCGCCCGGCTGCTGCGCGGCAAGCACAAGCCCCAGTTCGCCCCCCACATCGACACGGGTGACCACGTCATCGTGGTCAACGCGTCGAAGGTGGTCCTGACCTCCGGCAAGGAGGCCAAGAAGGTCGAGTACCGCCACACCGGGTACCCCGGCGGCCTCCGGCAGCGGTCCTACGTCGACGTCATGGCCAACAACCCCGAGGATGCCGTCCGCAAGGCGGTCAGAGGCATGCTGCCCAAAGGCCCCCTCGGGCGCTCGATGCTCAAGAAGCTCAAGGTCTACGCCGGCCCCACCCACCCCCACGCCGCCCAGATGCCCGAGGCGCTCGAGCTCGCGATGGCCGTCGCCCGCCCGCGCGGCCTGTAGTCAGTAAAGGATCATCGTGCCCAAGCCCCTCATGCAGTCGACCGGCCGCCGCAAGGAGGCCGTCGCCCGCGTCCGCATCCGCCCGGGCACGGGCAAGATCACCGTCAACAAGCGCCCGATCGAGGACTACTTCCCGTCGGAGACGCACCGCATGATCGTCACCGAGCCCCTCCGGCTCACCACGCTGGACGAGACCTACGACGTCGACGCCACCATGGACGGCGGCGGCGTGTCGGGTCAGGCCGGCGCCCTGCGCCTGGGCATCGCCCGGGGCCTGGTCAACATCGACGAGGAGCTGCGGACCACACTGAAGCGGGCCGGGTTCCTCACCCGTGACGCCCGCGAGAAGGAAAGCAAGAAGTACGGCCTGAAGAAGGCCCGGAAGGCACCCCAGTACTCCAAGCGCTAGCAAGGAGGCCGCCGGTGACGCTCCGGTTCGGCACCGACGGCGTCCGGGGCATCGCCAACGCCGAGCTCACCCCCGAACTGGTCCTCGCCCTCGGCCGCGCCGCGGCGCGCGTCCTGGGCCAGGGCCCGAGCGGCCCTTCGAGCGGGCGACCAGGGCCGTTCCTGGTGGGTCGCGACACCCGGATCTCCGGGCCGCTCCTCCAGGCCGCGCTCTCGGCCGGCCTGGCCACCGAGGGGGCCGACGTGGTCGACCTCGGCGTGCTGCCGACGCCCGGCGTGGCCTGGCTGTCGGCGGCGGACAACCGGCCGGCGGCCATGATCTCGGCGTCGCACAACCCGTTCCCCGACAACGGGGTCAAGTTCTTCATGGCCGGCGGGCGCAAGCTGTCCGATGAGATCGAGACCCGGCTCGAGGCCGAGCTCGACCGGCTCCTGGCCGCTCCCCGGGAGTCACCCCGCCGGACCGGGTCGGAGCTCGGGCGCATGCTTCCCGGCGCCGGCGTGGACCGCTACGAGGCCGCGCTGGCGGCCACCGTCGCCGCCGGCAGCCTGGATGGGCTGTCGGTGGTGCTCGACTGCGCCAACGGGGCGGCCAGCGCGGTGGCCCCGGAGGTCCTGCGCAGCCTCGGCGCCCGGGTGGCCGTCATCCACGACACGCCGGACGGCCTGAACATCAACGACGGGAGTGGCTCCACCCACCCCGAGGAGCTCCAGCGCCAGGTCGTGGCCGGCGGCGCCGACGTGGGCCTGGCCTTCGACGGTGACGCCGACCGGGTCCTGGCCGTGGACGCCGCCGGCGCCCTGGTCGACGGTGACCAGCTCATCGCCATCTGCGCCCTCGACCGCCGCGACGGCGGCCGCCTGCCGGGCGACACGGTGGTCGTCACCGTCATGTCCAACCTGGGCTTCCGCCAGGCCATGGCCGCCCACGGCATCTCCCTGGTGGAGACCGACGTCGGTGACCGCTACGTGCTGGAGGAGATGGAGCGCGGCGGCTGGGGCCTCGGTGGTGAGCAGTCGGGGCACATCGTCTTCGGCGACCTGGCCACCACCGGTGACGGCCTCCTGACCGGCCTGCAGGTCCTCGACGTCATGGCCCGCAGCGGCCGGTCGCTGGCCGACCTGGCCGGCGTGATGGCCCGCCTGCCCCAGATCCTCCGCAATGTCCCCGTGGCGGCTCGGGGTGCCAGCGTGGGCGGATCCGAGGAGCTGACCCTGGCCATCAAGGCGGTGGAAGCCGACCTGGGGGAGCGGGGCCGGGTGCTGGTGCGGCCCAGCGGGACCGAACCGGTGGTCCGGGTCATGGTGGAGGCGTTCACCGTCGAGGAGGCCGAAGCCGCCTGTGAGGCGCTGTGCTCGGCCGTGAGGCGGGCGCTCGGCGCATAAGTCCCGGTCGACGGCCTACCCTTGGCCCCATGTGCGGCATCGTCGGCGTGACCGGGAGCGATCCGGCCCTGCCCTTCCTCCTCGACGGCCTGAGCCGGCTCGAGTACCGGGGCTACGACTCCTCGGGGGTCGCCCTGGTCGACGGCGACTCGGTCTGGGTGCGCCGGCGGGCCGGCAAGCTGGCCGAGCTCACCGGCGCCATCGGTGACGCCCCGTCCGCCGTGGTGGGGATCGGCCACACCCGTTGGGCCACCCACGGGGGTCCTACGGAGAACAACGCTCACCCCCACACCGACTGCACCGGCGCCCTGGCCCTGGTTCACAACGGCATCATCGAGAACCACGTCGAGCTGGGCGACGAGCTGGTGTCAGCCGGTCACGACCTGCGCTCGGAGACCGACACCGAGGTCCTGGCCCACCTGATCGAGGCGGGCATGGCCGACGGCGCCGGCCTGGCCGACGCGGTGCGGGCGGCACTGGGCCGGCTGGAGGGCTCCTTCGCCGTCGCCGTGGTCCATGCCGGCGACCCGGAGCTGATCGTGGCCGGCCGGCGGTCGTCGCCCCTCGTCGCCGGGCGCACGGACGGCGCCGGCCTGGTGGCCTCCGACATCCCGGCGCTGCTGGCGGCCACCCGCGAGGTCTACGTCATCGACGACGACCAGATCGTCGAGGTCCGGCCCGGCTCCCTGCGGGTCAGCACCATGGCCGGCGAGGAGATCGAGCCCGTCCGGCGCAAGGTCGAGGGCGACATCGAGACGGTGGAGAAGGGCGGCTACCCCGACTTCATGCTCAAGGAGATCCACGAGCAGCCGCGGGCCGTTCGGGAGACCCTCCGGGGGCGGACCAAGGGTGACCGGCTCACCCTGGGCGAGCTGGAGCTGTCGGACGAGGACCTGCGGGCGGTCGACAAGGTCTTCGTCGTGGGCTGTGGCACCAGCTACCACGCCGGCATGGTGGCGCGCTACGCCATCGAGCACTGGGCCCGCCTGCCGACCGAGATCGACGTGGCGTCGGAGTTCCGCTACCGGGACCCGGTCCTCGACGCCCAGAGCCTCGTCGTCGGCGTCAGCCAGTCGGGCGAGAGCCTCGACACCATGGAGGCGTGCCGGTACGCCCGCTCGGCCACCAACAAGGCCAAGGTGCTCGTGGTCTCCAATGTGGTCGACTCCTCGATGGCCCGCGAGGCCGATGCGGTGCTGTACACCCGGGCCGGTCCCGAGCGGGGGGTGGCGGCCACCAAGACCCACGTGGCCCAGATCGTGGCCATGGAGCTGTTGGCGCTGAAGCTGGCCCAGGCCCGCGGCGTCCTGTACCCCGAGGAGGTGGCCCGACAGATCGAGGCGCTGCACGCGGTGCCGGCGCTCATCGACGGCGTGCTGGCCCGGGCCGACGAGGTGGAGGATGTGGCGGCGCGCTACGTCGAGACCCGGGACTTCTTCTTCCTCGGCCGGGGCGTGGGGTACCCGGTCGCCCTCGAGGGGGCACTGAAGCTGAAGGAGATCTCCTACGCCCGGGCCGAGGCGTACCCGGCGGGGGAGATGAAGCACGGCCCCATCGCCCTCATCGAGCCGGGAACGGTTGTCGTGGCCGTGGCCACCCGGGGCCGCCTCCACGCCAAGATCATGAGCAACATCGACGAGGTGCGAGCCCGGGGCGCCACCGTGGTCGTGGTCGCCAACGAGGGCGACGAGGCCGCCGCCGCCCATGCCGACGGCGTGCTCTGGGTGCCGGCCGTGCCCAAGGGGGGCGAGCTGTTCTCTCCGCTGGTCGACGTCATCTCACTGCAGCTCTTCGCCTATTTCGTGGCCAAGGCGCGCGGCTGTGACGTCGACCAGCCTCGCAACCTGGCGAAAACCGTGACAGTGGAGTAACGGGTGATCGGGGTGGGGATCGACACGGTGGAGGTGGAACGGTTTCGCAAGGCGCTCCTGAAGCGGCCCGGCATCGCCGACCGGCTGTTCACGCCGGCCGAGCAGGCCTACGGCCGGCGCCAGCAGGACCCGTCGGAGCGCCTGGCCGCCCGGTTCGCGGCCAAGGAGGCGGTGATGAAGGCCCTCGGCGTGGGCCTCGGCGCCTTTGCCTTCCTTGACGTGGAGGTGGTGAAGGCGCCCTCGGGTGCGCCATCGGTTGCCCTGAGCGGTCGGGCTGCAGAACTCGCGGCCCGCCGAGGCGTCACGTCGTGGCGCGTGTCGTTGACGCACACGGGTCTCGTCGCCGAGGCCGTCGCCATCGCTCTTTGATCCCCGTCCTGACCCCCGAGGAGATGCGGGCCGTCGACCGCGCCGCGCCCGAGCCCGAGGAGGTGCTCGTCGCGCGGGCCGGCTCGGCGGTGGCCCGGGCCGCGCTGGCCATGCTGGGCGGCGCCTACGGCCGGCGGGTGGTGGTCGTGGCCGGCAAGGGCAACAACGGGGCCGACGGGCGGGTGGCGGCCACGCTCCTGCGCCGGCGGGGCGTCAGGGTGGAGGTCATCGACGCCGGCGACCAGCCCGACCGGCTCCCGAAGTCGGACCTGGTGATCGACGCCGCCTACGGCACCGGCTTCCGGGGTGAATATTCGGCGCCCGACCCCGCCGGCGCCCCGGTGCTGGCCGTCGACATCCCCTCGGGCATCGACGGCCTCACCGGCGAGGCGCAGCCGGGGGCGGTGCGGGCCACCGAGACCGTCACCTTCGCGGCCATGAAGACCGGGCTCCTGCTCGGGGCCGGCTTCGAGCACGCCGGGCGGGTCACCGTGGCCGACATCGGCCTGGACGTGTCCCGTTCGACCATCGGCATGGTGGAGGCGGCCGACGTGGCCCGCTGGCTCCCCGCTCGCGAACACAACAGCCACAAGTGGAAGTCGGCCCTGTGGATGATCGCCGGCTCGCCGGGGATGACCGGCGCCGCCGACATGGCCGCCGGGGCCGCCATGCGGGCCGGCGCCGGAACCGTCCGCCTGGGCATCCCGGGCGTGCCCCCCGACCCGCGGTTCCCCGAGGTCATCGGCCGCTGGCTGCCCGAGGAGGGCTGGGACGACGACGTCATCGCCGGCGACCTCGAGCGCATGAAGGCCGTGGTCATGGGCCCTGGCCTGGGGCGCTCCGACGGCACCGCCGGCGCGGTGCGCCGGCTGGTCGCCAAGGCCAGGTTGCCCGTCGTCCTCGATGCCGACGCCCTGTACGCCCTCGGCTCACTCGACGATCCGGCCCGGTTCCTGCGGAACCGCCCCGGCCCCACCGTGCTCACCCCCCACGACGGCGAGTTCGACCGCCTCATGGGCTGCCCGCCCGGACCGCGGCGCATCTCCGCCGTCCGCCACCTGGCCTTCACCACGGGCGCCACCGTGCTCCTCAAGGGCTCGACGACGATCGTCGCCGACCCCGCCGGTGACGTGCTGCTCACCACCGCCGGCGACGCCCGCCTCGCCACCGCCGGCAGCGGCGACGTGCTGTCGGGAGTGATCGGGGCGCTGCTGGCCCAGGGCCTCGACGCGCCCCAGGCGGCGGCGGCCGGCGCCTTCGTGCACGGGACTGCCGCGGGCCTAGGCTGGCGCCGCGGCCTGGTCGCCGGCGACCTGCTCGACCTGCTCCCGGCCGTTCTCGACACCATCGCTCCCTGACCCCCGAGGTGGCATGCCCCGAAACTCCCTCGTGCGCGACGTCATGACCACCGACGTGCTCACGTTCAAGCCCGACGACACCGTCGAGGCGGCGGCCCGATCCCTCTCGGAGCGCAAGCTCGGCGGCGGTCCCGTGGTGGACGCCGACGGCGTGGTGATCGGGCTCCTGGAGGACGACGATCTCATCGTCCAGGACAGCCGGCTCCACTTCCCCACGGTCATCTCCGTGTTCGGCGCCTACCTCGAGCTTCCGTCCTCGGTCCGCCACTTCGAGTCGGACCTGAGGAAGGCGGTGGGGGCCACCGTGGCCGACGTCATGGACCACGACGCCCCGACATGCCGGCCGGACGACACCCTGGAGACCGTCGCCACCACCCTCCACGACCGCAACTCGTCCCGCCTGGCCGTGGTCGACGACGACGGCCGGCTGGTCGGCGTGGTATCGAGGGGCGACCTGGTACGGGCCATCGTGGGCGGTGTCGGGGACTAGCGGCGTGGCCGTCCGCCCCGCCTGGGCCGAGGTCGACCTGGCGGCGGTGCGGCACAACGCGTCTCTCCTCGGCCGGCTGGCGGCGCCGGCGGCGTTGTGTGCGGTGGTGAAGGCGGGCGCCTACGGCCACGGCGCGGTGGCCGTGGCCGAGGCGGCGCTGGAGGGAGGGGCCACGTGGCTGGCCGTCGCCATCGTCGACGAGGGCGCCGTCTTGCGCGACAGCGGGATCGAGGCGCCGATCCTCGTTCTCTCCGAGCCGCCGGCGCCGGCAATGGGCGACGTGGTGTCCCTCCGGCTGACGCCGACGATCTACACCGAGGCCGGTGTGGAGGCGGCGGCCAAGGCGGTCGTCGCCGCCGAAGCGCCGCCGTTGGACGTCCACGTAAAGGTCGACACCGGCATGCACCGCGTCGGGGCCAGTGTCGACGACACGGCGTCGGTGGTGCGTGCCGTCGCCGACCGTCCCGAGTTGCACTTCGGCGGGCTGTGGACCCACTTCGCCGTGGCCGACGACCCGGCAAACCCCTTCACCGAAGAGCAGTGCAGCCGGTTGGAGGCGGTGGCGGCCCGGCTCGCCGACCAGGGCCTGCGGCCGCCGATGGTCCACGCCTGCAACTCCGCCGGCGCCGTCGCCCACGCCGGGGCCCACCACGACATGGTCCGCTGCGGGATCGCCCTCTACGGCGTCGCCCCCAGCGCGGCGATGGCCGCCGTGGCCGCGGTGGAGGGCCTGCGCCCAGCGCTGTCGCTGCGGGCGCAGGTGTCCTACGTGCGGGAGGTGGGGGCCGGCGAGGGCGTCTCCTACGGGTTGCTCCGGCCACTCGAACGGACGTCCCGGGTGGCCACCATCCCCATCGGGTATGCCGACGGTGTGCCGTGGAGGCTGGGTGTGACGGGCGGCGAGGTGCTGATCGGCGGGCGCCGGCGGCCGCTGGCCGGCACCGTCACCATGGACCAGATCATGGTCGACTGCGGCGACGACGAAGGGGTATTGCCAGGCGACGAAGTGGTGCTCATCGGTCGCCAGGGCACCGAGCACATCACCGCCTGGGAGTGGGCCACCCGGGTGGGCACCATCGCCTACGAGGTCCTGTGCGGCATCGGCCCGAGGGTCCCGAGGATCTATGGGTGAGGCCGCCATTACGCTCGGGGCCGTGCCGGTCCTGGCTGACGTGGAGCGGGAGGCGAAGACCTGCACCCGCTGCCAGCTGGCGCAGGGGCGGACCCAGGTGGTCTTCGGTGTCGGGAACCCCCACGCCGACCTCATGTTCGTCGGCGAGGCACCGGGGCGGCAGGAGGACCTCCAGGGTGAGCCGTTCGTCGGCCGTTCGGGCCAGTTGCTCGACAAGATGGTGTGGGAGGAGATGGGCCTGACCCGAGACCGGTTCTACATCGCCAACACCGTCAAATGTCGGCCGCCGGGCAACCGTGACCCCCAGCCGGCGGAGATCACCGCCTGCGGCCCGTGGCTGGAGGCCCAGGTCGACCTCATCGACCCCAAGGTGGTCGTCACCCTCGGGAACTTCGCGGCCAAGTTGCTGCTCGACACCACCGAGGGGATCACCAAGCTGCGGGGCCGCGCCTACCCGTACCGGGGCGGGGTCCTGGTGCCGACGTACCACCCGGCGGCGGTGCTGCGGGGCGCCGGCGACCTCGCTCCCCAGATGCGAGCCGACCTGGTGCGGGCCAAGGGATATCTCGCAGCATGATCCGGGCCGCCACCACCTCCGTCGAGGACACCCGGGCCCTCGCCGCCGAGGTCGCCGGCCTGGCCGCTCCCGGCGACCTCATCGTCCTGGCCGGCGACCTGGGCACGGGCAAGACCGCCTTCGCCCAGGGCTTCGCCAAGGGCCTGGGCGTCGAGGAGGCCGTCACCAGCCCGGCGTTCATCCTGGTGCGCTCCTACGAGGGCCGGCTGCCGCTCGTCCACCTCGACGTCTACCGCCTGGAGACCATGCAGGAGCTCGTGGACCTGGGTATCGCCGAGTTGCTCGACGACGGCGCGGTCACGCTCATCGAGTGGGGCGACGCGGTGGCCCCCGGCCTGCCCGCCGACTTCCTCGAGGTCCGGCTGGAGGCCAAGGAAGGGGCCGACGACCGCCTGCTCAGCATCCGCACGGTCGGCCCGGGTTGGCCGCCGCGGGCCCGGGCCCTGAAAGAGGCGGTCGCCAAATGGAGCATCTGACGTGCTGATCCTGGGCATCGAAACGGCCACCATCCAGGTGGGCTGTGCCATCGGCGGCCACGAGGGCGTGCTGGCGTCCTTCCACGCGGCCAAGGGCCGGCGCCACGTGGAGACGCTGGTCCCCGCCATCGAGTTCATGTGCCGGCAGGCGACGATCGAGCTGAGCGAGATCAGCGCCATCGCCGTCGACGTGGGCCCCGGCCTCTTCAGCGGCCTCCGCGTCGGGGTCGCCGCGGCCAAGGCCCTGTCCCATGCGTTGCGCATCCCGACCATCGGGATCTCCAGCCTCGACCTGCTGGCTTTCCCCGTCCGTTACACCAACCGCCTGATCGTCCCGGCCATCGACGCCCGCCGGGGCGAGCTGTTCTACTCCATGTACCGCCAGGTGCCCGGGGGTGCCCAGCGGCTCGTGCCGTACCAGGTCGGCACGCCGGATGACCTGGCCTCGGAGCTGCTGGCTCGGGGCGAGGACTGCCTGGTCGTGGGCGACGGCGCCATGCGCTATCCGGCGATCCTCACCGAGGTCTCGGGGGCGGAGGGCGGTGACGCCACGTCGGCCTTCCCGTCGGCCGCCTCGCTGGTCGAACTGGCCCACCCCCAGGCCCTACGCGAGGAGTTCGTGCAGCCGTGGGAGTTGGAGCCGCTCTACCTGCGCAAGAGCGACGCCGAGATCAACTGGACGGCGGCAATGGACCGCGCCACCTGATCCCATGGTCCAAGCACGGCGCGACGTGGGTCCCGACCAGCTGGTGGTCCATATCCTGCCCATGCGCCGGCGGCACCTCCGCTCCGTGCTCAAGATCGAGGGCCAGGTCTACGCCCGGCCGTGGTCACTCAGCCTGTTTGTCAGCGAGATGGCCCTGCGCACCAGCCGGGCGTACTACGTTGCCCGCATCAACGGCGTCCTGTGCGGCTACGGCGGCCTCATGGTGAGTGACGACGACGGTCACATCACCACCCTCGCCGTCGACCCGATCTGGCACCGCAACAAGATCGGTACCCGCCTGCTGCTCACGCTGGCCCGGACGGCCATCCGCCGGGGCGCGAGCAACCTGACCCTCGAGGTCCGCGTGACCAACACCGCGGCCCAGGAGATGTACCGCCAGTTCGGCTTCCGCCCCGCCGGCATCCGCAAGAACTACTACGTCGAGACCAACGAGGATGCACTGGTCATGTGGGCCCACGACGTCGACACGCCGGAGTACGGCCGGCGCCTGGCCGAGATCGAAGCCGGCATACCGGGTGTCACACTGGTCAGCGAGGGCCTACGGTGAGATCCCGTGAGTGACATGCCCGAGCAGTTCCTCGTTCTCGGAATCGAGACGTCGTGCGACGAGACCGCCGCCGCCGTCGTGGCCAACGGCGACACCGTGGTGTCGTCGGTGGTGTCCAGCCAGGTCGACCTCCACGCCCGCTACGGCGGCGTGGTGCCCGAGATCGCCAGCCGGGCCCACGTGGAGATGTTG
>DATLHA010000164.1:0-10859 GCA_035540095.1 Acidimicrobiales bacterium | reverse complement strand
GAGCCGGGCGGCGGCGATGCCCTGCTTGCCGATCTCGCGGGTGTGCTCGTCGAGCTCCCACGATGCGGCGTCGTCCCGGGGGAGGAGCGCCAGTTGATCCGTCTTGTTCATGGTTTCCATGTTCCCAGGAGGGTGAGACATCCACAGTGGGGCTTCGCCCCACGACAACTGCAACGCCCGCCTCCGGCGGCTTCTTCCCGTTCCGACGGACGCATCCTCGCTGCGCTCGGGCGTCCGTCGGTGGGCGCTGCGCTCCGCTTGCGCCCAGCTGGCGCCCTCCGCCCTCCGCCCTTCGCTCGGCTGGCGCCCTTCGCGCGGCGCCCGGCTGGGCGCCCTCCACCCTTCGCGCGGCGCCCGGCTGGGCGCCCTCCACCCTTCGCTCGGCGCCCGGCTGGGCGCCCTCCACCCTTCGCTCGGCGCCCGGCTGGCGCCCTCCGCCCTTCGCTCGGCGCCGCCGGCGCCTGCGGCGAAGCCTGATGTTCATGAAACCGCGACCTGTCTGTCGTGCGCATTGAGTAGGGTGATCTTGGGTAGTCGCTCAAGGAGCAACCCATAGAGGTCGACGTAACGGGAACAGGCACGGCGGCCCAGCGTTTGGAGTGGAGTGATGAACGAAACACTTGAGATCGAGGCCATCAACCAGGCGCTCGCCATGATCGACCAGAGCCTCGGTGTCATGCACACTCGCGAGCTGGTGTCCACCAGCGAGGTGTCCGACCTGTTGCTCGACATGCGCTCGATCCTCGCGTCGGCGGGCATCGAGGTCGTCGAGGTGCGAGAGGACGTCCTGAACCCGAACTAGCGGGGGGGATGCGCCGGCAGCAGCCGGCGCCCGATCATGCCCAGGACGACACCTACGGCGACACCGCCGGCCACGTCCGAGGCGTGGTGGATCTTGACGTAGATCCGGCTGGTCGCCACGACCGCGGCCACAACGACGTAAAGCGGCCACCAGTCGTCGTCCTCGGAGAGCATCATCGCCGCGCTCACGGCTGAGGTGGCGTGCCCGCTGGGGAAGCTGCTGGTGAGCGGCCGGCGCACCCGTAGCGGCCGGTGGACCTCCCACGGCGGGCGGGTACGGCGGAAGAACGACTTGATGATCCCGTTGACCAGGATGGACTCCAAGCCCATGGCCGCCGTCATCCGCAGGGCGGTCGGCAGGTCGTCGCCCTTGCGTAGTCCCTTGACCGTGCCGAGCAGCACCCAGATGAGCCCGAAGTCGCCCAGCTCCGACGCCGCGTAGAAGACCCGGTCGGCGGTCGTGCGGCCCCGCAGGTGGTCGAACGCCCGGTCGACGGCCAAATCGAAGCTGGCCACACCCCTGCGGGCAGTGAGGAGGTGGCCCGTCACGATGGCGGTGACGCTACTTCAGGCGCCGACCAGCTCCCGAACCCGGGCCGGGTCCCCGCCGAAGCTGGGGCAGAACTCCTGGAACGAGCACCAGTTGCACAGGGCCGACGGGCGGGGGCGGAAGTCCTCGTTGCTGCACGCCCGCTCGACGGCCTTCCAGATGGCGGCGGTGCGCTGCTCGAGGCCCCGGATGGACTGGGCCGACGGCTCGCAGACGATGGCGACCGGCTGGGACAGGTAGAGGAGCTGGATCCGTGCCGGGCGCCGGCCCAGGACCCGCTCGCACAGGAAGGCGTAGAAGTGCACGCCACCGAGGCGGCTCTGCTCGTGGATGACGCCGGGGACCTTGCCGGTCTTGTAGTCGGTCACCACCAGGCCGCCGTCGGCGTCGAGGTCGAGGCGGTCGATGATGCCCCTGAGCTTCAGCGACCCGACCTGCGCTTCCAGCATCAGCTCCAGGCCGATGGGGTGGACGGCCGTGGGATCCTCGAGGGTGAAGTACCGCCTCAGCAGGATCTCCGCCTCCGCCGCGAACTCCGCCTCGGCCTCGGCGTCGAGCTCCAGGCCCAAGAACTCCGGGTCGCCGGCGAACTCGGCCCGGGCGCGGTCGAGGCAGGCCAGGGCGGCGGGAAGGCTCCGGGCCGGCGCCGGCTCGCAGAACAGCAGCTCGAGGGCGCGGTGGACCAGTGAACCCTTGGTGGCCGCGGGCGACGGCGGCTCGGGTACCCGGTCGATGTTGGAGAAGCGGAATGCCAGGGCGCAGTCCTTGAACGACGCCACCTTCGAGGGCGACAGCGACGTCGGCAGGGGGAGCACCATCGGTCGGAAAGGCTACCGAGGGGGTGCGACACGGCCGCGGATGGTCAGGGCGGGAAGACCGCCCCGGCGACCGCACGCGGGGCCTCCATCGGGCCGAAGTGGCCGAGGTCGGGGAAGGCCACCAACCCGGCGTCGGGCAGCTCGCCGACCTGGGCCTCGGGCACGCTCCGGTCCATGGCCACGCTCCGTTCTCCCCAGCCGATCGTCACCGGACATCCCACCCGGGCCAGGCGGGTGAAGCCGTCGTGCACCAGCCCCTGGCGGTAGATGGCGGCCTCGACGTAGGGCGGGCACTTGAGGCGCACGCCCTCCTTGTCGGGGCGGAACCCGCACTCGACGTAGGCCCGCAGCGCCGGCGTGTCGAAGGACTCGAGCGGTGGTTTGGAGGCGAAGTTGTCGTAGGCCTCTTGACGGGAGGGGAACTGGTCGCGGCGCTTGAGGGCTCCGGAGACGAGCCGCCGCCGGGAGGCGGCCAGCTCCTCGGTGAGCTCGGGCCAGACGATGGGCTCGTAGCACCACAGGGCGGTGAAGGTCCCCGGCCGGCGGGCCTCGGCGTCGAGCATGGCTGCCCCGCCGCAGGAGTGACCGAACCCGTACGCCCCCTCCAGGCCCAGCCCGTCGACCACCGCCACGACGTCGTCGGCGAAGCCCGCCCACTTCCAGTCCAGGCCCTGCGGCCACTCGGTGTCGCCGTGGCCCCGCTCGTCGAAGGCCCAGCAGTGGAACCGGTCGGCCAGCGCCGCGGCCAGCGGGGCCAGCACCGGCCCGCAGAACCCGGTGGCGTGGGCCATCAGCAGGGGAGGTCCGTCGCCACCCAGGTCGTAGACGGCCAGCTTCACGCCGTCGGTCGAGGGAAGGCGGAGCACCGCGGGAGGCTACCGTCGCAGGCGGTGATGACCGATCTGGAGTCCGTGACGGCGGCCAACAAGGCCTTCTACGCCGCGTTCGAGGCGCGTGACCTCGACGCCATGTCCTTGCTGTGGGAGCACTCCGACCGCATCGTCTGCACCCACCCGGGCTGGTCGAGCCTGCGGGGGTGGGGTCAGGTGGCGGCGTCGTTCTTCGCGCTGTTCCAGAACAGCCAGCAGCTCCAGTTCATCCTGACCAAGGAGAAGGCGGAGGTGGCCGGCGACGTCGGGTGGGTCACCGTCGACGAGAACATCCTGCAGACGGACAGCGCGACCACGGTGTCCGCCCTCAACCTGTTCGTGCGGGACACGAGCGGAGACTGGAAGCTGGTGGCCCATCACGCCTCGCCGGTGACCGACACCGTCGAAGTCGAGACCTGAGCGATTGGTCGATCGGAGGTGGTATGTGGCCGCCGATCGACCACACGATCACCCGGCGGCGCACTCCCCGGCGCCGACCTCGGCGATGTAGGGGCCGGTCTCGCCGTAGTCGACGTAGAAGTCGGGATTCTCCGCCGGCGTGGGGAAGGCGTCGAGGTCGGCCAGGCGACGGGCGACCTCGGAGGCGCCCCCCACCCGCTCCAGCCAGGCCGTGAAGCTCTCGCCGGCCGACCGCTCGGCGGCGAACCGGCCGACGACCCGGACGGTGGCCTCGCCCGCCGTCTTGGCCGGCAGGCGCAGGGCCTTGTGGCCGAACTCGATCTGGGTGTGCCCCACGTACCCACCGAGGAGCATCTGGTAGCCGGGCGCGGCCTGGCCGTGGGCCCGGCGCTCGACACCCATGAACCCGATGTCGGAGATGTGGTGCTGGCCGCAGGAGTTGGTGCAGCCCGAGATGTTGACCCGGACGCCGCCGACGTCGGCCAGGCCGGCCTCCTCCAGCGCCCGCCCGATCTCGTCGGCCAGGCCGCGGGACTGGGTGACGGCCAGGTTGCACGTGTCGGCGCCCGGGCAGGCGACAACGTCGCGGGCCAGCTCGGCGCCGGGCTCGGCCATCCCGAAGAAGGCCAGCCGGGCGTACAGGTCGGGAAGCTGCTCCTCGGCGAGGCCCCGGAACACGAAGTTCTGGCGGTTCGTCACCCGCACCTCGAGGCCCATCTCGCGCTGGATGGCGGCCACGGCCCGGAACTGCTCGGCGGTGACGTCGCCCAGCCGGCAGTAGGCGTAGGCGGAGACGGTGCCCTTGGCGTTGCCCCGCACCACGTTGGCGTCGTCCCAGCGGCCCATGGGGTCGGACTTCTTCAGGACCACGTTGGTGCCCCAGCCCATCGGCGTGGGGCTGATCGTGGACGACACGCCGGCGGGCTCGTCGCCGGCGGCCTCGACGATGGCCGGCACGCCGCCGGGCCAGGTGGCGGACGCGGGCAGGAAGCGGCGCTCCCTGAGGATGCGCCGGCGGACCTCGTCGGCGCCCAGGTTGTCGACCAGCCACTTCATGCGGGCCCGCAGCTTGTTGTCCCGGTTGCCGTAGTGGTCGAAGGTGCGGAGGATGGCCTCGATCGTGGGCAGCAGGTCCTCACGGGAGGTGAAGTCCTCCAGGGCCTGCGCCGGGTGGGGGTTGGCGCCCAGGCCGCCGGCGAAGAAGACCCGGAAGCCGGGCTCCACGGTGCCGTCGTCCTTGGCCCGGTTGACGGCCACGATGCCGACGTCGTTGAACATCGCCTGGCCGCAGTCGGTGACGCAGCCGGAGAAGTTGATCTTGAACTTGCGGGGCAGGCGCTGGGCGTAGGGGTTGCGCAGCAGGTGCTCGAAGGTGGCCTGGGCCCAGGGGCTGATGTCGAGGACCTCGAACGGGCAGGCGCCGGCCAGGTGGCAGCCCATCACGTTGCGGACGGTGTCGCCGCAGGCTTCCCGGGTGGTGAGGCCCACGCTGGCCAGCTCCCGCATGACCTGGGGGATCTGCTCCAGCTGCACGAAGTGCATCTGGACGTTCTGGCGGGTGGTGATGTGGCCCCAGCCCCGGGAGTACGTCTCCACCAGGTGGGCCAGCATGTCCAGCTGCTCGGGCTGCAGGGACCCGTAGGGGATCTTCACCCGCACCATCTGGTTGGTGCCACCCTGGCGCTGGCCGTAGATGCCGTTGTTGAGGCGGAAGACCCGGAAGGCGTCCTCGTCCATCTCGCCCTTCAGGTGGAGGGCGAGCAGGCGCTCGAACTTCTGGATGTCGGCGAGGGCGGCGGGGCTGATGGCGCCCGGGCCGACCTCGACGTCGATTGTCTGGCTCACTTCGGCGTCTGCGACATGGTGGTAGGCCCTCCTCGACGCATCAGGCTACCAAAAACCTGACCGTTCCGATCAACAATGTCAACTATCGGCCAGCGTGGCCGTCACTTGACGGACCATCGCCGTGAGCCTCGGGGGGTCGGGCCAGATCGGGGCCTCGATGCCCTCCTCGGTGGCGGCCGACGCGCAGACCGGGCCGACGCAGGAGGCGACCACCCCGCCGGCGTTGAACGCACTGCGCAAGTCCTCCCGGCGGTCGCCGGCGATGCGGAACAGGTTGTGCACCGCGGGCTGGGCGGTGAAGGTGACGGCGTCGAGGTCGCCGGCGATGGCGGCGTCGACCAGCTCGGAGGCCGGCGCCGGGTCGTCGGGGAGGGCCCACTGGTAGACCGGCACCTCGACCAGCTCGCCCGCCATGGCCCGAAGGAGCTCGGTGGACGGGTGGCCGTCGGGGTCGAACAACTGGAGGGCGACCCGGGATCCCCCCACGTCGTCGAACGCAGCCAGGTGGTCGACGATCTCCTGCATCGTCTCCTCGGGCGCCCGCCACCACACGTCGAGGTTCGCGCCGCGTGCGGCCGAGGTCGCCTTGGCGCCCCGGGCGACGACCCGGGTGCCGGCGGCCAGGCCGGCGAGCAGGGGAGTGTCGAGCCCCCAGCCGGCGGCGGCCTCCAGCCAGCGCTTCATCCCCATGCCGGTGGTGACGATCAGGTAGTCGGGAGGCCGCTCGGCCAGCGCGGAGGTGACGGCGCGCAGCGACTCGTCCCCGGACAGGTCGATCGTCCGCATCGTCGGCCCGTGGACGACCTCGACGCCGCGGTCGGAGAACAGGCGAGCCTGTTCCTGCCACCGCCGGTCGGCGGTGATGCCCACTCTCATCTGCGGGTCCAGGCGTCGGGGTCGGCCGCCAGCCGGCGGACCTCGTGGGGCAGGTTGCCGGAGGCCACGTCGGCGATCGTCGTCGTCTCCAGCACCGAACGGAGGGTGGCCCGGGTGGCGATCCACACGTCCTGGAGGGCGCCGGCCGCGCCGGCGTAGGCCACGTCCTCGGCCGCCTCGCCCCGCACGTCGGCCAGGGGACCTTCCACATGGCGGATCACATCGGCGATGGTGACCGACTCCGCCGGCACCCGCAGCCAGTAGCCGCCCTCGGCGCCCCGCTGGCTGGCCACCACGCCGGCCCGGCGGAGCTCGCTGAGGATGTTCTCGGTGAACCGCAGTGGCATGTCCTGGGCCGCGGCGATGGCCTCTCCCTTCACCGGCCCGGTGCCGGCGGCGGCCAACTCGACCAAGGCCCGGACCGCGTAGTCGACCTTGGCCGAGACGCGCACAGGGCGCAGTCTCTCAGGCGCTGTGGTCGATGAGCCCACGCCGGCGGCGAATGGTCATGTCGGCCCGCCCGAACACCGTGTCCACCACGATGCCGACGACCAGGATGACGAGCATGAGCGCCAGCATCCCGTCGGCGTCGGAGAACTCCCGGGCGAACTGGAGCTGGTCGCCGATCGACGGCCTGTTGGCCACGATGACCAGCAGCTCGCCGGCCATGAGGCTGCGCCAGGCGAAGGCCCAGCCCTGCTTGAGGCCGGCGACGTAGGTGGGCAGGGCCGCCGGCAGGACCACGTGGCGGTAGAGGTTCACGCCCTTGGCGCCGATCATCCGCCCCGCCCGCACCATGAGCGGCGGGACGTGGTCCACGCCGGCGATGAGCCCGTTGGCGATCGACGGCGCCGCGCCGAGCACGACCACGAACATGATGGCCCGCTCGGTCAGGCCGAACAGCAGGATGGCCAGCGGGAACCAGGCGATGGACGGCATGGTCTGCAGGCCGGTGATGAGCGAACCCACCGCGCTTCGAAGCAGCCGGCTGCGGGCCACGGCAATGCCGAGCACCGACCCGATGACCAGGGCCAGCGCGTAACCGCTGACGGCACGGCGCATGGTGATGCCCACCGCGGTCCAGAACTTAGCGGTGCCCATCATCTCCACCAGGGCGGGAAGCACCTTGTCAGGGCCGGGGAGCACGTAGTCCGGCTTCCATCCCGACCACACGACCGCCTGCCAGGCGAAGAGGGCGATGGCGATGGCGGCCAGCTTCGGCCACACGGTCGTCCAGATCTGACGGGCGGGGCCGGGGTGGCTCTCGAGGTGGGTTTCGAGGGCGTCGAGGCCGGCGATCTCCTCGGCGAGCTTGTCGTGCTGCTGGATCTCAGTCGCCATGCGTCATCACGGCCATATCAGTCCCCATGGCGGCGGACCTCGGCCCGCAGGCGGTCTGTGACCGACGCGGCCAGGCCCATGACCTCGGGGGAGTCGATGCGGCGGGGCCGGTCGATGGTGACGGGGAACTCGTCGGCCACCTTGCCGGGCAGGCTGGTCAGCAGGACGATGCGGTCGGACAGGCGGGCCGCCTCCCGCACGTTGTGGGTGACGAACATGATGGTGAGGCCGGTGGCCGACCACACCTGCTCCAGCTCGTCGTGCAGCAGGTCACGGGTCATGGCGTCGAGGGCGCCGAAGGGCTCGTCCATGAGGAGGATCTCGACGTCCTGGGCCAGGGCCCGGGCCAGCGCCGCCCGCTGGCGCATGCCGCCGGAGAGCTCGTGGGGCCGCCGGCCACCCTGCCCACCGAGGTGGACCTGCTCGAGCAGCTCGTCGGCCCGCCGCCGGCGCTGGGCCTTGCCCACGCCGGCCAGGCGCAGCGGCAGGGCCACGTTGTCGCGCACGGTCAGCCAGGGGAAGAGGGCGGCCTCCTGGAACATCAGAGCGGTGCGACCGTTGACGCTGACGTCGCCCACCGTCGGGCGGTCGAGGCCGGCGATGAGGTTCAGGCTGGTGGACTTGCCGCACCCTGACGCCCCCACCAGGCAGACGAACTCACCCCGGGCCACGTCGAGGGTGATGTTGTCCAGGGCCAGCACCGCGCCGGCGCCGTGGCCGAAGGCCTTGGAGACGCCCCGCAGGGAGATGGCGGTGGAGGTGGCTACCAGCTCTTCGATCAGCGTCATCCCTGGACCTCCGGCTGGTTGGCTGCGGCGAGTGCCTGGTTGAGAGCGGACAGGTCGTAGATGCCTTTCAGGTCCACCCGGCCGAGCAGCCCGACGTCGCGGGCGTGGGCGGCGGAGGCGGTCAACGACGGGGCGATCGGGTCGTTGGTGAACTCCAGGTTCTTCCACGACTCCTGCAGCACCGCCGCCGCGATGCCCCGGCCGGTGACGGCGGTGATGGCCTGGTTGACGAGCCGCTGGGCCTCGGCGGAGTTCGAGTTGACGAAGTCGTTGGCCTGGACCTGCCCCTCGACCAGCCGGCGTACAGCGTCGGGGTGTTCCTTCAGGAACTTGGTGCGCACCACGAGGTGGGTGGTGACGAACTTGCGCCCCGGCCACAGGGACCGCTCGTCGACCAGCACCTTGCCGCCGCCCTCGTGGACCAGGCGGGTGGCCCAGGGCTCGGGCACCCAGGCGCCGTCGATCTGGCCGGCCCGGAACGTCTCCAGGGTCTGGGCGTTGTCCTGGGGTGTGATCGACACCTCACCACCGCCCTCCAGGTCGGCCTTGAGGTTGTTGGTCTTCAGCCACTGGCGGAGGGCGACGTCCTGGGTGCCGCCCCGCTGGGGGGTGGCCAGCTTCTTGCCCCTGAGGTCGGCTGGCGCCTTGATCGTCGGCCTGACCACGAGCGAGGCGCCGCCCGATGTGGCGCCGGAGATGATGCGGATGGCGTCGCCGCCGGACTGGGCGTAGGCGTTGATGGCCGGGTTGGGGCCGATGTAGGTGGCGTCGAGAGCGCCGGAGAACAGGGCCTCCACGGCGGCGGGGCCGGCGTTGAAGGTCTTGAGATCGAGTCGGTTCTCACCGAGGGCGCTCTTGAAGATGCCGCTCTCCACACCGACCAGGGCGGTGGCGTGGGTGAGGTTGGGGAAGTACCCCAGCCGTACGGTGGTGGTGGAGCCGCCCGACCCGGCTCCGGACGAGGTGGTCCCGTCGCCGCAGGCCGTGGCCAGCAGAGCTGACGCCACCACCACGGCGGGGAGGCCCCGCCCGAAAGTCGAGCTTCTCAATCGCATTTGTGCAGAATAGCTCCCCGAAACCCGGAAAACCAGATCATATAGGTCGGGAATTGGTAAGTTGTCCTGGTGGCCGACCTCTCCCAGGGACTGACGGTGTGGCTGACCGGCCTGCCGTCGGCCGGCAAGACCACGATCGGCAGGGCCCTCGAGAAGCGCCTGATAACCGCCGGCCACCGGGTGGAGGTCCTCGACGGTGACGTCGTCCGTACCCATCTGACCAAGGGCCTGGGCTTCTCCCGGGAGGACCGGGAGGAGAACGTGCGCCGGATCGGCTTCGTGGCCCACCTCCTGTCCCGCAACGGCGTGGTCGTCGTGGCGTCGGTGATCTCGCCGTACCGGGCGGTGCGCGACGAGCTGCGCCAGCTGCACGCCGGCCGCTTCTTCGAGGTCCACGTGGCCACGCCGGTCGAGGTCTGCTCCGAGCGCGACGTGAAGGGCCTCTACGCCAGGCAGCGGGCCGGGGAGCTGACCGGCCTGACCGGCGTCGACGACCCCTACGAGCCGCCGCTGCGACCGGAGGCGGTCATCCATACTGAGAGCCAGACCCTGGAAGAGTCCGTGGAGACCCTGTGGCAAGCGCTGTCCCGCTAGAACTGGCCGATCTGAGCCGCTCGTTCGAGAGCGCGCCGGCCTCCAACGTCATCCGCTGGGCGGTGGAGCGGTTCTCTCCCCACCTGTCGCTGCTGGCGTCGATGACCGACGCCGTGCTCATCGACCTGGCCGTGAAGGTCGACCCCTCGATCGAGGTCGTCTTCATCGACACCGGCCACCACTTCCCCGAGACGCTGGAGACGGTCGAGCTGGTCCGCCGGCGCTACGGGCTGAACCTGCGCATCGTCACCGTCGGCCCCGAGCCGGCGCCCCTCGTCGAGGGCTGCTGCTCGGCCACCAAGGTGCTCCAGCTCGACCGGGCGCTCGTGGGTCGCGACGCCTGGCTCAGCGGCCTCCGCCGGTCCGAGGCGGCCACCCGGGGGGACGCGCCCATCGTGGGCCTCGACCGCCGGGGACTGGTGAAGGTCAATCCGATTGCCACCTGGACCGACGACGACGTCGCCGGTTACATCGCCGATCACGACGTACCTGTCAACCCGCTGGTGTTCCAGGGGTACCCGTCGGTGGGCTGCCGGCCGTGCACGTTCCCGGTGGCGGCCGGCGATGACCCCCGGTCGGGCCGCTGGGCCGGGTCCGGCCGGACGGAGTGCGGGATCCACACCTGATCGCGGGTTGACACCGGCTTCGCCGCGCAAGGAGCTCGGGGCGCCGACCTCGAGCAGGTCGAATGGCTCAAGCCGGGGGCGCCGGGCGTCGATACCTCCTTTGCCAGCACGGACTCGCAAAGGGGGAGCCGCCCGTGATCGACCTCGACCGGATCGAAGCCCAGCTTGCTGCGGCCGTGACCGAGGAGGCCGGTTCTCCCCGAGCCACCGTGCGGCCTGGGCCGGCGCCGGCGCCCACCCCGGCGCCGGCCCCCACTCCCAGCGCCCGGCCCCGCC
>DATLHA010000163.1:0-59825 GCA_035540095.1 Acidimicrobiales bacterium | reverse complement strand
AGCCGCCGTCACCGAGATCACCGCCGAGTGATCATCAGCGACGCGATGGACACCGGACCGGCTCGGCGCCTCGGCGCGTGCCGACACCGTCTCCATGGAACGTGTCGTCACCATGCTCATCGAGCGCGGCGGGCAACAGGCGGAGGGGCTCCTCAACACCCTTCACTTCGTCCCACGACTTACTTGCGGTGGCGGGTCTCGTAAGCGCCTCCAAGGCGATCCAGAATGAGACTACGGAATCCGGCACTGGGCCCGCTTTAGCGGCACGCAGGTACCAACGGACGGCGCCGAAGCCCAGGATCGTTCGCCGAAAGGTCGACCGCTTCGAGTTGTGCTATCGCGTCGCGATGCTGCCTCATCACGATGTTTGCAGACTGGAACGTCCGAATATTCCTACGAACATCTAGCGCTGCAAGTGGACCGCCTTGCTCATCGAAGAGCACCACATCTTCGAAAATCTGCTGTTGAGCTATGCGCTCGTCGAGCAGGGCGACAAGCAGGCCGATCGCAGCCAGTGCCTCGTCCCGCCACGTTGCCATGGTGATGCTGAGATGAGACTCTGTGCCGGTGGAACCACGATCGGAATCTCGCAAACCGTCAGAGGCAGCCCGTGACCGACCTCATGATGCGACATCTGCTTCTCAAGACCGGTTCGAACCCGGGTTGCTGCTTGATAGTCACAACTTGCGTGCGAACGGGTCCGACGGTTTGCATGACGCTCGCCGAGCCAAAGATTAAGTCGGTCGGAAGTCCAGGAACCTGCATGCTCTGAAAGCCAAGGCGGTAGATGCCACTTCGGCCTTCGAGGCTCGTGGACAAAGTTTCGGTCTTGCCGGCGTGAGCTGGGCTAGCAAGCTCGTCTCTCTGCGTCGTGTACCCCAAGGGAAAATGTCGCTGAATGGCACTCAGGCACCCTTCTGGGCAGCATCCAGCACGAACTGACCTTAGCGACGCGGGGGTTCCACTGTCACCGCGTTTCGTGCCAGAGACCTTTTCACACGAGCAGGAGGGAAACGGTGAAGGTGCCAAGGACGTCCAAGGCAAGCGCCGTCGGGGTTGACTGGCGCTGGGTGGCGGCCGCAGAGCAGAGGGATGTCGAGGGGCGGACGCATAGGCGAGCGGCAGACAATATCTAGCACCGCGTCGGTGCCGTTCTCGGGCGGTCGCTAATGCCGGCGTGGGGCCGCCTCGGCGTCGCCGAGGCGGCCCCACTCATCCTGACTGACGATCAGTTCGCTCTCACTGCGACTCGAACTACTGAACTGAACCTTGACGACGGACGTCGTTCGGCGACTAAGGTGCATGCGTCGCGTAGCATTTCGCTCGTGACGCTTCGGCGAAGGCGGAGGATGGGCGATGGCGGTAACTAAACCTGGGGACGGCGACAACCAGTCAGCCGAATCTCCAAAGAGATGGCTATATGGGCTGGTCGCCATTGGGCTAGGGCTGGCAGCTATTCTGATAGCTCTGCTGATCGTGACTAGGGAGTTCGACACCGCTTCGGACGTCGGCGCAATTCTAGGCGTCGTCGTGGCGCCCGTAGCCACAATTGTTGCGGCCTACTTCGGCGTTCAAGCTGGCTCTGCAGGTAAGGAAGCGGCTGACAAGAACGCAAACGCAGCGAACGAGAAGGCGATCGCACTGGCCTCCGCTGCGGAACCGGCTGCCGCTCAGGAAGCGCTCAGAACACTGCGCTAACAGGTAGGGGGTGCGAAGCTCACTGTCATTCACTTATCCGGTAAATCCGAGCGCACGGTGCAGCAGCCTCGTCAGACCACACTCTGCCGGTCGAAAGCGCCTTGGGATCTGCCGGCTATGTGGTGGTGTGCCGACGGTGCCGCGACGCCCTCACCAATAGTGTTGTCGCCCCGGGAGGCGCTGTATCGCAAGGCGCCCGAGAACCGGCCGCATATCATTCGAACTCGGGCGAGGCGAGGCGCCCGATAATCGGCCGACGGCCGGCCACGGGCCCCATCGTTCTGATTCGCCACTAGCTAGCTGTGCGGAGGAGGGCGAGGGGGGGCGAAATGGGGGCTGCACCAGCCCGACCTGCCGGAGCAAGCGTTCCCCAATTGGCCAATCGGCCAACGGGTCAAGGTCCGGCTAGAAGCGTGCAGACGTGTTCAGCTGGGTCAATCGACGCAGACAAGCGCACGGTTGCTCACCAAGGACGACGCTGTTGAGCCCCTCCGCTGGTCGATTTCGGCCGCTCCTGCGCCGGCTTGCGGCGGTTGTTGCGGGCGCAACGGTAGAAGGTCGGTAGAAGTGGGCCGGTTTCGAAGTCGCCGGGCGGCCACAGCTTCCACATCGCCAGGGCCACCGCAATGCCGAGCGCACCCCGGCAAGGACGTCGCTCGGGTAGTGGGCACGCTTTCGGATCAACGACCAGTGCACCGCCAGCGAGCAGGCCGACAGAGGCACGAACGCACGTGGCAGCTCCTGCGCTGCTCCGAACACGAACGCCAGGTCACTGGCCGCATGCCCTGAAGGGAACGACGAGGTGAACGGCCCCAGTTGATGGAGGGCCGAGCCCGGTGGGTGCCGCCGGCCCACGAGCGCCTTGATCGGCAGGTGTGCAGCGGCGGCCGAGAGGTAACAGGCGCTTCCCCGGACCGCAGCCCGGCGCCCACGCTCGCCCGTAGCACTGAGGCCGGCGGCGATTTGCCGCCCACATCGCGGGCCGTTGAACGACATCACCCACCCTTCCGAAGAAGGTGGAGCCCTTGTGGGAGCCTTTCCCGGCCACAGCCGCGACGAGGCCGTCTTCGGCCTTGCCGAACTGCTCCACTCGCTCGCCCACGCCCGATCCCCTCGTTGCGGCCAGGGTGCCGAGGTATCCGTGCCCAGAACTGTCCAGGAAATCCGGAGCGCATCAATCGGGTGATGGCACCCCTGACGAAATTCGGGTCTCCACGTACCCTGAGAAGGTGGAACAGACGCCCGTCGAACTCGCCAACACCTTCGCCGACATCGCTCGCGCCCTACTCGGCGAGGACGACGTCGAGGCCACCTTGAGCAAGATCAGCACACTGGCCGTCGAGAAGATCGACGGGTGCGACCACGCCGGTGTCTCGCTCGTCCAAGGGCGCAAGATCAGCACGCCGGCCGCCAGCGACGACGTCCCCGTTCGAGTTGACGCCATCCAGTACGAAGCCGACGAGGGCCCATGCCTCGACGCCATCCGGGAGCAGGAGACGTTTCGGACTGGTGATCTGGCCACCGAGGACCGCTGGCCGAAGTTCTCCCAGCGGGCAGCCGAGGAGACAGGCATCGCCTCGATGCTGTCCTTCCGCCTCTTCGCCGAGGCAGACACCATGGGAGCGCTCAACCTCTACTCGAAGGAGCGGAGTGCCTTCGACGACGAAGCCGTCGCAGTCGGCTCGGTGTTCGCCACCCATGCGGCCGTCGCGCTCGCTGGCGCCCAGCACGACGAGCAGATGCAGCAGGCGCTCCAAAGCCGTGACGTGATTGGTCAGGCCAAGGGCATCCTCATGGCTCAGCAGGGTGTGACCGACCAAGAGGCGTTCGACATCCTCCGGCGCGCATCGCAGAGGATGAACATCAAGCTCCGAGAGCTGGCCGAGCGGGTGGCGTCCCGCACACCGCCCGACGAGCAAGGTGGTCCGTAGCGTTCGTCACCCAATGACGGGTACCGGGCGGCTCGCTACGACGAGGTGCCACACGCCCGGCCCCGCCGCGATGGGACAGCGCCGCCATGTGAAGGGCCAGAAGGGCCTGCCGCTGGCTCGCTACGTCGCCGTGCTCTACGTCTGGGGCACCTCGGCGTTGCCGCCACGCGGCAGCTACGAGGAGCAGCCGCCATCGGACACTCGCCGGTATCTGCCATGGCCGTCGCATTCCGTCACTTGCGTCTCCGCCACCTCGGCTGGAACCAGGGGGAGGCGCCGGCGGAACCCGCGGTGCTGGAATCGGACCTGCGCGGGTAGGGGGGAAGACACCATGCGATGCGGCTGACTCTCACCGGATTAGTGGCGCTTACAGAGGCTGCCACTGGTGCGGGGGTCGGGGTAGAAGACTCGGTGTTCGACGGTCGAGGTGAGCGATGGGGCATCCCTCTCAGAAGGTGACGGGTGTTGGCACCAGGCAAGCCCTGGCCGTGGGGCTGGCCGTGGCCGGCGTCGCCGTTGTCGGCCTGGCGCTCGCTGAGGCCTTCCAGGTCACGCTTCTGGTCGACCCCGTCGACTCGATAGGTGCTCGGGGGGCTTGCGCCTGGGTCGGGGTCGGCCTCCTGATGGCCGACATCGTCCTTCCCGTGCCGTCGAGCGTGGTGATGCTGGCCCACGGTGCGCTCTTCGGGGTGGTTCCCGGTGCCGCCCTTTCCCTTCTCGGCCGCACCGGGAACGCAGTGGTCGGCGTGTTGATCGGGCGCGGAGCCGGAAACCTCCTCAGCCGCCGCTCCCTTCGTCGCTCGACGGCCGATACGGGGAAGGGAGCCGAGCTGCTCGGGCGGTGGGGACTTCCGGCGGTGGTGTTCACCCGACCGATCCCCGTCCTGGCGGAGAGCACGCTGGTCGCGGCAGCCGCCATGGGATTGCCGCCCCCAGCGGTGATCGGAGCCGCTGTGGTCGGCGCCCTGCCTGAAGCGCTGCTCTACGCCGTGGCCGGCGACATCGCCACGTCGTACGCCAACGAGGCCATCGTGTTCGTGGCAGTGATTGTGCTTGCGGCAGCGGCGTGGGCAGCAAGTGCCCGGATCGAAAAGGTCAAGAGCCGGCGTGCGGCGATCCTGGACGAAGCTGCAGTGAGCCGTTCTGGAGTGTCTCCCTAGACAACGGAGGTGAGTGCCGATGCCGGCGAAGAGTCGTGCCGCTCCATGGGTCAAGGCGCCGATGGTGCCCGATGCACTGGGCTATGTGTGGGTGGCGGGACGGGGGGTGTTCCAGCGGGTGAACATCGTCCGCAAGGGCAGCCGCAACCCGGACCCCACCGACATCCTGCTGCCCGAAGGCTTTGCGGCCGAGGTGGTCGCCACCGACTTCAACGAGCCGGTCCACGCAACGTTCGGGCATGACGGCGCGTGTTACGTCACCGAGGCCGGCTACCGCATCGACTCGCCGCCTCGCATCTTGAAGGTCGATACGTCGTCGGGTGAGCGCGAAGTCGTCTTCGAGATCCCGGGGGAGCGCTGGAACCAGAGCGGCGCCCTCACTGGGTGTGCCTGGCACGACGGCTACCTCTACTACTCCTACAACGACCACATCGGCCGCTTCCGTCCCGGAGAACCGGTCGAGGAGATCGTCACCGACCTTCCCGGTCGGGGGGATCATCAGCTCAGCCCTCCGACCTTCGGTCCCGACGGCAAGCTGTACTTCAGCACCGGGAGCGCTACGAACTGCGGGGTGGTGGGCGCCGACAACATCGCCTATGAGTGGCTGCGGAACCCGGCCCTGCAGGACGTCTGTGACAGCCCCGGCGCCGACGTGGTTCTCACCGGGCGGAACTACGAGTCCCAGGACGTCACCGGCAAGTTGCGCGACAAGGTTCGCACCGGCGCGTTCGTGCCCTTCGGCACCCAGACCGAGGCGGGGCAGATCATTGCCGGGCAGACGAAGTGCACCACCGGCGTCCTGCGCTGCGATCCCGACGGCAGCAACCTGGAGCTGCTGGCCTGGGGCCTGCGGAACGCCTTCGGACTGCAACACCACCCCGACGGCCGCCTCTTCGCCACCGAGCACGGCATCGACGAGCGCAGCCCCCGCTTCATCGTCGGCGATCCCGACGACTTCTACGAGGTGACCCCCGGGGACCTGGTACGGCTACCCCGACTACGCCTCCGGGCGGCGGCTGGACGACCCGCACTGGGGCGAAGGCGGTCGAGGCCGGGAGCCGGTCGTCGCCGAACCACCCGGGACGCCGCCAGAGCCCTACGTGTCCTTCACCGCCCACGCGGCAGCCAACGGGTTCGACTTTGCGGTGGACGACCGGTTCGGTTCCCCGGCGACGCCTTCGTGGCCTGCTTCGGCGATGCCGCTCCGGTGACCACGCGCCGCATCGTTCCCGCCGGGTTCAAGGTCGTGCGGATCGACATGGCGCAGCGCAAGGTCGTCTACTTCGCCGTCAACCGGATCGCGGGCGGGGCCAGCATCCTCCCCCACAACGGCTTCGAGCGCCCGGTGGACTGTCGCTTCGGACCGGACGGCAGTCTCTATGTCGTGGATTGGGCCGAGATGGTCCCCGCACCCGAGCGCGGCGGCGTGGAGATCCGCCTCGGCACGGGCCTAGTCTGGCGCATCCGGCGGACGGGTGCCGATCACGGTGACCTGCCCCCCAAGCCTTTGGTCCTGCCCGTGAACCTCCTACGGGCTGTCGTCCCAGCGGCAGGGGTGGTGGCCGCCGCGGCGGTCGTTCGCGCCACCCGGCGGTCTCGCCCCCCGAGACCGACTAGTCCCTTCTGCGAAACGAGACGCCCTTCATGCGCAACATGAAGGTCCCGACAGAGATGCTGGACATGGCCGAGGCGCTCAAGCGCGAAGCTCCGGAGCGCACCGACGCCCAGGTCGGCCACATCCTGGGCGAGGGATGGACGACCACTCCCGCCTGCTCACCGGCTATCGGTGGGTCACCGCGGGAGACACCCTGCGGGCCGAGGCGGCGCTTCGCCGAGGGCTCACCAGCCACGGCGTTCCCGGTGCGGTCTACTTGGACAACGGCAGCCCCTTCGTGCCCGCCAAGCTGGCCCCTGGCCAGGGGGGATATGGGATCGTCCCGAGAGGGTTATGGGAACAACCCTACGACCGTGGGCGAGGGGGGACTTGAACCCCCACGTCCTTTCGGACACAGGAACCTGAATCCTGCGCGTCTGCCAATTCCGCCACTCGCCCGAGCGACGGGGACACGGTAGCGGACGACGAGACTGCGGTTCCGCGGTCGCTGGGTAAGCTCGGCTGGACATGGGACTGCAGGGTTTCGAGCAACGCCTGGAGCGGCTGGTCGAAGGCGTGTTCGCCAAGACCTTCCGCAGCGGGCTCAAGCCGGTCGAGGTCGGCCGCCGGCTCACCCGTGACATGGACCTGCACCGCACCCTGGGCGTGAACGGGCCGCTGGCGCCGAACCACTTCTCCGTCGCCCTGAGCCCGGCCGACTCCGAGCAGTTCGACTCCTTCTCCGAGGTCTTCACCCGGGAGCTGGCCGAGTCGGCCCGTGATCACGCCCGCTCCGAGGGATACGGTTTCGTCGGCCCTGTACACGTGGAGCTCCACGTCGACGACTCCCTCAGCCAGGGGCAGTTCCTGGTGGCCAGCGGCTTCCAGGAGGCGCCGGGCGGCGCCCCGGTGGGGTCGATCTTCCTCGACGACGGCCGCCGGGTGGAGATAGGCGAGACACCGCTGGTCATCGGGCGCATGCCGGAGTGCGACATCCCACTGTCCGACCCCAACGTCAGCCGCAGGCACGCCGAGGTCCGCCGTCAGGGCACCGGCTTCGTCGTCGTCGACCTCGGCTCCACCAATGGCACCCGAGTCAACGGCGCCCACGTGAAGGAGCGGCTCCTCAACAACGGAGACGAGATCACCGTGGGCGCCTCGAGACTGCGCTTCGAGGCGTCCTAGCAGCAGTGCCCGATTCGCTCCTCACCATCCTGAAGCTCTGCTTCCTGGCCCTCCTCTACCTCTTCTTCATGCGGGTCCTCCGGGCCGTGTGGGCGGAGATGAACCCGCCCCAGGTGGCGGCGTCGGCGCCCGCGCCCGCCGCCCCGGCGGGCCGCGGCTGGGCCGGCGGCGGTCGTGGCGGGGGCAATGGCAAGGCCGGCGGCCGGCTCCGGGTCATCGAGCCCCCCGAGACGAAGGGCCAGAGCTACGAGCTCGCCGACGAGCTCACCGTGGGCCGGGCCGGCGGCTGCCAGATCACCCTCGACGACACCTTCGTCTCCCAGCTCCACGCCCGGGTGTTCCGCCGCGACGGCCAGTTCTTCGTCGAGGATCTCGGCTCGACCAACGGCACGTTCCTGAACCGCAAGAAGGTCACCGCGCCGGCGTCCATCCGCAAGGGCGACCGCCTCCAGATCGGCAAGACCGTGATGGAGCTCCAGTGACCCAGCTCCAGGCCGGTGCGGCCACCGACGTCGGGCGGGTGCGCCAGATCAACGAGGACCGCTACCTCGCCGACCCCGACGAGGGCCTGTTCGCGGTGGCCGACGGCGTGGGCGGCCACCAGGCCGGCGAGGTGGCGTCGCAGACCTCGGTGGAGACCCTCAAGAAGACGTTCACGGAGGCCGAACGCACCACCGAGGCGCTCATCAAAGCGGTCGAGGCGGCCAACGAGGCGGTCTGGCAACTGGCCCAAGGCAGCCGCGAGAAGCGGGGCATGGGAACGACGCTCACCGCCCTGGCCCTGGTCCACGAGAATGGCGAGGAGCAGCTGGCCCTGGCCAACGTGGGCGACTCCCGGGCCTACCTCCTCCAGCAGGGCGAGCTGATCCAGCTGTCCGAGGACCACAGCCTGGTCGAGGAGCTGGTCCGGGACGGCAAGCTGACGCCGGCCGAGGCCCAGGTGCATCCTCAGCGGTCGATCATCACCCGGGCCCTGGGCATGGAGCCGGCGATCGAGGTCGACTCCTGGGAGATCATCCCCTTCACCGGCGACCGCATCCTGCTGTGCAGCGACGGCCTGACCAACGAGCTGTCCGACGAGCGGATCGCCTCGACGCTCCGCCAGCTCGCCGACCCCCAGGAAGCGGCCCATGACCTCGTCCGCCAGGCCCGCGCCGCCGGCGGGAGCGACAACATCACCGTGGTCGTGGTCGACGTGGTCGACGACGACGGCCGGTCCAAGCGGGCCTCGGCCGCCCTCGCCGGCTCGAAGGACTCGACCGGCTCCACCAGGGTGCAGACCCCTCCCACAGTGCAAACCGCGGCGCCCACGGTGGAGCAGGCCGGCAGCCCCGTCGCCGCCCCGCCGGCGCCGGGCTCCGAACCGCCCTCGGCCCACCGGCCGCAGCTGGCGCCCCCTCCCCCGCCGGCCCCTGGCCGGCGGTTCACGTGGCGGGTCGCCGTCTTCCTGTTCGCCATCGTCGCCGTGGTCGGCACCGCCGTCTGGGCCATGGCCTGGTACGCCCGAGGCGCCTACTACGTCGGCCTCGACGACGAGCAGGTCGCCATCTTCCGGGGCCGGCCCGGGGGCATGCTGTGGTTCGACCCCACGCTGGTCGAGCGCAAGCAGCAGCCGGCCGGCTCGGAACTGCTCCCGGCCCAGCGCACGGAGCTGGAGGCGGGCCACGAGGTGTCGAGCAAGGCGGCAGCGGACAGATACGTGAACAACCTGCGCCAGGAGGTCGAGGCCCGCCGGGCCGCCACCACGACCACCACGCCCTTCCCCCCGACGACGACAAGCTCGGTGCCTCCCTCCACCACCTCGACATCCCGACCGTGAGCACGCTGCTCGGCGTCGCCCGGCGCAACACCGAGCTGGGTCTGATGGTCATGGCCGCCGTGCTCACCGCCGGCGCCTACGCCCTCGCCGGCCTGGGCCGCAGCGCATCGTTGCCCGCCAACCTGGTCCCGTTCCTGATCGTCATCCTCGCCCTGCTGGCCGCGGCCCACGTCGCCACCCGCCACTTCGCCCCCAACGCAGATGGCATCCTCCTGCCCCTCGCCGGTCTGCTGAACGGGGTGGGCTACGTCTTCATCGCCCGTCTCGACTCCGATCTGGCCGCCCTCCAGGCCATGTGGACGGCCCTTGGCGTGGGCGCCTTCGTGGCTACCCTCGCCCTCGTCCGGCGGGCGCGCGACATCGAGCGGCTTCGTTACACCTTCGCCCTCATCGGCATCGGCCTCCTGCTCATGCCCCTCATCCCGGTGATCGGGCAGAACATCAACGGCGCCCGGCTGTGGGTGAAGCTCGGACCGCTCACGTTCCAGCCCGGCGAGCTGGCCAAGATCGCCCTGGCTGTCTTCTTCGCGTCCTACCTGGTGGAGAAGCAGCCCCTGCTGGCCATGGGCACCCAGCGGGTGGCCGGCATCTGGGTCCCGAACGTGCGCCACTTCGGGCCCATCGTCCTGGCCTGGGCCTTCTCCCTCATCGTGATGTTCTGGGAGAAGGACCTCGGCTCGTCGCTCCTGTTCTTCGCCCTGTTCATCACGATGCTGTGGGTGGCCACGGCCCGCAACATCTACCTGGGCATCGGCCTGGGCATGTTCGCGGCCGGCGCCCTGATCGCCTACTCGGTGTTCGACCACGTGCAGACCCGGATCAGCATCCTCACCGACCCGTGGTCCGTGGCCACCGGCGCCGGCTACCAGACGGTGCAGGCAATGTTCGCCTTCGCCGCCGGCGGGCTGACCGGCACCAACCTCGGCCAGGGCAGCCCCCAGCGCATCCCCGCCGTCTCCACCGACTTCATCTTCGCCGCCATCGGCGAGGAGCTTGGGCTCCTGGGGACGGTGGCCGTCCTCGTGGCCTTCCTGCTCATGGTCGGCGCCGGCCTGCGGGTGGCCATGCGGGTCGAGTCGCCGTTCGAGAAGCTCCTGGCCGCCGGCCTCACCGCCATCCTCGGCCTGCAGACCTTCATCATCCTGGGCGGGGTGACCCGTCTCGTCCCCCTCACCGGCATCACCCTGCCGTTCGTCTCCTACGGAGGATCGTCGCTGATCTCCAACTACATCCTGCTGGCGCTGCTGCTGCGCATCTCGGCCGACGACGTCGAGCGGAAGGCGGGGGTGGCGTGAACGCCCAGATCCGCAAGCTGGGCGTGGTGATGATCGTGCTGTTCTCGGCGCTGTTCATCCAGCTCAACTACCTCCAGGTCATCCAGGCCAACGACCTCAACAACCACCCGGCCAACAGCCGGGCGGTCGTCCGCGACTTCTCCCAGCCCCGAGGCGTCATCCAGACCGCCGACGGCACGGTCATCGCCCAGTCCGTGCCCTCGAACAACGCCTTCAAGTTCCAGCGCCAGTACCCCCTGGGCCCGCTCTTCGCCCATGTCACCGGCTACTTCTCCTTCACCTACGGCAGCGAGGGCGTGGAGAGGGAGTACAACGACGCCCTCACCGGCAAAGTCCGCAAGGACGGCTTCAACCCGCGCGACCTCCTGATCGAGAGGGACAAGACCGGCAACCTCACCCTCACCCTCCGCCGGGACCTCCAGGAGCTGGCCACCCAGCAGCTGGGCGACCGCAAGGGCGCCGTCGTTGCCCTCGACCCCCGCACCGGTGCCATCCTGGCCCTGGCCGACTTTCCCACCTACGACCCGAGCAGCCTGGCGTCGCACTCCCAGGAGCCGGTGCGCCAGGCGTGGACCGAGCTCAACGCCGACCCCGACAAGCCCCTGCTGCCCCGCACCTACCGCGAGCGCTACCCACCCGGTTCCAGCTTCAAGGTGGTGACCACCGCCGCCGCCCTGGCCACCGGCACGGCCACGCCGACCCAGCCCTCCTACCCCACCCTGCGGGAGCTCCCCCTGCCCAATTCCGGCGGCCAGACCCTCGCCAACTTCGGCGGCGGCACGTGCGGCGGGCCGCTCCCCGAGGCCCTCCGGGTCTCCTGCAACACCTCCTTCGCCCAGCTGGGCATGGATCTGGGCGCCCAGAAGATGTCCGGAGCCGCCGACGACTTCGGCTTCAACAAGGTGCCGCCGATCGACCTGCCCTACGGGGCGGCCTCGAACTTCCCGCCGGCCAGCTCCTTCGCCCGCGACCAGCCCGGCCTGGCCAAGTCGGCCATAGGCCAGCAGGACGTCGCCGCCACCCCCCTCCAGATGGCCCTCGTGGCCGCCGGCATCGCCAACAACGGCGTGATCATGACGCCCCATGTCCTGGCCGAGATCCGCGACGGCGAGGGTGAGGTCCTCCAGCGCTACCAGCCCAAGCCGTGGTTGACGGCCGTCCCGCCCAGCGTGGCCAACCAGACGCGGGACATGATGGTCGGCGTGGTCGCCGGCGGCTCGGGCACCCGGGCCCAGATCCCGGGCGTGGCCGTGGCGGGCAAGACGGGCACGGCCCAGACCGGCCTCGGCAAGTCCCACACCTGGTTCATCTCCTTCGCGCCGGCCGAGGCGCCCCAGGTGGCGGTGGCCGTCATGCTCGAAGACCAGCCCAGCGCCAACGAGTTCACCGGCGGGGCGCTGGCGGCGCCCATCGCCCAGGCCGTGATGCGGGCGGCGCTATCCCTCTAGTGGCGCTGTCCTCCTAGGCTTTCCCCGTGGCCTCTCAGGTCTTCACCGGCCGCTACCAGATCGTGCGGCACCTGGCCCGCGGTGGCATGGCCGAGGTCTACCTGGCGCGCGACCTCCTTCTCGACCGCCCCGTCGCCCTGAAGGTCCTCTTCCCGGAGTTCGCCACCGACCGGTCCTTCGTCGAGCGCTTCCGCCGGGAGGCCCGCTCGGCCGCCAACCTCAACCACCCCAACATCGTGTCGATCTACGACTGGGGCGAGGAGGGTGGCACCTACTTCATCGTCATGGAGTACGTCGACGGGCTCACCCTGCGCGACGTCGTGCGCCGGCAGGGCCCGCTGATGGCCAGCCGGGCAGCCGAGATCGGCGCCGACATCGCCGCCGCCCTGCACTTCGCCCACGTCGGGGGCGTCGTCCACCGCGACGTCAAGCCGGGCAACGTGCTGATCACCGCCAGCCAGGTCAAGGTCACCGACTTCGGGATCGCCCGGGCCGGCGACCCGGCCGAGAGCCTCACCCAGGCCGGCGCCGTCATGGGGACGGCCACCTACTTCTCGCCCGAGCAGGCCCAGGGGCACGTGGTCGACCCCCGGACCGACGTGTACTCCCTGGGCGTCGTCCTCTATGAGATGGTGGCCGGGCGGCCGCCGTTCACCGGCGAGAACCCGGTGTCGATCGCCTACCAGCACGTGCGGGAGGAGGCGGTCCCGCCCAGCCGCCACAACCCCGACGTGCCGCCGGCATTCGACGCCATCGTGGCCAAGGCCATGGCCAAGAACCGGGCCAACCGCTACTCCAGCGCCGAAGAGCTACGCGCCGACCTCATCCGCTTCAACCTGGGCCAGCCCGTCTCCGCCGCGGCCGCGGCGGCGCCGGCGCCGGCGGGGCCGGCCGCAGCGGCACCGGCGACCGCGGTCATGGCCGGCACCCGGGCGGCGCCGGCGCCGGAGCCGACGCTCATCCAGTCCGGCATCGACAGCACCCGGGTGGTCACCCCCGGCGACACGATGGTCCAGTACGCCGACGACCGGCCTCGGGCCCGCACCAGCACCTACATCGTCATCCTCGTCGTCCTGCTGGCCGTCCTGGGCACACTGCTGTTCATGGTCGGACGCCAGCTGGGCGTCGGCGGCACCGAGGAGGTCACCGTGCCCCAGCTCATCGGCCGCAACGAGGCCGACGCCGAGCGCGAGCTGCGAGCTGCCGGCCTCAGGGCCGAGAAGCGCCAGGTGGAGGACGAGGTCAACCCCCTGGGGCAGGTGACGGCCCAGGATCCGCTGGCCAACACCCGGGTGCGCAAGGGGGCCACGGTGATCCTCTCGGTGAGCGCCGGGCCGCCCATCGTCGAGGTGCCCGACGTCCGCAACCGCACCGCGGAGGCGGCCACGGAGGTGCTCACCGGCGCCGGCTTCCGGGTCGTCCCCAACCTGGTGAACAGCGACACCAGGGAGCCCAACACCGTCATCGACCAGGCCCCGGCCGCCGGGACCCGCCAGCCCCGGGGGTCGAACATCACTCTCACCATCTCCAGGGGAGCGGAGCAGATCCCCGTCCCCAATGTGCGGGGCCTGGCCGCCAGCGACGCCGCCAACCGCCTGGGCCAGGCCGGGTTCCGCACGGCCCAGAGCACCGAGTTCAGCAGCGACTTCGGCCAGGGCGAGGTCATCCGCACGGAGCCGGCGTCGGGCACGCCGCTGGAGAGGAACAGCGTCGTCACCCTCATCGTGTCCTCGGGGCCGGCGCCCACGACCACCCAGGCTCCGGCCACCACGGTGACCACCCCGCCCACGACCTTTCCCCCGATCACCGTCTTCCCGACGACGACCAGCACCACCCGGCCGGCGACGACGACCACGACGTCGACGGTGCCCTAGGTCGGGGCCCCCTGGGCCAGGAAGTTGCGCAGGAGGCTGCGGCCGTCGGCGGTGAGGATCGACTCGGGGTGGAACTGGACCCCTTCGACGGCCAGGTCCCGGTGGCGGAGGCCCATGATCAACCCGTCCTCGGTCTCGGCGGTGATCTCCAGGTCGGCCGGCAGGCTGTCCCGGTCGACCAGCAGGGAGTGGTACCGGGTGGCCTCGAAGGGGTTCGACAGGCCGGCCAGGACGCCCTGCTCCTGATGGTGGATCAGCGAGGTCTTCCCGTGGACCACGGCCGGCGCCCGGACCACCTCAGCCCCGTAGACCGAGCCGATGCACTGGTGGCCCAGGCACACGCCCAGGATCGGAAAGGTGACCCGACCGGCCGGCGCCGGCCCTTGTCGGGGGCCGGCGAAGCGCTCGATGACGGCGTTGGAGAGCTTGGCGTCCTCCGGGCGGCCGGGGCCGGGCGAGATGACCACGGCGTCCGGGCGCAGGTCCTCGATGCCCTCCAGGGAGATCTCGTCGGGTCGGTAGACGTCGGGCTCCGCCCCAAGCTCGCCCAGGTACTGCACGAGGTTGTAGACGAACGAGTCGTAGTTGTCGATGACGACCACTCGTGGCATGGCCCGACGGTACCCGGCGCGTTAACCTCCAGATCCGTGGCCAAGCCGGTGAAGCCTCCGCACGCCAAGAAGTCGGGAAAGCCGGGCTCCGCCCCGTCGGGCCGGGTCACGCCCAAGCCGACGGCCCGCTACACCCCGCCGATCCCCAAGTCCGAGAAGGTCAGCCCCAAGTGGGTGCCGATCGTCATGTTCGCCAGCCTGGGGCTGGGCATGCTGGTGATCCTGGCCAACTACGTGAGCCTGCTGCCGGGCGACGAGCCGAGCAACATGTACCTCCTGGTCGGCCTGGTGCTGATCACCATCGGCTTCGTCACCGCCACGAAGTTCCACTGAGCCGGAATCCGACCCCTTTCCGGCGCTTCCACGAGGCTTTCCCCCAGGTTTACACACAGGCTGGGGAAACAAGTCACTCGAAGGTGGGGGCGACGAGGTCCATGTCCTCCTGGCAGTGCCGGGGCGGCGGGGGGAGCTCCTCGGTGGCCTGGACCATCTTGACCTCCGTCAGGCACACCGAGCAGCGGTAGCGGAGGTTCACCCTCCGGAGCTGGCCGGGGTCGGGTGGCGGGTGCGTCCGGGACAGGCCCCCGAGAATGAGCATGCCGACGCGCATGATCAGCACGAAGGCAGCGATGGCGATGATCACCTTGACGACGAACCAGATCACAGGCACTCCAGGATGAGGGCGTTCGCCATGCCGCCGCCCTCGCACATGACCTGCAGGCCGTAGCGGCCTCCGCAGCGCTCCAGCTCCGCCACCAGGGTGGCGGTCAGCCGCACCCCCGAGCACCCCAGCGGGTGGCCGAGGGCGATGGCGCCGCCGTTGACGTTCACCCGCTCCATGTCCGGGCCGTGCTCGGCGGCCCAGGCCAGCACGACGGAGGCGAACGCCTCGTTGACCTCGAACCGGTCGATGTCGTCCAGCCGCAGCCCGGCCCGGGCCAGGACCGCGGTCGTGGCCGGGATGGGGGCGGTCAGCATGAGCAGCGGGTCGGCGCCGGCCACCGCGAACGACACGAAGCGGGCCCGGGGCTCCAGCCCCAGGACGGCAGCGCGCTCCTCGCTCATGACCAGGACGGCGCCGGCGCCGTCGCTCAGCGGCGACGAGTTCCCCGCCGTGACCGTGCCGCCGTCGGCGAGGAACGCCGGCTTGAGGGCGGCCAGGGCCTCCATGCTGGTGTCGCGCCGGATCCCCTCGTCCGCCTGGAACTGGCGCTTCCTGGTCTGGGTCTCCACGGTGACGGGCACGATCTCGGCGGCGAAGCGACCATCGTCGCCGGCCCGGGCCGCCCGCCGGTGGCTCTCCAGGCTGTAGGCGTCAAGGGCCTCCCGGCTGAGGCCCCACCGCCCGGCCACCCGCTCGGCGGCCAGGCCCTGGGGGATGAGCCCGCCGGCGGGGAGGTAGCGCTGGGCCATCTGCGGCCCGAAGGGCTTGCCCGGACCGTTCAGGATGGTGGAGCCCATGGGTACCCGGGTCATCGACTCCACGCCGGCGGCGATCACCACGTCGTAGGCGCCGGCCATGACGCCCTGGGCCGCGAAGTGCAGTGCCTGCTGGCTCGACCCGCACTGGCGGTCGACGGTCGTGCCCGGAACGCTGTCGGGGAAGCCGGCGGCCAGCGCCCCGTTGCGGGCCACGTTGAGGGCCTGCTCCCCGCTCTGGCTGACACAGCCGGCGATCACGTCGTCGACCAGCTCGGGATCGACGTCGTTGCGCTCGACCAGCGACCGCAGCACGTGGGCCAGCAGGTCGATCGGATGCCAGTCCTTGAGGGCGCCGTTGCGCCGGCCCATCGGGGTGCGGACGGCGTCGACGATCACCGCTGTGGCCATGGGGGCCATTCTGCCGCGCCGCTTTGGGCTGGACGCCTCGCTTACTTGTACCAGCCGGGCGGGACCCAGCGGGCGGTCGCCGGCTCGCGGGACTTGCGGGACTGGTGGATGAAGGCGATGAGCCCACCGCCGAACAGCGACATGGCCACCGCCCCGAAGGCCGCCGTCAGCACGATCCACACCGTGGCGTCGAGCTGGCCGTGGGCGTCCGCCCCGTCGCCGGCTTCGACGACCGGGTTCCGCGCCGCGGCCACTGCGCCGGGCGCCAGTACCTCGAAGGAGGCCCGGGCGGGAGTACCGGGCTCGGCGAAGTAGGCCGGCGCCTGGTCCTCGGGTGCCCCGGGGGCCCGCCGGGGGGTCTTCTGGGTGGCCACGATGACGTAGGTGCCGGGCCGGGTCTCCGGCACGGTGAACTCGGCCGCGAGCGTCCCGTACCGGTTGGGGACGACCTCGGCGATGACCGGGCCGTCCTCCCGCTCCCAGTGGACGACCACCGGAGTGGGCGTGAGGCCCGTGCTCGCCCTCGGCACGGCGAAGCCGGTGCCGGTGAAGGTGACCGTCGTCCCGGGACGGGCGGCTCCGACGCTCAGGTTCAGGGTGGCCAGGTTGGCGCAGGCGAAAGCCGAGGCCGCCACCCCCACGATGAAGGCCCCCATGGCCACCAGCACTGCCCACCTGCCAGGCGACAGCCGCACTCGGACCTCCGTCACGAACGGTTCCCTGCCTGCAAGTGTCCCATTGGCGGGCGACTACGGCAACGGGGTGATATGTCGAATGTGTGAACAGCGGCGGAACTGCCTACGATCCGGGCGGCGATGAGCTCGAAGGACGTCGTGTGGCCGTGGGGGATGACCGACCGGGATCCTGATCCGGCGGCGCGCCCATGGGTGTTCAACCCGCGGGGGTTCCTGTTGGTCGTGCTCGCCGACGAGGCCGAGGCGCAACGGGCCGGGGAAGCGCTCGAGGCGGCCGGCTTCGGTGAGGATGAGCGAAGGATCCACCCCGGCGCCCAGGTGATCGAGGAACGCGAGCGGTTCCTCGCCCAGCGCAGCACGGCCCAGCGGCTGGTGGAGAAGGTGACGATCGACACCGAGGTGCTCCACCTCCTGCTGGACTACGCCCGTGCCGGCCGGGCCTTCATGTGGATCCGTGCCCCCCAGCGGGCGGACGCCAACCGTGCCATCCGGGGGCTGTCGGCCAACAACGTCCTGTACTTCCGGTACTACGGCGACGCCGGCGTGGAGGAGATCCGCATGCCCTGAGGTCACCGGAGGGAGGTGGCCAGCCGGTAAGCACTCGGTTGGCATCCCCGATGTCGCCGCCCCCCCGGGCGGGCAACCGGCCTCAGCTCAGGGGAACGATCACCTCCACGGTCGTCCCCCTCGCCCGTCGTCGACGTCACCGTCAGGGCGCCACCGGCTTGAAGACGGTTCCGGGAGTCGCCGGTGGGAAAGGCATAGGCGGTGACGTACAACCGCAACCAGGCCCGCCCTCTACTCAATGACACCGAGTACAAACTGTTCATCTCGTCGCTCGCGGACCACATCGGCGAGCTCGACCGCAAGGCGCTCGGGCAGACGATCACACGGACGCGCAGAGCCCGTGACAAGTACCGCGACCTCGCCAAGCGACAGAACACCGCCACACGTGAGCGGGCCGGCGCGAGGGGCGCCGCCCATACGGCCAACGAGCGGACCGACGTGAAGGCCACCATCTTCGGCGAGGCCCTCGACCGCCTCGAGAAGCGGCGTGAGCGGCTGGAGGCGGACGAGCGCCGGGCCGCGAGGAGGGCGGTGCTCGACCGAAAGGCGGCGCAACGGGCACCCGTGAACAGGGCGGAGCGGCGATCGAGGAAGGCTGCTGCCGCTCCGGCGAAGGGTGCCTTCATGTCCGACCGGGCGTCGGCGTCGAACCAGGCCGCGATCCGCGCCCCGCAGACTCGCATCGCCGCCAGCCGAGGCGCCGCCACCCGGCGGGCCCAGGCCAACCGCGATCGGTAGAAGCGCCGACGGATGACCTTCCTGCTCGTGGTCCTGATCCTCGTTGTCGCCGCCGCGGGGGGGTTCCTCGGCGAGGTGCTCCGGCTGGCCGGTTGGATCGTCCTGACCTTGGTTGCCCTCGGCGCCCTCGCCGGCTTCCTCGTGTGGCGGGCGCTACGTTCCTTCGTCAGGGGCCGGGGCCACTGACGCTCGGAGCGCCGAGGAGAACGATGCGACTCCGCCCGGGCACATCACGCGCCGCCCCGGTTACCCCTCTGGCACGACCAGGACCGAAGCGGCAGCGGTCCGCACGACGGCGCCCGCGGTGGATCCCAATCGTACGATCCGGCGCAAACCGACGAAGCCCCGTGTGCCCAGGACGACGAGCTGTGTCCGAAGGCCAGTGGCGTGCTCCAGCAGGGCCGTTGCGACGTCGCCTTCACTCTCGACGCGGATGGGCTCGGGGTTCCGTGCGGACAGCAACTCCGCCGCCGCATCGACGCCTTTGTCGATCTGGCCGCGCTGGTCGGGCACCGCCATCGCGACAACACCGATCACGCCGATCACGCCGACGTGGTCGGTGTGACCGGCCAGCGGAAGCCCCGCAAACGTCTCCGCGGCGCGCCGGGCGTTGGGTGAGCCGTCCGTGCAGACGAGTACCCGTGTCGCCGGTCCAGGAGTCTTGGCAATGACGAGTGGCGCTGGTGGCTCTCGCAGGAGGTTGTCAGCGGTACTGCCCAGGAACATGTTCTTGAGTGGGTTCGTCCCTCTGGGCCCCACGACAACAAGCGACGCGTGGCGGCACGATCCGAGAACCCGTGCGGGGTTGCCCGTCGAACGCAGGTGTCGCACCGATGCGATGCCCGTCTCGGCGAACGCCTTTCTCGGCGAGTCTGGTTGCCACTCGGTGAGGCTGACCGGCAGTTCGTCGCTCATGACGTCGTCTCGTTCCTGGACCGCGGTCACGACGTCCACCGACCACCCCGGCCACCGTTGGTTGTTGATCCAGAGCCAGGCCCGATCGGCGTGTGCCGACTGATCGTCGCCGAACACGATGACGGGGTGCTCCAGGGTCACCCTCCTCGACCGTCGCCGGCGGCGTTCTCGAGCTCCATCCTGCGAGGATACGGGCAGCGACGACCCGAGCGGCGTCGCTCTCGGACGGATGCGGGCGACCTGGACCCGAGCGGTGCCCGGCTAGAGTGCCGCGGTGCCTCCGAGCGGCAGCCAGCACAGTACGGCGCCGACCTGGGAGGGCAGCTGGTTCAGCACCCCAGAGGCCGCTTCCCGGGAATGACCCGTGATCTCGGGCTCACGCCCATCGCGCGTTGGCTCGACGATCGCCTGGGACTCGGCGGCTGGGCGCGACGGGCGCTGAACAAGGCCTTCCCAGACCACTGGTCGTTCCTCCTCGGCGAGATCGCCATGTACTGCTTCGCAGTGCTCGTGGCCACCGGGCTGTTCCTGACGCTGTTTTTCCGCCCCAGCGCTGCGGTGGTGGTGTACGACGGCAGCTACGAGCCACTGCGGGGAGTCGAGGTGTCCCAGGCCTACGCGTCGGTCCTCGACGTGACCTTCGACGTCCGGGCCGGGCTCCTCGTCCGCCAGGTCCACCATTGGACAGCACTCGTCTTTGTCGCCGCGATCGTCCTGCATCTGATGCGGGTGTTCTTCACGGGGGCTTTCCGTCGCCCCCGGGAGGTCAACTGGCTGGTCGGCGTGACCATGCTGCTCCTCGCCCTCTTCACCGGCTACACCGGCTACAGCCTCCCCGGGGACCTGCTCTCGGGCGCGGCGTTGCGGATCGGCACGGGAGTCCTGCAGTCGATTCCCGTCGTCGGGACGTGGTTGCTCTTCCTGCTCCTCGGCGGCGAGTTCCCCTCGCCGCAGCTGATCCCCCGCCTCTTCGCATTCCACGTCCTCCTGCTGCCGGTGGGGATCGCCACCCTGCTTGGCATCCACATGGCGATCCTCTGGCACCAGAAGCACACGCAGTTCCCCGGCGAGAAGCGCACCGACAAGAACGTCGTGGGGCCCCCGCTCTGGCCCGCATACATGGCCCGGACGACCGGGCTGTTGTGCGCGGTGGTCGCCGTCCTCGTCGCCTTGGGCGCCCTCTTCCAGATCAACCCCGTATGGCTCTACGGCCCCTTCAACCCGAGCACCACCACTGCTCCGGCTCAGCCCGACTGGTACTGGGGATGGATGGACGGAGCTCTGCGCACCTTCCCCAACTGGGAGTTCCGAGGTCTGGGTCGCATGATCGCCAACCCGTTCTTTCCCGGGGTTCTCCTCCCGGCGCTCACTTTTCTGGGGCTCTACGCCTGGCCGTTCCTCGAAGCTCGCTTCACCGGCGACCGGGGCGAGCATCAGCTCCTCGACCGTCCCCGGGACCACCCCCTCCGGACCGGGATCGGCGCCGGCGTCGTCAGTTTCTATGCGCTGCTCACGTTGGCCGGGATGAACGACACCATCTCCCGCCTACTCGACCAACCGATCTTCCGGGTCACCGGCGCGCTGCGCATCGCCATCCTCGTCGTGCCGGTCATCGTCGGGGTTGTCACGTGGCGGGCTCTCGTTGCCGTGGGTCGTGCCTCGCCCTCCACCGAGCAGGTAGGAGCCTGACCGTTGGCGCATCTCTTCTCCATCGGCCGTCAGAAACGGTCGGCGTGCCGGCGCTAATCGCCCGCCCCGGTCGGGACGGTCACTGCTGAGTCGCCGCCTCCGGGGTCCCTCGGTGGGCGATCTCGCTCGGCCCGGCGTGCCGGGATCCACAACCTTTCCCGAGCCTGGGCCGAGCCCACCAAGTCCTCGAGCTCCTCAGGTGGCTGCCCCAGCACATGCACCCTCCACAGGTGGCCGACGACCACCTTGAGGGCAGCTACCGTGGGCGCGGCGACGAGCATGCCGAGAATGCCGCCCAAGCTGGCGCCGGCGAGCAACGCCAACAGTACGGCCGCAGGGTGAAGCTTCACCGTCCGATGGAGGACGAGAGGGCTGATGACGTGGCTCTCCACCTGCTGAACTCCGACCATCACGACCACGACCCAGATCGCGGTCGTCACGTCCCGGGTCATGAGGGCGATCACGACCGCGGGCACTCCACCGACGATGGGGCCGATCAGGGGAACGAGGTCAGCCACGCCGGCGATGACCCCCAGTAGAGCCCAGAACGGCAGACCGATCAGGGCCAAGCCGATCGCCGTCAGTATCCCCACGATGGTGGCAACGACGATCTGACCGCGCACGAAGCCGCCAACCACGGCGTGGAGCCTTCGAGCGACCAGGGTCACTTCGGGGGCCGCCCGGGGAGGCAGCAGACCTTGAATGCGGCCGCGCACCCCTGGGAGGTCCGATAGCAGGTAGAACGCGATAGCGGGACCGGTCAACAGGACGATCACCACGTTGACCACGCGGTCGCCCGCCCGCCAGAGCTGAGGAAGCCGTTCGGTGACGAGGCCGTTGAGCTGCTCGGCCACCTCCTCGCGGCTGAACTCGAGCGGTGTCCCCTGCATGTCGTTCTCACGGTCGGCGATCCAGCCCTCCACGCGCTCCTTCACCTCCGGCCACTGGCCGCGGAAGTCCACCACCTGCGCCCGAACCACCGGCACGATCGACACGACCATGAGCACCAACAGGGCGAGACCGGCGAGATAGAGCAGAGCGACCGCGGCGACACGGGGGAGACCCCTCCGCTCGAGCCGGACGACCAGCGGGTTCAGCAGCAGCACGATCACACCGGCCAGGAGCAAGGGGGGGAGGATGACCCGCACGAGCCACGCCAGCCAGAGGAGGATGGACAGCATCACCGAAAGGCCGACGACCGCCCACGCCGTCGCGCCCGAACGGCGGAGGCCCTCGGTCCACCCCGTCGCTCCCTCTGCCGGCGTCTCCTGGCTACTCACGGATGCGCCGCCCTCAGGTAACACGCTTCAGTCGGCCATGGCGAAGAAGATGACGCGGGCAGCCGAGCACCTCATTTGATCTCGTTACCCCAGGGAGGGGCAGCGAACACGGATCCGTCAGCGGCTCCGCCGTGCTATCCGGGACCAGAGGAGCTGAGCTAAAGTGCCGCCGTGCCCACGCGCGGCGGCCCGAACGCATCTGGAGCCGCCGGGTCGGCAAGGGTGCGGCAGTGCATCACTCCGCTGACAGTCGTTGCCGGTCCAGCGGCGGGACGGCGAGATCTGGCAGGCGCAGGACTCGGTCGGCGACTCTGAGCTTTCACGTCCGGGCCAGGCTCCCCGTCCGGCGATCCTCCATTGGCCGGCGCTCGTCGTCGCAGGAGCAGCGCCCTACGGCGACACCCGTGCCCGTGGTCGTGGGGCACCCGTGACGGTGGCTGCCGGCATTGCCGCCCTCGCCGTGGCTGCCTTTCTCCTCGTGGCACCGCCGTCGCCGACCTCGGCTCAGGTACCGCCTCCGCCTCCGCCGCCCCCGCCTTCACCTGCCGCCGGCGAAGCCTGGGGAGCGCAGCTCTATCTCCGAGACTGCGCCTGGTGCCACGGAAACAGCATCGAAGGCACCGCGCGAGGGCCCAGCCTGGTCGGGACCGGGGAGGCCGCCAACCACTTCTATCTGACCACCGGCCGGATGCCCATCTCCGATCCCGCCGACCTCATCCGCCGGCGCCCGCCGATCTACTCTCCCGAGGAGATCGCCGCGGTCGTCGACCACGTCGTCCGCCTGGGCGGCGGCCCGCCCAGTCCTGCCGTCAACCCCCAAGCGGGTGAGCTCGGTCCCGGAGGTGAGCTGTACCGCCTTCACTGCGGCCCGTGCCATGGGGCCACGGGCGCCGGCTTCCCTCTCCTCAGCGGGCGCACGTCTCCGGCACTGTGGCACGCCACGGCCAGGGAGGTGGCCGAGTCCATTCGGATCGGGCCCGGAGGCATGCCGGTCTTCTCGCCTCAGACCCTCAGCGACCAGGAGGTCAATGCCATAGTGCGCTACGTGTTGTACCTACAGGAACCGGACGACCGAGGGGGCTACCACCTGTTCAGGGTCGGGCCGCTCACCGAGGGCATTGTCGCCTGGCTGATCGGGATCGGGCTCCTGCTCTGCGCCGCCCGCCTGCTCGGGGAGAGGACGTGACGCCGCCGCCGCAAGTCCTCCGGCGAGCGGCCCGGTGGGCCACCGCCGCCTTGGTGCTGGCCATTCTCTGTGCCCTCGGCTTTGCACTGGCGTTCGTGCGGGACGCCTCGATCCAGGTGCAGGGGCTCCTGCTGGCCGGAGCCTTCGCCGGGCTGGCTGTCGCCCTCGGTGTCATCGGCCAGCGGCTCGTCCCCGCCGACCACGTCGTCGAGGACTGGTCGCCCACGGCCACCGAGGCACACGAGCGGGAGGTTCTGTCCGCCACCCTCGAGGAACGGGGAATGGCGATCCGGCGCCGCTCGCTGCTCTTCGCGCTACTCGGCGGGGCGGCGGCGGCGGTCGGTGGTGCCCTGCTCCTGCCCGTACGGGCCCTGGGCCCCCGTCCCGGCCGGGCGCTGTTCAGCACCGCGTGGAGCCCTGGGGCGCGGCTCGTGAACGAGAAGGGGCAGCCCGTGCGCGTCGACGACCTGGCCGTCGGCGGATTCGTGACGGCGTGGCCCGAGAACGCTCCCAGTGCCGCCGACTCCCACGTGGTACTCATCCGCACCCGTCCCGGCGACCTGCGCACCCCTCCGGGCCGCGAGGGGTGGGCACCCGACGGCTACGTGGCCTACTCCAAGACGTGCACGCACGCCGGCTGCCCCGTGGGTCTCTACGACCAGCGCACCCAGCGCCTCTTCTGCCCCTGCGAGCAGGCTGTGTTCGACGTCACCGACGGGGCCCGGCCCATCGCCGGCCCCGCCCCTCGATCCCTCCCCCAACTGCCGCTGTTCGTCGACGGCGAAGGCTTCCTGCGGGCCCAGGCCGACTTCGACGAGCCGGTGGGGCCGGGGTTCTGGGAGCGGGGCGGGTGAGCCGTCGCGCCGGCACGCTCCTCGCTTGCGCCGGCGCGCTCGGCGCCCTGGCGGCCTGCGGGGACGGGTCGGCGCTGTCCCCCAAGGGGCCCAGCGCCCGGGACATCGCCGGGCTCTGGTGGCTCATGTTCTGGCTCGGCCTCGCCGTGTACGTGTTCGTCGTCGCCCTGCTCCTCGTCGTCCTCCGGCGGCGGGGGAAGGCGCAGGAACCGGTTGCCGCCACGCCCGGGGAGGGCCGGGCCCTGATCTGGGGCGCAGGCGTGGGCATGACGACGGTCGTCATCGTCGCCCTCGTCCTCGTGAGCTACTCCGTGGGAGGCCGCATCTACGACCGGCGCGGCACGAGTGGGCTGCAGGTCGAGGTCATCGGCTACAAGTTCTGGTGGGAGGTGCGCTACCTCGGTCGTTCCGACGCCATCACCGCCAACGAAATCCACATCCCGACGGGCCGGCCGGTCGATCTCATCCTGACCAGCCGGGACGTCATTCACAGCTTCTGGGTCCCCGAGCTGGCGGGCAAGCTCGACCTGGTGCCCGGGGTGCGGCACGCCCTACGCATCCAGGCCGATCGACCGGGCGAGTTCCGGGGCCAGTGCGCCGAGTACTGCGGCGTCCAGCACGCCAACATGCTGTTGCTGGTGGTGGCCCAGCCTCCCGACGACTTCGACGCTTGGCTCGACCGCCAGGGACAGCCGCGTCAGCAGCCCACCGACCCGTTGACCCAACGGGGTGAGGAGGTGTTCGTGCGGACCCCGTGTGGCGCGTGCCACCGTGTACGAGGCACGACCGCCACTGCCGACGTCGGCCCCGACCTCACCCACTTCGCCAGCCGCCGCACCTTGGGAGCCGGCGTCCGGCCCAACACCCGCGGGCACCTCGGAGGCTGGATCAGCGACCCGCAGGCGATCAAGCCCGGCAACCTCATGCCTCCGACCAAGCTCGCGCCCGACGAGCTGTTGGCGCTCCTGGCCTACATGGAGTCGCTGACGTGACGACCACCGAAGACACCCGGCCGTCGGTTCAAACCGCCGATCTCGACCGGGCGTGGGCCACGCCGCCGGGGTTCATCGGCTGGCTGTCGAACGTGAACCACAAGGCCATCGGGTTCCGGTTCATCGTCACCGCGTTCATATTCCTGCTCATCGGGGGCCTGCAGGCTGCGCTGATACGCACACAGTTGATCGGCCCCGAGCAGGGCTTCCTCGGCCCAGACGCCTACAACCAGGCCTTCACCCTTCACGGCACGACGATGATGTTCCTCTTCGCCGTGCCCATGATCGAGGGGCTGGCGATGTACCTGGTCCCGATGATGATCGGGAGCCGGGATCTCCCCTTCCCCCGCCTGAACGCCTTCGGATACTGGCTCTACCTGTTCGGTGGCATCTTCCTGTACTGGAGCCTGTTCACGGGTTCGGTGCCCGACGGAGGATGGTTCAACTACCCGCCCCTCAGCGGCCCCCAGTTCCGCCCCGACACGAGCATCGACTTCTGGCTCTTGGGTGTGACCATGACCGAGATCGTCGGTATCGTCGGAGCCCTCGAACTGGTCGTCTGCATCGCCCGCCACCGCGCTCCCGGCATGTCGCTCAACCGGATCCCGGTCTTCGTGTGGGGCGTCCTGGTGACCTCGCTGATGATCCTCTTCGCCTTCCCGCCGCTGGTCGCCGGGGGCCTACTGCTCGAGCTCGACCGCAAGATCGGTACGCACTTCTACAATCCGATGGCGGGCGGTGACCCGATCCTGTGGCAGCACCTCTTCTGGATCTTCGGTCATCCGGAGGTCTACATCATGCTGATTCCGGCCGTCGGCATGCTCGCCACCATGGTCCCCGCCTTCACCCGTCGGGGGATCGTGGGCTACCCGCTGGTCGTCGTCTCGCTGGTGGCCATCGGGTTCATCAGCTTCGGGCTCTGGGTCCACCACATGTTCGCCGCCGGGCTGCCCGCGCTGGCGATGGCGTTCTTCACCGCGGCGAGCATGGCCATCGCCATCCCCAGCGGCGTGCAGGTCTTCGCGCTCATCGCCACGTTGTGGCGCGGCAAGCTCGTGTGGAGCACCCCGCTCCTCTACATCGTCGGCTTCGTGCTCGTGTTCGTCCTGGGCGGGATCACGGGCGTCATGGTGGCGTCGGTGGCGTTCGACTGGCAGGTGCACGACACCTTCTTCGTCGTCGCCCACTTCCACTACGTGCTGATCGGCGGGGTGGTGCTGCCGATCCTCGGGGGCCTCCACTACTGGTTCCCGAAGATGACGGGCCGCATGCTCGACGAGCGGTTGGGGAAGATCGCGTTCTGGCTGATCTTCGGAGGGATGAACCTGACGTTCTTCCCGCAGCACATCCTCGGGTTCCTCGGCATGCCCCGCCGCGTCTACACGTTCCAGTCCGGTCTGGGATGGGACTTCTACAACCTGGTGTCCACCCTCGGCACCTACGTCACCGTGGCCGGCTTCCTCGTCTACACGGCCAACATGGCCATCAACTGGTCACGTGGGCGACCGGCCGGAGACAACCCCTGGGACGCCCCAGGCCTCGAGTGGGCCACCTCGTCGCCCGCGCCGGCGTACAACTTCGCCGCCGGGCCGACGGTGAGCAGCCTGTATCCGCTGTGGGAGCCCGAGGGCGCTGCCCCTCGTGGTCAGCCGGGGCTGCTCGACGAACTCCAAGGGCACCGGCGGGAGATCGTCGGGACCACGGTCCTCGACGCCGAGGCCATCGAGATCCTGGAGCTCCCCGGCAACTCGCTCTGGCCACTCATCGCCGCCCTGGCCATCGTCCTGTTCCTGTTCGCGGTCATGATCGACTCGATCGTCCTCGGTGGCATCGGGTTGGGCGCCATCGTCGGCTCACTGGCATGCTGGCTGTGGACCGGTTCAGAACGGACGCACGAGTGAGCGTCCACGTCGATGCGACTCTTCTCCGACGGCCACGTGCCGGCGAGCCTCGCCGGCGCCCACCGGTCTGGCTCGGGTTGCTCCTCGGCCTGAGTGCCGTCGCCACACTTCTTGCGTCCCTGGTCTTCGCCTACTTCATGCTGATGTTCCACAACAGTGAATGGCCACTGGACGGCATCCGCCGCCCGGCTGTGGGCACTCCGGCCATCGGGCTCGCCCTCCTGGTGGCGAGCACGGTGCCCGTCCTGCTCGCCGGGCGCGCCATCGGCGCCGGGCGGCAGCGCGAGCTGCGCCTCTGGCTGGCGACGGCCGCGGTTCTCGGTGTCGTCATTCTCGGGATGCAGGCCCGCGGTTACGCCGGCCTCGGCTTCGCCCACGACGTCAACGCCTACACCTCGCTGTTCGTGACGCTCTCGGCATTCCACACGATCAACCTGGTGATCGCCCTCATCCTCAACTTCGCCACCCAGGCCCGCGCCTGGCTCGGCCACTTCTCGGCCGAGTACCACGAGGGTGTCCGCCTGGCCGCCTTGTTCTGGTACTGGGCCGTCGTCTGCGGGATCGTCCTGTTCGCCACCCTTTTCCTCGGCCCCCTCCTCGACCCGGCCGTGCAGTGACGAGCCCGACGGACGCGGGCTCGGCGGCCCCCCCGCTGCTGCGGGGCGGTGTGTCCCGCCCGTTGCTCGAGACCGTCCTCCTTTGGTACGGCATCCTCGGCGCACCGGTCGTCTGGCTCGTGCGGATCTCGGTGGCCTCTGCACTCGTGCCCTACGCGTGCGCCAGCGGGCGGACCTGGACGATCCACGCCACGACCGTGCTCGCCCTCGCCCTGTCGGCCGCCGCCGGAGTCATTGCCTGGCGGGGCTGGCGCCGGTGGGAGCACGGGCGCGCCGACGGCGAGCGTCCGGGCACCCGCTCGCATCTCCTGGCCGTGATGGGCGTGCTCCTGTCGGTGATGTTCACCCTCGCCGTCGTCATGGAGGGCCTCGCCCCGTTCTACATGGACCCATGCCAGTGACCCTCCGTCCACTGCTGGCCCACACCGTCGCCGGCACGCCGCAGGTCTTCGTGGCCCTCGGCGCCCTCGTCGTCGCCTACGCCGTCGCAGAGGGCCGCCGGCGCGGCGCGGGTCTCGGCACACGCGACCGTTTCCCCTTCGCCGGTGGGGTCTTCGTCCTCGCCATCGCCCTCGCCGGTCCGCTGCACGATCTGGCTGCCGAACTGTTCTCCGCCCACATGGCTCAGCACGTGCTCCTCGCCGCGGTGGCTCCCCCGCTGCTCCTCCTCGGCCGCCCCGGCCGGCGACTGCTGTCGCTCCCGCCCGCGGGCTGGATCGGGCCTGTCGCCCGAGCCGGGCGCCGCGCCCACACCCTGCTGCTCGTCGCCGGGCCGGGGACGGGGATGGTCCTCACCGTCACCGCTGCGACGCTCGTGCTGTGGGCCTGGCACATCCCCGTCCTCTACGAGGCGGCCGTGCTGGATCCTGTCATCCACGCTGTCGAGCACGCCATGCTGGTCGGCACGGGTCTGTTGTTCTGGTCCGAGGTGATGCGCCTCGACCGTCGCGGTTTCCAGCCACACGCGCTCCTCGGCCTTTTCGTGGCCGGAGGATCGGGGGCCGCCCTCGGCGTCCTCCTCGCCTTCTCCGGCCGGGTGGCGTATACGGTCCACGCCGCCGGGGCGGCGCGCTTCGGGCTCACGCCCCTGGAGGACCAGCAGGTTGCGGCCGTCGGGATGTGGATGGGCGGGGGGTTGGTCTACGTCTTCGCTGCCGTGGTGGTCGCCGCCCACTGGCTAGCGGCGGCCAGGAACGGCTCGGAGCCGGAGCTTCCGGCCGTAGCCACGCTCCCGACGGCACCAGCGGGGTCGCGATCGTGAGCCGGCGTCATCGGTCCGGGCATCGCCGGTCGCCGGTTCTCGCCGTGTGCCTTCCCGCCCTCGCCGTCCTGCTCTTCGCCTGCGGCGAGCGGTTCCTCGACCCGCCGGCCGCCCTCCCCGACGGCAATCCCGAGCTGGGCCGGGAGGCGATCGTCAACTACGGCTGCGGGTCGTGTCACATCATCCCCGGCATCCGCCAAGCCGACAGCGGCGTAGGCCCCCCCCTGATCGCCTGGTCCGAACGGGCCTTCGTCGGTGGGCGGCTGCCCAACACCCCCGGCAACCTCATCCGGTGGATCCGCAACCCCCAAGAGGTCGACCCCGGATCCCCCATGCCGAACCTCGAGGTCTCCGAGGCTGAAGCCCGCCACATCGCCGCGTACCTGCTGACGCTCCGGCGATGACTTCGGCTCCCGGAGCGGTTCGCCGGGACGGGAGGCGGGAAGGATCCAGTGAATCGTTCGTCAAGATGTGTAAGGAGCGCGCGCCATGGCACGCAAGACAACTGCTCGGCACGAGAACGTCGTAGGCGTCTACGGGTCTGCTGAGGAGGCGCGCGATGCCATCGCCCAGCTGGAGTCGGCGGGCGTGCCGGCACACCACATCAAGCTGGTGGGCAGCGCCGCCAAGCAGGCGCGCCGCAAGCCGAAGACCTCGCGCGCCGACGAGCAGACGATCAGCCACTCGGCCACGGCCGCCAAGCAGGGAGCGATCGTCGGCGGCGTCGCCGGCGCGACCCTCGGGCTGGCCATCGGATTGATCATCCTCGCCACCACCGACGCCGACTACTGGCATCCCGAGATCTGGACCGCGGTGATCGGCCTGGTCGCCGGAGTCGTCGCAGGCGGCATCATCGGGTACCGGACGAGCGTAGGGACGAGCGAGGCGTGGCTGCTCACCTTCAAGATCCCGCCCGGAAAAGTCTGTGTCGCCGTCCGTCCCGACACCAACGAGGAGGAAGGGAGCGCCACCGAGGCGCTGCGCCGCACCGGGCCCGAGAAGGTCCTGGCTGGGTCGGGCCGCGGTGGCGACGTCGAGCAGATCTGCTGAGTGTGCTCGCCCCCCCGAACATCCTCATCGCCGGTGCCGGGTACGTGGGGCTCCACACCGCCCTCCGGTTGCAGCGCCGGCTCCGACGGGGCGAGGCCACCATCACCGTCGTCAACCCTGAGAACTTCATGCTGAACGCGCCACTGCTGCCCGAAGTGGCGTCCGGGATGCTGGAACCTCGCCAGGCTGTGGTGCCGTTGCGCAACGTGCTGTCCGCCTGCCGGATCGTCACCGGGCACCTGCGGGCCGTCGATCGGGGCCGGCAGGTCGCGACGGTGGAAACGGTCGCCGGGAACTGGGTGGATCTGCCGTACGACGAGCTCGTCGTCGCCCTCGGTTCCGTCACGGCCGTCATCCCAGTGCCCGGCCTGGGTGACCATGCTGTGGGGTTCCGGACCCTCGGAGAGGCGCTCTACCTGCACAACGAGGTGCTCGCCCTCCTCGAGCGGGCTGCCTCCACGACGGACCCGGCCGAGCGGGCCGCCGCCCTCACGTTCGTGTTCGTCGGGGGTGGGTATGCCGGGGTGGAGGCAGTTGCCGAGCTGCAACACATGGCGGCGTCCACCGCCAGCTGGCTCCCGACGATCCGCCCGAGCGACCAGCGGTGGATCATCGTCGATGCCGCCGACCGGATACTCGCTGCCGCCGACCCCCGCCTGGCCGGCTACGCCGAGGGCGTGCTCCGCGAGCGAGGGATCGAGATACGCGTCGACACCCGAGTCGAGCACGTCGACGGACGCCGGGTGAAGCTGTCCGACGGCGAGGAGCTCGACGCCGGGCTCTTGGTGTGGTCCGCCGGCGCTCGGCCCGATCCACTCCTGCGAGAGCTCGACCTACCGCTCGACGAAGGGGGCCGGGTTTGCGTCCGGGCCACCCTCGAGGTCGAGGGCATTCCCAATACGTGGGCCGCCGGGGATTGCGCCGCAGTGCCGGACCTGACGACCGGAGGTCTCTGCCCTCCGACGGCCCAGTACGCCCTGCGCCAAGCCGCCCTGCTAGCCGACAACCTGCTGGCCGTCCTACGCGGTGAGGCCCCGAAGCCGTTCGCCCACCGGAACCGGGGCGAGTTCATCACCCTCGGCCGGTACGCCGGCGCGGCCAAGGTGCTCGACAAGACCATCTACGGGCTCATCCCGTGGCTCTTGCGGCGGCTCTACTACGTGACCACGGTTCCCGGGCTCGACCGCAAGTCGCGCCTGTTGGCTGACTGGGCGACGAGCCTCGCGTTCCCCCGAGACGTGGTCAGCCTCGGCTCTGCCCGCGAGCCCCACATGCCCCTGGCGGAGGCGCTCGACCGCGCCGCCGGACGGTCTGGATCGAACGGCTAGCGCGTCAACCCTTGTTCGGTTCGGGGAGCGGGATGATGGCCACCGGCGTGGTGCTCTCCTCCAGCACGGCGCTGGCCACATGACCCAATGGGCGCCGCCCGAAGCCGCCCGTCATGCCGCGGCCCACGACGAGGAGCTGTGCCTTCCTCGTCTCCGCCACCTCCACCAGCTTGTCCCGCGGATCGCCCTCCACCTCGAGAGCGTGGACATCGTTGCCCACGTCCTCGGTCCAGGCCTCGACCGCGGCCTGGGCCGAGGACTCCAGGCGCTCAGCCAGTCGGGGCCGGACCTCCGATGGTGTGGGCTCCCAGGCGAAGACGGTTGCCACCTGGGCTCCGGTGACCTTCCCGAGGTGCACGGCCCATTCGAGAGCAGCGGCCGCCCCGTCGGTGCCGTCCTTTCCGACGAGAATGAGGCCGCCGGACGCCAGCGTGGCCTCGTCGCCTCTGACGACGACGACCGGGCACGGCGCGTGCGCGGCGCACTCCCGGCTGACCGACCCGAGAAGCAGCCCCGCGAACCCGCCGGCACCCCGCGAGCCGAGCACGAGGACGCTGCCGGCGGAGACCGTCTGAAGGAGGGCTCCGGCAGCCGGGCCCCGCAGCGGCTGGACCCCAACGTAGTCGGGCACGGTGCCGTGGTCCTCGGCGATCAGGGCCTCTAGGTCCTGCACCGTTCGCCGGTCCATCTCCTCAGGTCCCGCCAGGTCCCCGGCGCCCGATATCACTGACAGCCGTGGGTAGCTCCACGCTTCGACGGCGCGCACGGGTATGCCGGCCCGCTCGGCGACCACCATGCTCCAACGCAATGCGAGCCGGCTCCCGTCCGAGCCGTCCACGCCGACAACCAACTCGTTCATCCATTCTCCCTTGTCGTTTTGTCTGCCCTCGGCCCGCACCTTCTCCGCGCCCGTTCCAATGGAGTCGTCGTCGTGGAAGCCGCTGTGCTTGGTCGTCGCGGGCGCCCGAGGTCGCACCGAGGCCGCGGAGGGCCGACAGGGCGGATGAGCGACGCGCGCCATGTTAAGCCATCGCTCCCCGCTTTGGGGCGCGGGCGACTTACGCCGATGTTTGCAGTGTGGTCACGAGTGCGAGCGCCGGCCCCCGCGGGACACCCGCCACGGTGCGCGGCTGCGCTCAGGTCAAGGCTCGCTCGCTGGACCGGGTCCGTAGTGCGGCCAGCTCCATGGTCCGGACGATGTCGGTGGGAGAGACGATGCCGATCACCCGCCCGTCTTCGACGACGAGTGCTCTGCGGTCGCCATCGAGGCGCAGGACCAGTTCCGAGACGGGGTCGTCGGGACCGACAGCGACGTCGGCTGCTGGCGACGCCACTTGGCGCAGGGTCATGCGTGCCCGCCGGTCGGGTGGCAGGCGCTTCACGTGCGACAGCGTCACGAGACCTTCGACGGAGCCAGGGTCCCGCCCGATCGGGAACGCCGAGAACCGGTGGCGGAACAGGTAGTCGTCGACCAGCTGCGCAACAGTCAGGTCGGGCGGCACGATCACGGGGTCGGCGCTCATGATCTCTCTGACACGGAGATCGCCGAGGCTTCCTTTCATCTCAGCCCTGGCCTCCTCGGCACGGGCCACGTTGACCAGGAACCAGCCGATCAGCACCAGCCACAGCCCACCGATGCCGGCACCGCCGACGAACTGGGCGAGCCCCATGGCCATCAGGAAGAAGCCAAAGAGGCGGCCGCCACGGGCCGCGGTGGCGCGCGCCCGAGTGGCATCGCCGTGGTGGCGCCACAGCAGCGCCCCCAGGATGCGGCCGCCATCGAGAGGGGCGGCTGGAACGAGGTTGAAGAGGGCCAGAATGAGGTTGATGGTGCCCAGCCATGCCGCCACGCCGACGACCAGGTCGGGAGCGCCGAGGGCGTCCAGCAGAAGGGCCGCTACTCCGGCGACCACTGCCACAACGACGCTGATGAGAGGCCCTATCCCGGCCACCCGCAGCTCCACTCCCGGATCCTGCGCTTCGCCGGCCAGACGGGCGACACCGCCGAACAACCACAGGGTGATGCCATCCACCTCGATCCCGTTGCGCTGGGCCACGACCGCGTGCCCGATCTCGTGGGCGAGGATGGAGGCGAGGAACAGCACTCCTGCCACGAGGGCGGCCACGACATAGGCCGCCGGCTCGCGATCGGGGTAGAGGGCGGGGAAGCGACCGCCGGCCAAGCCGAGGGTGATCAGGAGCAGGATCACCAGGAGGCTCCAGTTCAGGCCGACCCTGATGCCGGCAATCCTGCCCAGACGTATGGTTTCGTTCATGTCGCGGCTCCTTTGAGCGGCACTACCCATGCGATGCGCGCGTTAGTCGTGACCCCGACTCTGCGCCTTGTCGGATGCGGGAAGGCCGTCGGGGTGGGGCCGAAGCCCCGTGGTTGTCCGAGGACGTGAACCCCCGCCACCGGAGCCCTGGTCGAGCGGGTGGGCAAGGTCGGTCAGGTGCAGACGTGGCCGGGTCATCAAGTCCGATGTCCCGGTGGTCGTGCAGCACACGAGGCTCGAATCGAGGCAGGCCGAGGAGGCCGGGTTCGAGACGGCGCTGTGCTCGGACCACTTCCACCCGTGGAACGAGGAGGTCACCGCCGGTCCGAACCGGAAACGGTGCCGTCTAACCAGCTCCAGCTCGATCTCTTCGGCGAGTTGATCAGCGCCGTGTACGAGCTCGTGCGGATGGGCGACGAGTCCCCGCCATGAGGGCGGGAGTGTCCTGACCGTACCAGTGGGCCTCGTGCTCGAACGGCGGGATGTCACCGATTCCGGAGTGGTTGACCACTCGGCCTAGAAGGTTCCGTTCAGCGCCTCCGCCACTGCGTTGATGCTTCTATAGACCATAGCTTGACCGAGCGACGACGCGAATATAGCTTTTTTTGGCGGAGTCGAAACGGGTCGAAGCGGGTCGAAGCGGGGGCACACAGTGAGTGACCACCTAGAAGGGGCCCGAAGCTCCACGACCAGCACGAGATCGAGTCGGGCGCTGCGCAGGCTCGCCGGCATGCTCGCGATCGCGAGCGTTCTCGCAGTCGTGCCCGGTCTTGGGGCCACGCCGGTCCGCGCAGCCCCGCTCGACGAGGGTGTGACGTACTGGAACGTCTTCAACGTCGAGGGGGAATCGTCGGCGCCGGCCCAACTGGTCACCTACTCGACCCTCGACGACATGCTCAACGACGTGAACCGAACAGGCGTCCACACGCCGGGCGGTGTCTTCAGCCGGAACATCGTGGGAAGCGGATCGGACGGAACGACCTACTGGAACGTCTTCAACGTCGAGGGGGAATCGTCGGCGCCGGCCCAACTGGTCACCTACTCGACCCTCGACGACATGCTCAACGACGTGAACCGAACAGGCGTCCACACGCCGGGCGGTGTCTTCAGCCGGAACCTCGTGGGAAGCGGTGCATCACCCGCTCCTACGGCCCCCGACGACCCGCTCGTGTGCAACGGGCTCGCGGCCACCATCGTCGGGACGGAGGGCGACGACACGCTCGTCGGCACGGACGGGCCGGATGTGATCGTCGGTCTCGGTGGCAACGACAGGATTGCCGGGCTGGGCGGCGACGACGTCATCTGCGGGGGCGATGGCAACGACTGGATCTCCGGGGGTGACGGCGACGACAGGCTGTTTGGGGGCGCCGGCGACGATGACCTGGCGGGCGGCGCGGGGGACGACCTTCTGCGGGGTGAGGGGGGCGACGACCGGCTCGCCGGCGGCGACGGGACCGACGTCTGCACCGGCGGTCCCGGCGTCGACAGCGTGGCCGGCTGCGAGGCCTGATCCGGGGAAGCAGGCCTGCCACCTGGCCCCAGACGGACGGGTGCGAGACGTGTCTGGCGAATGAGGAGACCGGGATCGACTTCGCGCCGTGGGAGCCGTCGGACGATCACCGGATCGACGGTGGGTAGTCTCGGCCAATGGCCCGGCCGTCGCCGATTGAGGCCGGAGCCCGGAACCGGACGGCGTGGCCGAAGGCTTCGGGCTCCGCTCGCCGGCGCGCGAGCTCGGGCCTCTCGGGTTCCTGCTGGCGCCCTTGGCCGGCCTGGTGTACTGGCTGTGGCGCCGTTCCCAGAGACGGACGTGACCCCCGGCGTGAGCGACGAGCGGCCGCTGAGCGCGGGGGCTTCCCGCAGGTGGCTGGAGGACATGGAGCGCGCTCCGGGGGGAGCGGGGCATGGACGTCCCGTGCGGCGGGTGCACGGCCTGCTGCACGTCGTCGCAGTTCGTCCACATCGGGCCCGACGAGACGGACACCCTGGCCCGCATCCCGCCCGAGCTGCTGTTCCCCGCGCCACGCGCGCCCGCGGGCCACGTCGTGCTCGGGTACGACGAGCGCGGCCACCGCCCGATGGTGGTCGGCGACCGGTGCTCGATCTACGAGCACCGCCCGAGAGCCTGCCGCACCTACGACTGCCGGGTGTTCGCCGCCGCCGGGCTGGACCCCGGCGACGATCCCGGGAAGGGGGCGATCGCGCGCCAGGTTGGACGATGGCGGTTCAGCGACGAGCACGGGGCGGTGCGAGCGGCGGCGGCCTTCCTCCAGGCCAACCGGGAGCGGTTGCCCGCCGGCTCGGTCCCGGACAACGTGACCCAGCTGGCGGCCCTGGCCGTCCAGGTGTCGGAAGCATTCCTGGTCCGCGACGAGGACACCGGCCGGGTCAGCGTCGTCGAGCCTGAGCTGGCCGCCGTCGGCCGGCTGCTGCGACCTTCGCCCGGCTGAGGTGGCTCAGGGCGACTGCTCGGCGAGTGCGGCGACTCAGCGCTTCCGGAGGTCGCCCCGGGCGCGTTCGACCTGAGGTGCCGACTCATGACGTTCAGTCCCCGGGAGCGGGGCGCCTCCGGCGGGGCGGCCGTGGCCGAGACCCATGCCGGGGTCGTGTTCTTCGTCGGCGATCGGGCCTACAAGCTCAAGAAGGGTCTCGACCTGGGCTTCCTCGACTTCCGCACGGACGTGCTCGCCGACGTTGCCTTCCTGGTCATGGACCTCGAACGGCTCGGCCGGGGGGACCTGGCCGCCTCTTTCCTCGAGCAGTACCGGGAGGCGGTCGGCGACCGCTGGCCGCCCTCGCTGGCCGACCACTACATCGCCTACCGGGCCCAGGTCCGGACCAAGGTCGGGTGCCTGCGGTGGTCCCAGGGCGAGGCCGACTCGCGGGAGGCTGCCCGCCGCCTGCTTCGGCTCTGCCTCGACCACTCGAGGCGGGCGAGGGTGCGCCTGGTGCTGGTCGGAGGACCGCCGGGAACGGGCTAGTCGACCGTCGCCCGGGAGGTGGGAACGGTCCTCGGTGCGCCGGTGCTCCGCTCCGACGAGGTCCGCAAGCAGGTCGCCGGGTTGGACCCCAGGTCCCGATGCCGCCATGACGGACTCGTCGCTGACGTGCGGCCCAACGACAGCGGTCTTGGCCACCGGGGTACTCCTCCCGCAAAGGGCGAGCCGTTGATATGCCAATCCGAGCCCCATCGCGGGATCCTCCTGCGGGCCTGGGGTGGGCCCGGCCGCGCCTGTCCGTTCGACACATCCCGGTGATCGTCGCATGGAGCGGCGCTCGCCGATCTTGCTGTCCTCTCCCCACCGTCGAGCGCCCATCCGCCGCTCGGGTTCGCCCACGCCGATGAGCCTGCGAACGAGTGCTTCGACAAAGCCGGCCGGCACCGGAGGTAACCTCGGGCGTGGGGCGAATCTCCCCCACGTAGTTTCGAGGGGACAGGTTTCCCCAGTTTTCCCCCGACGTACCCGACACACAACGACCCACTCCGACACATGAAGGAGGAAGAGTCCCCGCGAAAGGGGCGGGTAGGAGGCCCTTTGGGGATGAAACAGCAGGCCAGGGGACGTAGCTCAGTTGGCTAGAGCACCTGCTTTGCAAGCAGGGGGTCGTCGGTTCGAGTCCGATCGTCTCCACCCACAAAAGTGCTGGTCAGGAGCTTGCTTCGTCGGCGGGCCGCAGCGGCAGCGGAGGCTCAGGCCGCGAGGAGGCCGCGAGAGTTCCGGCGACCAGGCGGTCGAGAGCGTCGGCAATCGCCCCATCGCGCTCCGCCGTGGCGTGCTGATAGATCAATGCAGCGCGCGGCGAGGAGTGGCCCATGCGTGCCATGAGTTCCTTGGTTGTCGCGCCGGCAACCGCCGAGAGGGTGCCGGCGGAGTGCCTTAGATCGTGGAATCGCAGGCCGGGGACGCCTACCGCGCGCGTGGCCGGCTCCCAGGTACGCCGACGGAAGTTCGACCGTCGCATCGGCCCACCCTCGGGCGCCGGGAACACCAGGCCTTCCGGTCCGGGCGCCCCCCGCTGCTCGAGGTGGCTAGCGAGCTCGTCGAGGAGGAAGGCCGACAGGACCACTGTCCTACGGCCCGCCTCGGTCTTGGGGGGCCCGATGTCGAGGTGGCCGTTCACCTCGGTGAGAATCTCGGCGACCGTGACGGTTCGGTGCAGCAGGTCGACCCGCCGGCGCCTGAGGCCGCCGAGCTCGCCCCAACGGAGACCGCCGAACGCTGCCAGAAGCACGAGGGCCCGGTAGCGGGGCCCGACGGCGTCGGCGAGCTCCGCCACTTGGTCGACGGTCGCGAACTGCATCTCCGGCAGATGTTCAGTGCCGGCGCCCTTTATGACGCACGGTGAGCGGCCAATCAGACCCTCATCGGCGGCTGTCGTCATCACGTGCGATAGCAGCCGGTAGGCCTTGGCCACCGTGTTCTTGCTCAGCTTCGTTCCACGCATGCCCGCGAGCCAACGCCGAATGTCGATTGCCGTCACCTTGGCCAGCTCCTTCGAGCCGAAACCGGGCAGGAGATACCGGCGACCGAGGTACTCATAGAGTGCGCGCGTATTCGGCCGAAGATCGGTTGTCGTAGCCATCCATTCGGCGAACCACGCCTCGAATGTGATGCGCCCCGCAGCAGGGTCGACCCACTGACCACGGGCCTTATCGGTCTCCACCTGGGCAAGCCATCTCTCGGCGTCGACCTTCCGGTCGAAGGTCTGTGACCGCTCCCTTCCGTCTGGCCCGCGGTATCGAGCCCGCCAACGGCCGGGTCCTCGCTTCTCAACATGCGCCATCGGTCGGGCTCTCCCCCTCTACTCGCGATCCGTCCCTACCAACGCAGGCCGGACTTGGTCAGTTACGCGACCCACAACCGCTCAGTCTGCCCTCCCAGAGGCGCGGCCGAGGTGCCCTTCCGGGGCGTAGGGCCGCTTATGCTTACTTTGGTCGTGTCGAATGGAGGTTCGATCCACCCTCGCAGCCTTACGAGCGGTATCGCCGTCGCCGCTCAGCTGGGACGTCGTGCGGCGCGCCGTTGTCTTGACCGGACATGGGTGCGAGTCTCCACCGGGTCCTGTCGGCCCGCCTCTACGAACGCGTCCAGGTCGACCGGGCGAAAGCGTACGAACTTGCCCACCTTGAAGTAGCGGACCCGCTTCTCCAGGACCAAGCGGCGTACGAAGGCGTCGGTCACCCCGAGGTAGGCGGCCGCCCCGGCGACGTTGAGCAGGGCATTGCCCTCAACCGGCTGGGTGGACACCTGCCACTCTCTCCGTTCGCCGAGGCCGGGTCCGCTCGACCCACGCCTGGCGGATCATCGCCGCATCGGCTTCTGGAGCGGCTGCCATCCTGAGTTCCCTTCCGGGGCCCGCCGCGGGACCGCCATCCCCGCTCGCAGGCCGCTCCGGATGGTGACTGTTGCCTCCAACTGGCCGAGCCCGACGGCGAGCGCCGCGCAGAGAAGGGTCTCGCAGACCAAGGCCTCGGCCAGCTCACCGCCGCCGACAAGTCGGCCCAGACAGAATGCGGCCCGGTGAAGCCCGTCGCTCCGCTGGCCCACAGCCAGGCCCCGAACGGCCTCCAGTTCCCGACTCAGCGCCCCGGCGCCGTAGGCGCTGGCCCCTCCGGTGAGCGAGAAGGTGGCCGCTCGGGTCGGCACCATCGGCCGAGGCAACATCCACGACGGCAGGTCGGCGATCCATCGGCGGTCCCACCGGTACCGGCGGCCACTGGCGTGGATGCTCGGCGGGGCGACGACGTACCCGCCGTCGCCCCGCAGGTCGATGCCGGGTAGGGCCTGAGCCAGACCGGGAAGGCGGCCGACGGCGTCGGCGATGGCGATTCCCGACGGCTGGGCGTAGAACAGGTGCAACCCTCTCCCCCCGGTGTGTGAGGTGAGCGTCGGCGCCAGCTGGTGCCCGGCGGCGACCAGCGTCTGCAACGACTCCTCGCCGCCCTTGGCCAAGTCGAGGTCGACGACGATCAGTCCTGACGCCGCCCCCGTGGCGATGCCCACGTTGGCACCCGGTGACCGCCGCCACCATTCCTCGATGAGCACCGGGTCGGTGGTGGCCTCCTGCACGCCGTGGCGGGAAAGCGGGTGCTTGCCTGGGCTCTGGCACGACCGCCCGCACCCGCACTCCCCCGCCGACGACACCCCGGCCACCGGCAGGACCGGCCATCCCTGCGCCCCATAGGACCGGGCGGCATCGAGGAGCGAGCGCGACCCGATCGCACGAGCCGGCTCCCAGCCCAGGCGGACCACGCGACCGCCGCGTCGAGGGCGCAGCGCGCTCAACGGTCCGCGCCGTGATCGGACGCCGCGCGGCGATCATGGCCGCCATTGACTGCCGCCGGCTCCGGGCTGGTGCCGCGCTGGCGAGGAGGGTCGACTGCACCCAGCGTCCCCGCCGCCTTGCCGATGTCGGCCGACCACGCCGACGCGGCGTACGCGGTCGCTCCCCGGGCCACGGCGGCGTCGGCCCCGCCGGGGTCGACGACGGCCGAGGCGAAGAGTTCCAGGCACCGGGCCAGGTTGGCCACCTCGCCGCCCGGAGCGAACACGATCTCCGCACCGTCCCGCCGGACCGAGGCGGAGGCCGGCCGATCCCCCGGGTCGGCGCGCCGGGCCTGGGCGTCGGCGAAGGCCGCCGCCGCGTAGAGCTCGTCGACATCGGCGAGCACGTCGCGAGCCACCTCCACCGGATCGCTCTCCGGCTGGCGGGTGGCCAAGGCGTCCGGGTGGTGAACGGCGGCTATGAGGACGCTCAGCGACGCTCCCCACCACTCGGCCTCATCGACTGCCACCCGGACGTCGCCGCCGACCACCTGCCACAGCTGCCTGATCATGTCCGACCTCCTTGTCCGCCGGTTTCGGCGTGGGCCGGGACGGAGCGGCGAGCGCGTAGCCGGCGCCGCAGTTCGGAATTTGTGCCCATACCCTCTACTGGTGTGCGACTGGGCCAAACGCCACAAAGAAGCTCAGATTTCTTCGTGGAGTCCCGTGTCGCGCACCAAGTGGATGGTCCCGCCTGCCCGAAACTTGGCAGCAGGGGTGCCGATGGCCCGCCCGGAGGGAGCCATTCGATCGACAACCAAAACGTCGTAACCATGCCGTTCGCTCCCGTTCCGTCCTCCCGGGCATCGACCTACATGTCGATGCCCAACCCGTCGAGCGCCGGGGGCTCGATGACGGGGGCGGCAGACGTGAGGTCGGGAGTATGGGTGAGCCCGTTTGCGAAGGCCCAGCGCTGCGCTCCGGCCAGGTCAGGGTCGACGTCGGCTGGGACCAGTTCCGTATCCACGCCGCGCCCGAGATCGCTCGACCATTCCCGTACCGTCGATGCGGTGGTGTCGAGGTTGAGCTGGGCCAGGTAGGGATCGTCGACAAGCACGTGCTGGTAGGCCAGGGCCTCCAGCCGCGCGTCGAGCGCGGCCATCGCCGGCGCCGGCGGCAAGCCGGCGATCGGGTGGAGGAGAGGCTGGTCGATAGCGGTGTCGACCCTCGCCGCGGTCGCCGTTGTCCAGTAAGCCGTCGCATGCTCTACTCGTGCCACACTCGCCGCCGCCAGCTGCGGGTCGTCGACCAAGACGTGCTGGTAGCGGATGGCTTCCAACCGGTCGAGCAGGTCGGGCTTGGCCCACTCAGCCGCCTCAAGCCGGGCGGCCGCCGCCTGGGCTTCGCGAAGACCATCGCTGTCGAGGCCACGCGCGCCTCGTGGCTCGGGTGCCATGAGCGGGCCGCCCGCGGTGTCGCCGCGCCGGCTGAGGGCGACGTACGAGCCGGATGAGCTATCGGTGGCCATGGCTGCCACGGCCATGGTTGCCTCTGCCTCGCCCTGGACCGCATAGAGCCGCTCCCAGGGCTCCGACGCCGGCTCGGGCTCACGGGCGGCCTCGGCCACCGCCGGCGCAGGGGCGGGGACGGGTGGGGGGGACGGGTCGACTGCCATTGATCGCTCCGTTTCGGTTGTCGTCGTCGTCCGTGTCGCAATCGCCTGGGCCAGCTGCTCGCCGAAACCCGGCCCGGCCAGCTGCTGCCAGCCGTTCAGATCCCCGGCCGCCGCCGGCACCTGCAGGCGGCTGACCCGGTCGCCGGCGCCCCGCTCGGCCAGCAGCTCCTGGAGGCGCTCGCCTCCGGCCTGGCCCGGCCCGTCGGCGTCGAAGGCCACGACCAGGCGCTCGGTGGGGAAGCGCTGTACCAGGGCGGCCGCGGTCCGCTCGTCCGGCACCCCGGCGCCGAGCACCGCGGCGGCGCGGTAGCCGGCCTGGGCCGCCACCAGGGCGTCGGGTATGCCCTCGCTGACCACGACCAGGCCGGGATCGGCGGGTGGTCGGGGCAGTCGGACCTCGGCGGTCCGGGGCAGGCCGCCGGCCAACGCGGCGGACGGGTTGTCGTACTTGTGCCCGTTGGGTCTCAGATAGCGGCTCTGGAGATAGGTGGCCTCCCCGTCGGGGCCCAGCACGGGCAGCACGACGGCGGGCCCGCGCCGGGGCAGGCCCCGGGGCCGGTCTAGTGCGGCGGGGCCGGGGTCGGCGCCCACGCGGTTGGCCCGCAGCACCTCCTCGCCCAGGCCCCGCTCGGCCAGCCAGCGCCGCATGGGCCGGCCCTGCTCGGACCACAGGTGGGCCTCGGCGGCGGCCACGAAACGCTCCACCTCCGGGCTGGGGCGGCTGGGCGTTGCCGCCTCGGGCCGCTGGATGCGAGCGGTGCGAAGGGCGGCCATGGGCCGGTCCACCTCGGCCACGCCGGCCCGGCGGGCCAGCAGCTCGATGGCCTCGGGGAAGCGCACGCCCTGGGTGGTCATCACCAGGTCGATCGCCGTACCGCCCGCCCCGCAGGAGTGGCACCGCCAGCGCTCGTCGCCGTAGCCGGTGCGGAAGATGCTGACCGGCGGCGTCTTGCCCGTCTGGTTGCCGTGGCCGGGGTCGGGGCAGGGCCAGGTCGCGCCGGCGCCACGACCCTTGTGCGGGCCGACGAGCTGGTCGGCCAGCTCGGCCAGATCAGTGCGCCCAAGCACCTCGTTGCGGTCATAGCCCATGGCCCGACGTCCTCCAGAAGAGAGGCCTCTATCCCTCTACTGGTGTGCGGCGGAGCCAAACGCCACAAAAGATTCCTCAGATTTCTTTGTGGCGTTTTCCGTTCTCGCACACCAGTAGGTAGATAGCGGGGTCGCGCCCCGGTCTAGAAAAGGAGGTCGAAACGGGCCATGGCCGGTGACGACGAGATAGTGGCCGGCGCCGGCCAAGTCCGATATTCTGCAGATCGACTCGCGCCGTCGATCGACGGTGCGACCGCCGCCTCGGCGACGGGCCCATCGGAGGACGGGGCGCCGACAAGTCCTCCCTCCCAACCAGTAGGGGCGCTCACGTTGCGGCGTGTGCGCCATCGGTTGTCGTCGACATCGGCGGTGACTGATGGCGCTGGGCTGACGGCGCGGCGTGCTGTTACCCCTTGCGTTCGGAGGATGCAAATGGGACGATCCCGGGGCGAGACGCCTATCCGAGGGGCGGCCAGTGAGCGGACTGAGCGGGCGGACATCCGAAGTGGTGAGCTCCCGGGCGTAACCGTGAGGCAGGTCACTTCCCCCACCGCCCCCGTGGAGGGGCGTGCCCGACCGGCGGCGCCGGCGAACGCGACCCGCCGTGCATTCTCTGCGCAGCGTGGTGGCACTTCTCGGTGCCGGCGACGTGGCCGGTGGCCGGCGGGTCCTCGAGCACGGTCTGACGGCGCTCGGGATGGACGCTGCAGTTCAGATGACGAACCCCAGGGAGGAGCGACAGTAAGGGTCAGACCGACCCCGACCTCGTGCTACGGGCTACGCCCACCGTCGTAGGAGGTCGACAACATGGCAACGACGGCCCCGCCACCGGCGGTTTCGCGGCCGACGGCGACAGCTCGCCCGCTGCCCAAGCGGCGAGGAAGAAGCAAGGTCCCTACCCCTCTATGGGTCGCGGTGGTCGCCGGCGTGCTCGCCATGCTGGCGTTCCTGGTGGCGACGGGCGAGAGCGGGGGCAGGCAGGTGGCAGTCGCCGGCCGGGACCTGGCGGCCGGTGAGCAGCTGTCGCCCGGCGACTTCCGGTACGTCACTGCCCGGCTGCCCGACGCCACGCTGAACGCGATGCTGCGCCCTGCGGACGTCGGCGCCATCTCGGGCCAGGTGACGACCCACGCGATCGCCGCGGGGGAGCCGGTCACGAAGGGCGATGTCGCCGCTGCTGCGGCCCCGAGCCAGCAGCGTTCCATGAGCATCCCCATCGACCCCTCCCATGCCGTGAGCGGCAGCCTCCAGCGCGGCGACGTCGTCGACGTGGTGGACAGCTCGAGCGGGGAGTCGGTCTACGTGGTCACTGACGCCCGGGTGCTGGCGGCCGGTGCCCCCGAAGGAGGTAAGAGCATCGCCGGCTCTCCCGGGAAGTACGCGGTGACGATCGCCGTGGACGAGCGGTCCGCCCTCCGGGTGGCCCAGGCCATCACCGGCGGCAAGGTCGACGTCGTTCGGGCCACAGGGGCCCCGCCGGCGTCGCCGTCCCCGGCGCCGACCACGAGCACGACCGTTCGGAGGTGAACGGCTTGGTGCCCGTGGCGTTCGCGGCCAGTTCCCATCCGTGGCAACAGCGGCTCAACCGGCACCTGCACGCCTACTCCACCGACGTGCAGGTGGTGGCCATCGTTGCCGATCCCGGGGACCTGTGGGAGAGCGAGTGGCGCGTGCTCGTCATCGACGCCGCCAGTCCATGGCTGACCGTCGCGTTCTGTGAGGACGTGCATCTCCGCTCCCGGGGGATCGTCGCCATCTACGACCCCGGCGACGCCCGCCGCAAGCAGCGGGCCCTTGATGCCGGGGCGGACGTCCCGCTGGAGTGGGACGCCGAGCCGGCGGAGCTGGTGGCCACCGTGCACGCGGTGGCGGCCCGCTGGCCGGCGAGCGCGGGGGCCGCCAGCCGCCCCCGGCCGCCGGCCCGGTCCGCCATCTCGCGCGGCGGCGCGGTCATCGCCGTCGGCGGACCGCCAGGCACGCGCCCGGAGCGGGTGGCAGTGGCTTTGGCCAGCGCCCTCGCAGGGGGGGAGCTGCCGGTGTGCGTGGTCGACGCCAACGAGGTCGACCCGTCATTGGCCGTGCGCCTGGCGCTCCATCCCCAGCCCAACGTGGCCACCGCCGCGGCCCGGCCCGCCACCATCCTCTCGCAGTTGGTGGCCGAGGACCTGCAGGCGGTGCCTGATGCGGGGGTGTGGGCGCTGGCAGGCCTGGCCGACCCCGCCCAGTGGACCACGGTCACGGGCCAGGCGCTGCGGCGCACCGTGGAGGCCCTCGCCGAAGCGCACGCCTACGTGGTGGCATTGGTGGGGCCCATCGTGGAGGACCAGCCCCGGTTCACAATGAGCCGTACCGCGGTTTCCATGGCCCGGGGCATCGTGGCCGTAGGAGAGGCCACGCCCCTGGGCATCGCCGCGCTCACCGGGTGGATCGCCGACGCGGTGCGGACCACCGAGGTCACCCCGGTCTACCCGGCGGCGGTCCAGAGCGGCCTGTCCCGATCGCAGCGCGCCGACGTGGCGGAGGCGCTGGCCAAGGTGGCGCGCCTGGCCCCGGGCCCGGGCACCGTCACGCTGCTGCCCGCACCGGGCCGGCGCGACCGGGCCCGGTCCTGGGATGGGCGGGTCGCTCCGGAGCGCAAGCTGGCGGCCGCAGTCCGCGATCTGGCGGCACAGGTGCGGGCATGACGGCGCTGGACGTCGTACCCGACCCCCTGGACCGCCTCTACGACGAGGTGGACCGGCTGCTGCTGGCCGAGAACATCAGCCCTCGCGACCGCGCCGGCGTGGAGCGCGTCGCCGTGCACGCCGTCGGCGACTACCAGACCAAGGCGGGGCGCGGGGTCCACCCCCCGTTGGCCAACCCCGAGGTGACGGTGGCGGAGATCGTCTCGGACGTGTGCGACTACGGGGTGCTCGGGTGGGTGTTCCGCCAGCCCGGGGTCGAGGACATCACCATCCGGGGCGCCCGGATCCGCTACTTCCAGCACGGCCGGTGGAAGGCCCCCATCCTGCCGACGACCGAGCGTCGGAACCGCCACGTCATCATGCAGCTGATTGCCGACGCCGGCGTGCCCCTCGACCAGGAGCACCCCGTCGTCGACCGCGTGCAGATCCTCGACGGCGCCGGCCGCCTCGCCGCGGCCATTCCCCCCGTGGCCGCCGTGCTTGACGCCACCATCCGCCTCTACGTGGTGCGGGCGGTGTCCATGGATGACCTCGTCGAGTGGGACATGCTCTCCCAGCCCGCCGCCGAGCTCCTCAGCCTGGACCTCATGGCCAGGGGCGCGGTGATCATCAGCGGGGAGACGGGGGCCGGAAAAACCACGGTGATGTCCGGGTTGCTGTCGCGCGTCGATGTGTCCATGCGCCCGCTGCTGGTGGAGGACTACCGGGAGATCGATTTCCACCACGACCTGGGGGGCTCGTTCCAGATAAAGCCCGGCCCGGTCGACGACCGGCCTGAGCGGTCCATCGCCGGCCTCCTGCGGTTCATGCTCGGGCTGCGCCCCGACCTTGTCGCGGTGGGCGAAGTAAGGGGCCGGGAGGCGTGGGACCTTACGGGAGCGGCTGGCGTGGGGGCGGGCTTCGTCGCCACCCTTCATGGTCCCGACGCTGAGCGGGCCCTGGAGCGCCTGGCCCGCCTCAGCCGGGGACACGCCGACCGCCCCGAACCGGAGGCCATCAGGGAGACGTTCAGCGACCTGTTGCACTTCGTGGTGCACTGCGAGCGCGGCGTGTCGGTGGAGGGCAAGTACCTCCACCAGGTGACCCAGGTGCGCGCCGTCGTGCCCCCCGTCGACGCCAGCCGCGCCTTCACCTCCGTGCCCATCTTCGAGCGCCCCGACGGCCTCGGCACCCCGATGCGGTGGACCAAGCTGGAACCGCCGGCACCGGTGGTCGATGGCCTCGAGCGGCTGCTCCCGGCCGGGGTCGACCTGCGCGACGTGCTCAGCGGGGCTCGGCCATGAGGCTCGACAGGAGGTCGTGCGGAAGCCTGCTGTGGGAGGCGCTCACGGTGCTAGTGGTGGCGCTGCTGGCAGCCGCCGTCGTGGGGGTGCTTCGGCCATGAGGCTCTTGGGGGCGCTGGCCGCCGGGATGTGTGTGTTCATGCTCGTGGGCTGGCGTGGGGGCCACCTCGACCGCTTCAGCCTCGGCGGCCGGCGGCGCAACCGACTCTCCCGCCAGGCATGGCTGGCCCAGGCCGGGCTGTCGGTCACCCCCGCGCAGTTCGCGGCCATCTCCGGGCTGAGTGGCCTGGCCGCCATGGCGCTGGCGTGGGCGGTCAGCGGCGCCCTGGCCATCGGCCTGGTGCCGGCCATCGCCGCCGGCTTCGCCCCCCGGCTGTGGTACGCGAAGCGCCGAAAGGCTCGCCTCCACGCCGTCACCGAGGCGTGGCCCGACGGCATCCTGCATGTACTGGGCGCCCTCCGCAGCGGCCTGTCGGTGCACGGCGCCACTGTGGACCTCACCGTCTCGGGGCCGGGGCCCCTGCGCGAGGCGTTCGCCAACTACGAGGCGTGGGCCCGGGTATCGAGCCCGGCGGCCGCCCTGGTCCGGGTGCGGGAGCAGCTGGCCGAGCCGGTGAGCGACAAGGCCATCGGGGTGCTGATCGAGGCCAACCGCCACGGCACCGACGTGGCCCTGTCCATCCTCGCCGCGCTGGCCGAGGACGTACGGGCCGACGAGCGGATCAGCCAGCAGATCCGCCAGGCCCAGCAAGAGCCTCGACTGACCGGAGCGATCGCCTTCGGGTTCCCGTGGCTGGCGCTGCTGTTCTCCTGCGCCGCCGCTCCCGAGGTCCGCGACTACTACGCGACCGGCGCCGGCCACGTCGTCCTGCTGCTGGGCGCCGTTCTGTCGCTGTCCAACCTGCTGGTGATCCTGCGCCTGTCACGGGAGGACCCGGAGCCCCGCGTGGTGGGAGAGGCGTCGTGATCGCACAGCGCATCCTCCTCGCCCTGCCCGTGGGGGTGTTCGTGGCATCGGTGGTGCTGCTGTTCTGGCGGGTGCCACGCCGGCTCGGGCCGCGCCTCAACCCCTACACCGTCGGCCAGCGTGTGCGCCTCGGCGAACGGGACGCAGAGCTGGAGGCAATGCTGGCCCCGCCGCCGGCCAGCGCTTTCGCCCGCTTTTTCCGCCCCATGCTGCGCTCGGTCGAGGACCGGGTAAGCCGCTTCCTGGGCCACCGCGACGAGGCCGCCACTGCCCGGGCGCTCGAGCATGCCGGCCTCGACGATGTGACCCCCCGCCAGTTCCGGGACCAGCAGTTCGCCTTTGCCATGGCCGGCGTACTCCTGGGGGTGGTGTGCGGCGTGCTGTCGGGGCCCCGTACGGGACTGATGATCGCCGCGTTCGCCGTGCCCATCGGGTTCATGCGCAAGCGCAACGCCTTGGAGAGGCTGATCAAGCTGCGGAGGGAGAGGATGCGCGCCGAACTGTGGCAGGTGAACGGCCTGCTGGCCGTCAAGCTGCACGCCAGCCTCAACGTCCAGGCCGTCATCTCCGAGTTCGTGGCCGAGGCCCACGGCGAGATCGCCGACGAGCTGCGCCGAGTGCTCATCGCCATCGAGACCGGTACCGCCGGCGAGCGGGCACTGCGCGACCAGGCCGAGCGCACCGCCGAGCCGTTCGCCGCCCGCCTGTACCGGGTCCTGGCCGACGGAATCGAGAAGGGGGGCAACATCTCCCACGCCCTCCTGGACCAAGCAGCCGACATCCGCCACGCCCACCGCGACGACCGCCTGCACGCGGCCACCGTGCGCACCGTGGTCATGGCGGGGCCGTCGGTGCTCATGGCCGCCGTCATGATGCTGCTGGTCGGGGCTCCCGCCGTCAACCTCCTGTTCCACATCACCTAAATGCACACCGAAAGAGAGGGCTCCCAATGAACGACATGCTGCTGAGGTTGTGGCTGGCCATCGACGGCCGGCTCAAGAAGTCCCAGGAGCAGCTCGGCCCCGAGGCCGGGCTGTCCAACACCGTCGAGAACCTGCTGTGGGCCATGTTGGCCATCGCCGTCGTGGTGGCGCTCATCCCGACCGCCCGCGACCGCGTGGTCGACGCCGCCAACAACATCTTCGACCAGGTGGTCGAGGCCGCCGCCGGTTGAAGGACGAGAGGTCGTGGTCATCGACGAGCGAGGAAGCGCCACCGTGCAGAACGTGGTCCTGGTGCCGACCATGTTCCTGTTCGTTTGCATGGTGCTGATGCTGCTGCTGTGGGCCTACGCCCAAGGCGTCGTCCACGCCGCCGCCGATCAGGCGGTGCGGGCCGGGAGCCGCATCGACGTGGACTCGGTGGCCACCTGCCAGGCCCGGGGCTCGCAGACCCTGACTAACGCCCTGCCGGGCCTGGGCCCCGGCGACGTCAGCTGCTCGGAGTCGGCCGGGGTGGTGTCGGTGAGCATCCGGCTGCCCGTCACCGGCGGCATCCCGCCGTTCCGCTCCACCACCCTCACGGCCGACGCGTCGGCCCGCAAGGAGGTCGCGCCGGATTGATGCTCTTCTCCTGCACCGAGGGCCACCGATGAGCCACGCCTGGCCGACTGAGCTGGTGTCCCGGACCGAGCGGCCGCTGCGCGACTGTCGCACCTGTACGCCACCGCCACCCGGTCACATCCGAGCCGACCAGCTGTGGGCTTGGACGCGGGCCACCGGGCTGCCCCCATTCCGCCTCCGCCAGGACGAGAAGGGGTCGATGACCATCGAGTTCCTGCTGTGCTTGGCGCTCATCATCTTCCCCGTCATCGGACTGTCGGCCGCCGCGCTCAACTGGCCGGGGCGGCTGAACGCGGCGTCCGGTGCGGCCTACGAGGCCGCGCATTCGGTGGTGCATTCGCCCGCCGCCGACCCCGAGGAGGGACGCTCCCGGGCTGTGGAGGTCTGGACCAACCACGGCTATGACGCCGGCGACATTGAGGTGGCCTTCGATGGCGATCCGACGGCGCGTGGGGGCGTCTACACCTCAACAGTCAGAGTGGTGCTGCCGGCCATCGTCATCCCGGGCGTCGGCCGTATCGCCGGCGGCTCCGTCTCGCGTTCGCATTCCGAGCGGGTTCCGGATTTCGAGAGCGTGTCGTGACCGGTCCTCGCCGTCCCCGCGTCGGCCCCCTCCTTCGTCCCGTTCGTCGGCGCGACGAGGCGGGCTTCACCATGGTCATCTGGACAATGGGCCTGGCGGTGGTGCTGTTCGCCGTCATCTACCTCGTCACCGATGCGTGGCGGCTGATCGCCGCCGACCGCGCCCTGTCCGCTGCCGTCGACGCTGCCGCCGCCGCCGGCGCCAACGGCATCGACGAGGCCGCCTACCGAGCCGGCGCCACGGTGAGCCTGGACCCCGGCCAGGCCGAGTCCCTGGCCCGCCAGTCCCTCGCCGAGCAGCCCGACGCCGAACTGTTCGTCGACGTCACGATTTCGGCCACTCCCGACCGGATCACCGTCTCCGCCGATCGCAATGTGCAGCTGCTGCTGCTTCGCTTTATCGGCGAGTCCGGTCGGCTCGTGCACGCTGAAGGAGCGAGCACCCCGAGGAGGTCATCGTGAGGCGTCTGGGCATCCCCGGCGTGGGCATATCTCGTCGGGGCGACGATCGCCGTAGTGGTTCTATGGAGAAGGAGGACCTGGAATGAGTTGGCGACACAACGCCGGAAGCGACATCACCACGGTTCCGAACGTCGGTGCACCACCGCCGCCGCCCGGTGAGCCGGAGCCACCGGCGCCGAGCTCGTGGCGGAACCTGGTCCTCGGCCTGGTCTTGGCCCTCATGGCCGTGGGCCTGGCCGCGGTGCTCGTCCAGCGCGCCAACACTGACGCCGGGGGCGCCACGGCCGCCTCACCGCCGGCCGCCTCGCCGACATCGCCGGTAACGGCGGCTCCCGCCGACCAACCGCCGCCGATCGTCAACACCGGCGAGGACTGGGATGCCATCGTGCGCAGCATGGTCGCGTACAGCGACTGGCTGTATCTGCACCCGAAGCCCGAGCTGCTCGACACGTACTCGCTGCCCTCGAACCCGAGCTATGCCGACACCAAGCTGGCGCTGACCAACCTGGCCACCAAAGGGTGGCGGTACGATCCGCCGCGGCGGGCGGCAACGGTCGAGATCGTGCGGCTCAACAGCCGCATCAACCCGACCGCGGCCGCCGTGTTCGTGCGCTTCGGTCCAGCGCCTCAGTACCGGGTGGTTGACCAGTCCGGCGCGGAGGTTGCCAACAAGCCGGCCACCGCGGTGGGCAACAGCGTCATTTGGACGCTGGCGCAGAAGGACGGTCGCTGGTACCTGGCCGATGTGGACGCTCTGTGAGCCACCGGCGTCACTTCATTGCTTTGGGTGGTGTCCTGCTCGTCCTGATGATGGCGGTCTCGCCGGCCGGCGGCCAGCAGTCGCCTCCGGTCACGGCAGTTGGCAATATCGGATCAGACGTCGGCGTCGGGCTCGGAGGGGCGGGAGGACCGGGCAGCCAGCCGACGTCGACTGGGACCTCTGGCGCTAGCAGCAACGGCAGCACCGGCGTGGTACCGACGGCATCGGGCGGAGGCGGGTCCAGCAGTGGCGGCGGGTCAAGCGGTGGGTCGTCAGGGCCGCCGCTCACATGGGTGCGGACGTATCCCAACGTCGGCAGTCTGGGTGGCGAGCAGGCCTTCAGCCCCGGCACGTTCTGCCTCGACGACGCCGGCAACAGGGGCGTCAGCTACGTCGACAACCTGACCAACACCCAGACCGGCGAAGTGGTGAGCACCCGCAGCGGCTGCGCCACGTCGGCCACGCCCGCACCCAACGCCCCGGGCACCGGGACCACGACGGCGCCCGAAACCCCGCCGACGCCGGCGGAAATCTGGGCGCGGACGCCGATTGCCACCCCCACCTTCGGGGTCAACCCCGACCAAGGTTTGACCGGATTAGCCACCTGGCTGTGGGACCCGAACGGGGGCGCTGCGGTCAATGCCACGGTGCAGCTGCGCGGCTACACGGCCCGGGCCACGGCTACGCCGGTGCGCTGGGAGTGGACGATGGGCGGGCGGCCGGGTGACACCGAGTCGCGCCAAAACCCGCCCTACCGGGTGGTGAGCAACCAGCCGGGTCGGGCGTGGGCGCCGGGCGGGCGGGGAGGGCCGCCGGCCGGCACCTACATGTACGAGACGAGGGGCGACTACACGATGACTCTGACCGTTACCTGGACTGGCTCCTACACCTACACCGACCCCCCCGGTGGAGTGCAGAGCGTCGACCTAGGCACTACCACGAGGACGGCCACCAGGAGCTACCAGGTGGCCGAGGTCCGGCCCGTGCTGACAGCGACGGGCCCATGATCTACGGGCCGGCCCCAGATGGAGCGACCGCATGAGACGGCTGCGCTCTGTGGCGTCGCTGATCGCCTTGGTCGGCTTCGAGGCCGCCGCCCTGGTCCTCCTCCGTCTGGCCGGCCAGGTCGAGGCTTGGCGGGTCGACTGGCAGCACCTCGGGCAGTGGCTCGACGCCACCCCGATCGAGGACGTGGTGGCGGGGCTGGCCAGGTGGGCCGGTCTGGTCATCGTCGCGTGGCTCTGCGTCACCACGACGCTGTACCTCCTGGCCACGGTGTGTCGTGCCCCCCGCCTCATGCGCGCCGCCGGTGTGTTCACTCTGCCCGGAGTGCGCCGCGTCGTGGAGGGCACCGTGGCCGTGTCCATGATGGCTACGGCCTTCGCCAGCCGCGTCGCGCCGGCGGTGGCCCAGGAGCCGGCGGGGGGCTGGACGAAGCACCCCACAGTGGCAACGGCCCTGCCGCCGCCCCCGGCCTTTACCGACCTGAGCCGCGTCGAGTTGCCCCCCGACGTCCCTCACGCGGTCGAGCCCACCGCCACCGATGCCGGCCGGTGGGTGGTCGCTCCGGGGGACAACTTCTGGGACATCGCGGCGGCGGACGTTGCCCACCAGCGGGGCGTGCCGGTCGAGACGCTGCGGGCGGTCGACATCGTGGACCGTTGGCGGGAGATCATCGAGGCCAGCGAGTCCGCCGGCGGCGTGCCGTCGGGCGACCCGAACCTGATCTACGCCGGCGCCGTGCAGGTCCTCCCCCCCACTCGCGCTGTGGCCACGCCGGCTGCCCCCGTCGTGACGACCCCTCCTCCTGCGGTGGCGGCCCCCGCGCCCGCCGGCGCATCGACTCCGGCAACGGCCGGGAGCGTGCCCGCCCAGCCCGCGCTCACAACGCCGGAGCCGGCTCCCGCAGCGACGCCGGCGGCGCCGTCGGCGCCGGTGACTGTCGCTCCGCCCGCCACCGTCGCCACCCCTATCACCACAGCGGCGACATCGGGATCGATGGCGCCGAGCACCGCGCTGCCGACCACTACCGCCGCCGGTCCTGGGGCCTCGGTCTCGTCTTCCGCGGCGGTCACCGCCACGACATCGGCGGCGACGTCGACCCCGCAGTTAGAGGAGCGGTCGGGTGCTGCTTCGCCCCGCGTGCCGCTGGCACAGGCGGCAGTGGGGGTATCAAGCCTGCTCGGTGGGATCTTCGTTTGGCGCATGAAGCGCGAAGGCATGGCCGCCCAGCGACGGCGCCGCCGGGGCCGGGAGCTGGTCCAGCAGCCGGATCCGGTGGCGGAACCGGTGGAGCGCCGGGTGCGAGCCATCGCCGAGGTGGACACTGTGCACTGGGTCGACGCCACCCTGCGCTATGCCAGCGCGGCGTTGGCGGAGGCCGGTGGCGGGGGAATGGAGGGCATCCTGTGCGTGCGGCCGGGCCAGCTGGGCATGGAGCTGGTGGTGGACCCACCGGCCCCGCCGGTGGGACGCTTCGACTCCGCTGACGACGGCCGTACCTGGACCCTGGATCCCGACCTGGAGCTGGCCGAGCTGCAAGAACTGGCCTGGGGCCAGATCCTGGTGCCGGCGCTGTGCAGCGTTGGGAGCACCCCCGACGGCCCCGTGCTGGTCGACCTGGAGCAGGCCGGCGTGCTGGCCGTCGAGGGCGACCCGGCCCGGGTCGAGGGGTTCTTGGCCGGCGCCGCTCTGGAGATGGCGAGCGCCCCATGGGCCAGCGACACCTCCGTCTACTTGCTCGGCGGTGATGAGCGGCTGGCCGGGCGGGACCTGGTCGAGTCGATCGACGACGCGGCTCGCTTCGTCGCCGACCTGGACCAGTTGACCTGCCTGGTCAGCGACGAGGACCTGGGCGCCGCGCCCTCCACGCTGGCCGCCCGGGTGGCCCCGGGCAACGCCGAGGGATGGTTCCCTGCAGTGGTGGTGGCCCATCCCGGCGCCGACGGCGATGCGTTGTCGCAGCTGGCGGCCCGCGCCCAGCCCCGCCGGTCCGGCTTCGCTCTCATCGGCCCCGGGCCGCTGCCCGGCGCCACCTGGCGTCTGGTGCTGGGCCCGGACGGGGGAGCGGTGCTTGAGCCACTCGGCCTCGAGCTGGATTCCCGCATCGACGCCGACGTGGTGGCCGCGTTGACCGGTCGGATCGCGGCCCGGGCCGACCAGGCTGACCTGGCCCCCGTCATCGACCTCGTGCCCGAGCCGGTGGCCGCCACTGGCTCTGCGCCGGCCGGCGACGTCGACGAGGAGCCGATGGAGGGCGAGGTGTGCTTCCTGGGGCCCCTCAAGGTCACCTGGGCCGCCGACGTCGACCCCATCGCCGGCCCCGAGCGGGCCGCCCTGTTGGCCGCGGCGCTGTCCTACCTCGGTGCCCATGACGACCACCCAGTGCCGGGGCCGCGACTGCAAGAGGCGCTGTGGCCCCTCGGCAACGACGACAGCGACGTGCGGGCCGGGTCGGTCAAGGGCGCCACCCTGCGCTCGACCATGTCGAGGCTGCGCACCGCGCTCGGCAACGACTCTCTCGGGCGCCCCCACCTCCCGCCGGCCCGGAATGGGGCCTATAAGCTGGGCCCCCGCTACCGCTGTACCTGGAGCCGTTTCCAGGCCAAGGTGGCCGCCGCCGGTACGGCGTCGTCGGCGGAATCGATTGAGCTGCTTCGGGAGGCATTGGCCCTGGTGCGGGGCCGGCCCTTCGCGGATGCCCCGTCGGCATACTTCGCGTGGGCCGACGACTCGCCCCTGGTGTCGGACATCGAGGTGGCGGTGGCCGACGCAGCGGAGAAGCTGGGGGAGCGGGCGCTGCAAGCGGGCGACCCCGAGCTGGCGGAGTGGGCCGCCCGTCAGGGCCTGCTCGTGGTGCCGGTACGCGAGGATCTGCACCGGGTGCGCTTCCAGGCGGCGTTCGACGCCGGCGACCCTGACGGCCTCGACGCCGCGCACACCGAGGCCGTACGGGCCATCCGGACCCACATCGACCCGTCCGAGGCGCTCCAGGACGAGACCGAGCGCCTCTACCAGCGGCTGAAGCGGGCCTGCCGTTCCCGGGACCCACAGGGCGATGCGGAGGGGGCGCGACGTGAACGAACGACGACGGGGTGAGGAGTCGATTTCTACTGGGGTGGACCGGGTCTCCGCCGTCCTGGGCCGCCCGCAGGGGCCGGCTCCCAGCCCGTCGTGGTGACCGAGACAGCCGGTGAACAGACGGCGCCGGCCAAGGTGCTGGACGCGAACCAGGTCGTGGCCTTCAACTTCCGCGCCGCCCGCAAGCTGCGGGGCTGGACCCAGGAGGAGGCGGCCCGCCGGCTCGCCCCTTACCTCGGCCAGGTGCTTCCGAGGGCATCGATTTCAGGCATTGAGCGGTCCTTCGACGGCGAGCGCCGGCGGCTGTTCGACGCCCAGGAGCTGGTGGCCATCTCCCTCGCCTTCGACCTGCCCGTGGTTTGGTTCCTGCTGCCGCCGCCGAGTGCCATCGACTACCAGCTCTCGGCGGCCGGGCGGTCGCTGGCGCGGCTCGTCACCCTCCTCTTGGGCCGCGACGATCAACTCGACGACATCAAGGGCCGGATGGAGGAGCTCAGGGAGGCCGGGCCCGAATCGTCAGGGGACGTGCTGGCCGAGGCTGGCGGGTTCCCGCCGGAGCTGACCTGGGAGGAGTTCCAACGCAGCCGGGAACAGGCGCTGTTCGCGCTGGTCGCTGAGGAGGCCTCCGACATCGAACGGCTGATGGGCGATCTCCGGCGGGTGATGGTCCGCTTTGACGAGCTGTCCCAGCGTTCGCGTTACGCGTCGCACCCACGGACCGGGTTGGGCGCCCTTGCTGCTACGGGAGAACCGGCTTGAGGGAGACGTCGATGATGGAGACGTCGATGACTGTCAACCTGCTGGTGGTGATCGTGGTGGCGACGGCGGTCCTCATCGTGCTCACGTTGCTGAACGCTGGTGTCGGCGCGCCACCAGAGATCCCTGCGCTGGGAACGCTCGGGTTTGGGCTTGTGGCGCTCGCGCTCAAAGACCCCCAGCTGTGGAGCATGCTCGCCGCCGCGGTGGTCGATGTCGCGGCGAACGTGGTGCTGTAGGACCTGGTCGGCAATGTGCAGCCAGGCCGGTCCTCGCCGTGTGGTGGCGGAGGTTCCCGCCGACCGTAGGCCCGGCACGGCCAATGGCGGGCCTACGGACCAGCTGCTGCCGCTGGTCAACAGGGTGCTGCGGCCGGCCGAGGTGGCCGAGCTGCGTCGGCGGGTGGCCTCCCTGCCCGCCGGCTGCGACACCGGCCTCGATCCCTCGACGGCCTACGACGTTCTTTCCCAGCTCGCCGAGCTCCAGGCCCGTCGCAGGCACGGCCCGAATCGCGTCCACTGCCCCTACTGCGGCGAAGGCTTCGACATCGCCCACGGGGTGACGACCAGGCCGCCGGGGTGGCGCAACCCCCCGCCCCGCCACCCCGACCCGGTGGCCGCGTCGTCGACCTTGGCCGGCGCCGAGGAGGCGACACGGGTGCTGGCCACGGCCATGGCATGGGGCAGCGACCGGCTGCGGGGAAAGGACGCGTTCTGGGTGGACTTCGGGCGCATCGTCGTGTGTCCCCTGCTCCACCTGGCCAACATCACCGGCCGCGACATGGAAGAGCTACGTCTGTGGACTCACCCGATGCGGGTGGCCGAGACGATGGCCACCGTGGCCACCGAGCTGGACGCCCTTGCCCCGGGCGCCGATGCCGATCGGGCCCGGCGCCAGTGGGCCACGATCGCCGGCCAACGGGAACAGGCCCGGCGCGTCGCCTTCTCTTACGCCTACGGGATGATCCGCCACTGGGAGCTCTCACCTGCCGCCCCCTCCGCCGAGGCCCCTGAGTCAGGCGGCCCCGCCGGGCCCTAGGCCGGGAAGAGTCGGCTGGGTGACGGTGGCCGCTCGGCCTCGACGCCGGCGCCGTGGCGCCACCGCGGCGGACTGGATGGCGGTCGGCGCCGACGGTCCGGCGGCCCGCGAGGCGGCGTCGCAGAGCAGGTTGACCGCGGCCACGACCTCCTCGTCGGTGGCGTCGTCGCCCCCGCAGAGGACGAGCCGTACCGCCCAGCCCAGGCGGCCGGGCTGGGCTGGCAGGGTGGCCAGCTCCATCCGGGCCCGGCCGAGCTCGTCGACGTCGCCCTCGCCGGTGGCCACCAGGCCCCGGTACCAGCGGGCCAGGGCCGCACTGGCCCGCCCGACCGCGCCGAGGTCGACCACCACCGCGTCGGGCGGCGCGCTCACCCCGGGAGCTCCCAGGAGTGCAGCGCCACCCAGTTGATGCCGCGCCGCGCGAAGTAGAACACCGTGGTCGTCTCGCTGATGGCCGGGCCGCCGTCGAGGCGGGTGGCCGACCAGATGACGGCGACCTGGATGACGTCGAGGTACTTGGTGGCCGAGGCGCCTGCGGCATGGACGACGACGTTGGCACAACAGGGCTGGGCCCGGCCGGCACCCCAATAGCCGTAGAAGGCGTCGCGCCCCTCTCCGGTGGCGTCGGCCCGCAGCAGGGCGGCCCCGAGGCGGCTGGTTTCGGTGGCCACCGCCGCTCCCAGGTTAGAGCGGGCCGGGTCGCTGAGCTGGGCCCAGTAGCCGGCCTTGGTGGGGGCGTCCTCGCCGATGGCGGCCCAGGGAGGCGAGGCGACGGTGGACGTCGTTGACGAGGCAGGAGTGGACGACGGTGCCGGCTCCGAGGGAGCCCCGGCGCTGGTTGCGGTTAGCGGCCGGGTGGTCCCAGGAGGCCGCAGGAGGGCCCATGCGCCGACGAAGGCGCCGACCACGCCGAAGGCGGCCAGGGCCCGCTTCACCGCTGCTCCTGGGTGTCTGTGGCCAGAACGGCCGCGGCCTGGCGGTGCTTGCCGCATTGACGGCGCCGGCCGGCGCGGGCAAGCTGGAGGCCGACGCCGAGCAGGCCCAGCCGCCCGTCGACGAGGCCGAAGTCGAGCCCGAACAGGACGGAAGCTCTCCACCCAGCGTGGAGGTGATCGGCGTGATCGGAGTCGCTGAAGGCCCCCGGGTACCGCTCCAGATCTGGCCACGGTGACCCGAACTCGTCGGGGCGCAGGGGAGCAGCCGATCCCAGGCTCTGCTCGGCCACGGCCCGGGCCGCCTCGGCCGAGGCGGTGACGTCGACGTCGTCGACGGCGTAGATGTCGACGGCCCGGCCGGAGTAGTGGTTCGAGACACGATTGGTGCCGGCCACGAACTGGTTGTGGCCGGTCTTGAACACACTGACCGCGATGCGGTGGTTGACCACCAGGGCGGCCAGGTAGTCGACCACCCGCTGGTCGACGACGCCGGCGAGCAGGTCGGCCCTAGCCCGCTCGGTGAGAATGAGGTTGGGGTTGTCGGCCAGGGCCGCGGCGCTGGTGGCGCTGGCCGGGGTCAGGCTGGCGGCGTCGGAGTAGCGGGCGGCCCGAGCCAGCACGTCGTCGACGTAGGCCTCGGAGTGGTTGTAGTGCCAGATGGCCCGCCGCAGCCTCTCGGGATCGCCGGCGCCGTTGGCGCACAGGTAGTTGGCGGCGCCGAAGACGGCGTCGGTGGGGTCGTAGCGGTCCTTGTCGCCGTCGCCGTCGCCGTCGACGCCGTAGGCGTCCCAGGTGCCCTGGAGGAACTGCATGGGCCCGCCGGCGCCGGCGAAGTTCTCCCCGCTCTGCACCCCGGGCAGCGTGGAGCGACCGTGGTCGGTCTCCACCGAGCCGATGGCGGCCAACACCGACCACGACAGGCCCGGGCAGGTCTCGGCTGCCTTGCGGTAGATGGCCAGCATCTCGGGAGGAATGTCGGCCACGGCGTAGGCGCTGGGGTCGCCGGCGGGGTCGCCGGTCGCCTTCGACGCCCCCAGCATCATCCCGCCGATGGCCATCACCGCCAGCAGGAGGGCGATCATCGCCCCGCCCACTCCCAGGGCCACGGCCGCGGGCTTCATGGGGTGGGGCCTGGTCGGCGCGGCCAGGCCGGGGCAACGACGAGCCCGACGCCGATCAGTTGGCGAGAAACGTGCCCCACATCCCTCTACTGGTGTGCGGCGGAGCCAAACGCCACAAAGAGAATTCAGATTTCTTTGTGGCGTTTCCGGTTCTCGCACACCAGTAGAGGGGTGAAGGCCATTTCGCCGAACCCCAGGAGGGACTGTCACATGCTGGTGCTGCAACTGCTCGCCAACGCCAACCCGCGGCTGGCGCGCGCCGTGTTCGGCTTCTTCGCCCAAGTCGAGCTCAACCCCTCCGGCGAGGGCATGCCGGGGGCCAGCTTCGCCCAGACGCTGATCAACTGGATCGGCCAGATCGCCCTGTGGGGCAGCTTGGTGTCGATCCTCATCGGCGCCGCCATCTACGGCCTGTCCCAGCACGTGGGCAACACCTACGGCGCCTCCAAGGGCCGGGTACTGGCCCTGGCCGGGGCCATCGGCGCCGGCCTGACCGGGCTGGCACCGACGGTGGTCAACCTGCTTAACGAAGCGGCAGCGAGCTAGGGCCGGCGACGTGTCCAGGTCTGCAACCGGGCGCCCCGGCAGGCTGTCGTCGCCGGTGCTGATCGCCGCGGTGGCCGCCGCGGTGGTCATCGCCACCGTGGCCCTCCTGAGCCGCGACGGCGAGCAGCCGGCGTCGATGGCCACGGTGGCCACGGCCCCGGCGGCCATGTCCTCCCCCTCGGCGCCGGGCGTCTCCCTCCCGCCCCCGGCGCCGAGGGGGAGGAC
>DATLHA010000162.1:0-30059 GCA_035540095.1 Acidimicrobiales bacterium | reverse complement strand
CGCCGCCAACCCGCAGCGCTTCTCCCAGCCGCCGGTCCCGCCGAGGCTGCCCGTCGCAGCCTGGATCAACGAGCCAACCCCGGAGGCACTCATACAGACCAAACGGTGAGGAGTTGTCTCAAACGGCTTGACAGCTTCCGGCGCCTCCAAGGCGGCGGGTAGAGCCCGCAGCAGCGCCGACTCGACAACTGATCACCCGACGTGGCTCCGGCGCGACCGCATCCGGCGGACTGGACCCTGAAGGAGCCTGACCGGCCGCGAAGCCGGCGATCCGCTGACGCCGGCCGTCTACGATGGCTGGCACCTGGTCGGGTTGTCCCGTAGGCGGTTCTTGTCCACCAACCGGAGGTTGTCGTCCACGAACCAGCCCACGAACCTGTCCGACCAAGGGCCGTTAGCTCATCGGGTAGAGCGGGAGCCTTTTAAGCTTCTGGGCCGGGTTCGAGCCCCGGGCGGCCCACACCCGTCGTACTCTGTACCTTGACGGCGGCCGGTCTCCGCCGCCGCGGATGGGGACGGCGATGGTGAGAGCGCGGATCGTTGCAGTGGCGGTCGTGGGGGGGGCTGGCGTGGCGCCGGCGGTTGCCCTCGCGGAGCGAAACATGCGGGTGTACGTCCGCAACCCCGAGGCCGGGGAGCAGGTGTACGTGACCTCGCGGGCCAACGACGCCCTCAACGTGATCGACGAGTACGACCGTGTGACTGGGTCGCCACCGTGGCGGTGGGAGACATGCCCGTCGCCGTCGTCCAGCCCTTCAACTTCCAGTCGGAGGTCTACGTCGTCAACCGGGGCTCGAACACCGTGTCGGAGCCTGACTTCAGGGCGACGACGTTCGTGCCGCCGCCGGTGATCGCCGGCCAGACCTGGTACGCCAGCGGCGGCAAGACGCTCGCGGCGCCGGCGGGCTCCACCGTGTCGCTGTACGGCGTGGGCGCCCTCGAAGGTGTCCCGTACGTCCTCACCCTGAGCCGGCCGTCGGACTGGCCCTGCCTCCACCGGGTGGCCCTCCTCAACGAGACGACGGTCTTCTCCGGTCCCAACGGCCTCATCGGCAGGGTGCGGGGCACGATCCCCGCCGGCACGCCATCGGGCAACTACACGATCTGCTTCCGCCACACCGGCGGGGTCACCGCCACCGGCCTCGTCGCACTCACCGTCACCTAGGAGGCTGCAATGCCGAGATTGCGGACGGCAACCATCGCCACACTGGCCGCGCTGGTCCTGAGCGGAGCGCCGGGCCCGCCGGCCGCGTCGGCCCAGACCGGCGCCGGCCGGGTCTACGTGGCCAATTCGTTCTCCGACGCGGTGGCGGTCATGGATCCCGCCACCGACACGGTCATAGCCGCCGTGCCCGTCGGCGATCACCCGGTGGCGCTGGCCATGACACCGGACGGCACACGGGTGTACGTCGCCAACGAGCAGAGCGACACGGTGTCGGTCATCGACACCGCCACCAACGCGGTGGTCGCCACCGTGCCGGTGGGCAACGGACCGACCGACGTGGAGGTCACCCCCGACGGCAGGGAAGTATGGGTGGCGAACGCCTACGGGTCCGGCGTGTCGATCATCGACACGGCCACCAACACGGTGGTCGCCACCGTGCCCGTGGGCATCGGGCCGAGCGCCATCGCCTTCTCGCCCGACGGCTCCCGCGCCTACGTGACGCTGGCGACCGACAGCCTGGCCGTGGTCGACACTGCGACCCGCACCGTCATCACCACGGTTCCGGTCGGCCACTCGCCCCACGACGTCGAGGTCCTGCCCGACGGTTCGAAGATCTACGTGGCCGACTCGGTCGGCGGGGTCAGCGTCGTCGACGCCACCACCCTCACCGTGGTGGCGGTCATCCCTATCAGCGGGGGCGCCCGGAGCCTCGCCGTCCACCCCGACGGCACGCGGGTGTACGTCGGCTCCCAGTCCTCCGTGGCCACGATCGACACCGCGACCGACACCGTGGTCGACACCGCGGCCCTGGACTCTCCCCACGCCGTCGCCGTCTCGCCCGCCGGCGACCGGCTCTACGTGACCACGGTCGCCGAGCGGGTCACGGTCCTCGACCCGGCGACGCTTGACGTCCTCGTCCCCGGCGTCTTCGTCGGCCTGTGGCCCCGGGACATCGAAACCGGGGCCCTGCGCCAGCCGGTCATCGGCGGCTCGACCTGGTACAGCTCGGGTGCCAAGTCCCGGTCGGGATCAGCCGGCTCCACTGTCTCGCTGTACGCGGTCGGCGCCGCGCCGGGCGTCCCCTACCGGCTGGTGCTCAGCCGCACGCCGGCCTGCGCCGACCTCGTCGCCTACCTCAACCCGACGACGGTGTCCGCCGGCGGCAACGGGCTCATCGGCACCGTCCGGGGGACGATCCCGGCCGGCACGCCGGCAGGCACGTACTGGATCTGCTTCCGGCACACCGCCGGCGCCACCGCCACCGGGGTGGTCAACTTCACCGTCACCTAGAAGATGGGGAAGGCGGTCGCCGGCGTGCTGACGTCGGCGAGCGCCATGCCGCCGGCGCCGTCGCCCACCAGGCCGGCGAAGCCCGGTTCGCCGGCCAGCGCGCCCACGGCCACCGCCCGGGCGCCGGCCACGAGCACGCCGACCAGCTCGGCGCCGGCGAAGAGGGCGGCGCCGGTCATGCCGGCGCCGGCGGGCCGGCCGCCGGTGACGGTCAGCCACGTCGTCTCCGACGGCACGACGTGGCCGAAGAAGTGCTCGGGGTCGCGGGCCCACCGGGTGGGCGTCACCGCTGGCGGGAACCCCATCGCCGCCACCGCCACCGGCCGGCGGCCGGTGATCCGGCCCCACCGGGGCAGGGCCGGCGGCATCATCAGTGCCTCGGGGTCGTCCAGCTCGAGGACGGCGGCGCCGGCGGGCGAGGACCAGACCGGCGAGGCCGCGAGCCACGTCGCCGTACCCGCGGGCCTGACGTCCGCCGCCCGGCCGCCGCCGGCGGTCAGCAGCAGGCGGTCGTCGAGCAGGTAGCCGGCATGCACCGCTCCCGGGCCCTGCACCTCGAGCACCCGGGCCCGCTCGACGCCCATCAGATCCTCCGGCCGATCACGGCGACGAGCCCCTCGACCAGCCGCTCGCCGCCGAAGCCCGGCTCCACCGAGGCCCGCACGCCGTGGTCCGCCAGCTCCGCCGGAACGCCCGCCGTGTCCACCAACACATTGTCGTGCCGCTCGTCGTCCCGCCGCCACGACCCGTCGCCCGCGGCCACGAACGTGGTGATGCGGCGGACGAAGCGATCGGGCGCCGGCAAGTCGTAGCGGGTCACCATCGCCCAGTCGTCCTCCACCCGGGCATAGGGCGGGGCCTCACGGCGGGCCTCTCCATAGGACAGGTCGAGGAGGTCGAACGCCAGCACGCCACCCGGGCGCAGGGCGCCGGCTACGGCGGCGAAGGCCCGGCGGATCGCCCGATGGTCGGGCAGGTAGTTCAGGACGTGGCCGACGGAGACCACGGCGTCCGCCGGCGGCAACGGGTCCTCGGGCAACACCAGGAGCTGGGCATCGCCGGCCAGCTCCACCATGGCCGGCGAGGCGTCGGTGGCGATCACCCGGTGGCCGGCCGCCCGCAGGTGACGGGTCAGCGCCCCGCTGCCGCACCCCAGCTCCAGGACCGTCCCCCGCCGGTCGAGCACCGGCTCCAGCAGAGCGAGAACGCCTGGCGCACAGGCATCGGCGTGGGCCCCGAAGCCGAGGTGGTGGATATTCGCCAGGTCGCGCCGGTACACGTCGCCCATACTTGCCACATGCGCGTGGAGTCGGTGAACGCCAGCCCCAGGCACACCCTGCGCAAGCCGGGCCGCCTGTCGATCCGGCTGCTGGAGGGCATCGGCGTGGAGGGCGACGCCCACGCCGGCGCCACGGTGAAGCACCGCTCCCGCGTGCGGCGCGATGCCGCCCAGCCCAACCTCCGCCAGGTGCACCTCATCCACGCCGAGCTGCACGACGAGCTGGCCGGGCGTGGGTTCTCCGTCGCCGCCGGCGAGATGGGCGAGAACGTCACCACCCGCGGCGTCGACCTGCTGGGCCTGCCCGCCGGCACCCTCCTGCGCCTGGGCGACGCCGCGGTGGTGAAGGTCACCGGCCTGCGCAACCCGTGCCGGCAGCTCGAGAAGCTACAGACCGGCCTCATGGCCGCCGTCCTCGACCGTGACGCCGAAGGCAACCTGGTGCGCAAGGCCGGCGTGATGGCCGTGGTCGTCGCCGGCGGCGAGGTCTGCGCCGGCGACCCCATCGCAGTGGAGCTGCCGGCCGAGCCCCACCGGGGCCTGGAACCGGTCTAGAGCCGACCGAACCGGTGCCGTTTACCGGGGCCGGGACCCCCGAAAGCGTCACCAGTTCGGTCGTTACAACCAGCCGATCCGGGCGCTGACCAGCTCCCGGTCGTCGTCGGGGCGGCCGAGCTCGCCGGCCTGCACCCGGGCCAGGAGGCGGCGCACGGCGTCGACGATCTCCGGGGCGGCGTCACGCAGGGCGGCGACGTCACCGGTGCCGACCTCGCCGGCCCTCACGCCGGCCCGGGCCAGCACCCCGGCGGGGCCGGCGAGCTGGCCGGCCAGCCACTCGACCGGGGCCGAGCTCAGCTCGGGGACGAAGTACCGCTCGCCGGGCTCCCACCCGTCGAACTTCGGATGGTGGTGGGCCCGATCCAGGCTGCCGGGCGGGCTGTCCACCGACTCCAGCAGGTCGACCCGCCACAGCGGCCGGTCGACGGCGATGGGCTGGGCCGAGTAGATGCTCCCCTGCAGCGGCCGGCGCTCGAGCATGCGCAGCTCCAGGCGCACGCCGCGCTCGGCGCCCTCCTGGCCTGCTACGGGACGCGGGTTGACGAAGTAGAGGTCGCCGACCAGCACGCCGAGCCGTTCGAAGCCGAAGGCGTAAAGCATCCGGGCAACGGTACGCTCCCTGCGATGGGTCGACGGACGGTCCTCGCGCCCCTGTTGCTCTCACTCGTCCTGACCGGCTGTGGCGGCGGGCCCGACGAGACCTCGTCCCGCGCCCCGGCCACGACCGCGGCCCCGGCCGACGGCCCCACCACCACCGCCGGCGGTCCCCGCTCGGCGGCGCGGTGGGAGACGGTCACCACCTTCAACGGCTCGGGCGCGTTCCAGACGCCGGAGTTCACCATCCTCCCCAACGCCATCCAGTGGCGGGTCCGCTTCACCTGCACAACGGGCACCCTGCGCATCGAGTCGAACCCGCCGCCCCGCCGGCCCGGGCCCGTCGTCGACGCCGCCTGCCCCAAGGAGGACGTCGGCTATTCCATCGTCACCGGCCCGGTGCGCATGCAGATCCAGGCGACGGGGCCGTGGAAGGCGGTCGTCGACCAGCAGGTGGACACTCCCCTCGATGAGCCGCTGCTGCCCGGCATGACGCCCGACCGGGTCATCGCCCAGGGCTCGTTCTACAAGGTGGAGATCCGTGGCGAGGGCACGGCCAAGCTCTACCGCCTGCCCGACGGCAAGCGCATACTCCGCTTCGAGAACTTCGAGACCGGCGAGAACACCGACCTATTCGTGTGGCTGTCGGAGGCGCCCAGGCCCACGACCAGCGCCCAGGCGGTGGGGACGCCCCATGTCGAGATCTCCAACCTGAAGTCGACGATCGGCACCCAGAACTACGAGATCCCGGCGTCGATTCCGACGGAGAAGATCAAGAGCGTGGTCATCTGGTGCCAGCCGGTGCAGATCGCCTACGCCGCCGTCGCCCTGGCGTAGGCACTGATTACGCTGCCGGTACGCGGTGATTACGCACGCCGGGCGACACTCGGGTGTTGTCCAGGAACCGGGGGGTACGAGGGTGAAGGGATCAGGGGAACGGCCGACGCGATCGCGCCGCTGGCGCATGAGCGTCGCCGGCCTGGCGTGCGTGGCGCTAAGCGCCGGCATGGCGGCCTGTGGCGACGACGGCGGGAAGGCCATGGCCGCCGTCACCCACGCCGAGCGCACCGCCGGCTCGTGGAAGACCTGGGTGCTGTCCTCGGGCAGTGAGATCCAGGTGCCGGCGCCACCGGCCGCCGACTCGGCCCAGGCCAAGGCCGACCAGAAGGCGGTGGAGGACGCCGCCGACCGGCGGTCGTCCGCCACCCAGGCCATGGTCGACAAGTGGAGCGGGCCGTTCCCGATCAAGCCGTGGACCGAGATCATGTTCCGGGCCATCGAGAAGTCGGCCAAGAACCCGCCCCTGTCGACCCGGAACCAGGCCCTGATCCACGTGGCCATTTCCGACGCCGTCGTCTCGGCCTACCACTGGAAGTACCAGTACAACGTGAAGGCGCCGGACGGCGTCGACACGCTGGTCCCGGCGTCACCGGATCCCTCCTACCCGTCGGAGCACGCGGCGATCGCGGGGGCGGCGTCGAAGGTGATCGCCTTCCTGTACCCGGGTGAGGCGGCGCTGCGCCTCGACGAGATGGCCGACGAGGCCGCCCAGGCGCGGGTCGACGCCGGCACCAACACGCCGAGCGACGTCGAGGCCGGCCTGGCCCTCGGGCGGGCGGTGGCCGACAGGGTCATCGCCTACGCCAAGACCGACGGCGCCGGCACCCCGTGGAACGGCCGGCGCCCGGCCGGGATCGGTACCGGGCCCGCGTTCTGGAACCCGCCGCCCGGCTCGACGTCGCCCCCGACCGACCCGGAGGCCGGCAAGTGGAAGGCGTGGGTGCTGGCGTCGAACAACCAGTTCCGCCCGCCGCCGCCCCCGGCGTACAACAGCGCCGCGTTCAGGGCGGCGGCCCAGGAGCTCCTCGACCTGAAGAAGAACCTCACCGACGAGCAGAAGCGCATCGCCAAGTTCTGGGAGGGCCAAGCGGGAACGACGCAGCCGGGAGGGATCGCCCTCGGCGTGGCCATGGCGGACATCGAGAAGGCGACCGCCGAGGGTGACGTGGCCAGCCGCTGGACCATCCCCCAGGCGGCGCGGGCCATGGCCATGCTGAACGTCGTCATGGCCGACGGGGGCATCTCCGTCTGGGACGCCAAGTACACCTACTGGTACCCCCGGCCCGTCAACGGCATCCGGGACTCCGGAATCGACCGGACCTGGGAGCCGTTCGTGCCCACTCCGCTGTTCCCCGCCTATCCCTCCGGCAGCGCCGGCTACGCCGGCGGGGTCGAGGGCATCATGACCCACCTCTTCCCAGCCCGGGCCGAGGAGTTCAAGCACCGGGCGGAGGAGCAGGCCTTCTCGCGGCTCCTGGCCGGCATCCACTGGCGCTTCGACGAAGTGAGCATCGACGGTGGCCGGGAGATCGCCAAGCTGGTGATCGACAGGGTCAAGGGCGACACCGTGGGCGGCGGCCAGACCTGAGCCGCCGGCGCCGGCCGGAGGCATGAAACTCCGGCCCGGACTCTCGGAGTGACCTCGCCGGCCGGGGCTATCGCCCCGGCCGGCGCTACGATGAGTGTTTTCACCGGGTCTGAGGGAGAGGGACCGTGCCTCGGTTCGGCAAGGACAAGAACGCCAGGAACGAAGAGCTCGACCGGCAGGCGGCGGAAGAGGTCGAGCGGCTCACTCGCCGCGGCATGGGCGGCGGCGCGCCCGGCATGCCCGGCATGGGCGGCGGCCCGCCCCGGCTCGGGCCGCCCTCCCCCCTCGAGATGATGGCCGCCGAGGTGGCCGACCGGCCATCGCCGGGTCGGCGCAGGGCCGAGCCCGCCCGCCGGCCGGCGGCCCGCCCGCAGCAGGCGTTCACGCCCATGCCCTCCGGGCAAGTGGGGTCCAGCTTCGGGCCCGGGGGACTGAACCCCGGCCCCAGGGGCGGCGTCTCGGCGCCGCCTCCGCCGGCCTTCGGCGGCGGCGCCTACGACGAGGACTACGGCGGCCACGTCACCGGCCCGCCGGTCTACAACGCCGAGCCGGACGAGGACGAGGAGATGTCCATCACCGAGATGGCGCTCATGGACCACGCCGCCCGCACCGGCCACAACCCCGAAGACCTCGTGATGATGTACGACGCGGGCACGGCCGAGGAGATGCGCGACCAGGCCATGCGCCGGTTCTACGAGCGCCAGGCCGGTCGCGGGCCCGCCGGCGGCAGCAACGACCCCTTCGCCCCCGCCGGCAAGCGGCGGGGGCCGGCCGGCCCCGCCTCCGCGCCGCGGCGGGAGGATCCTGCCGCCGCCGGCGGCGCGCTGGCCCAGCGCCTGGCTGCTCGCCGGCGCCGCGAGGAGGAGCAGGCCCGTCAGGCCGGAGCCGCCGCCGCTCCTGAACCGGCGCCGGCGGCCCGGTCGACCCGTCCCGCGACCCCGTCCGCCGCTTCCGGCGCCGCCCGGCCGGCGCCGGCCGATCGCCAGGTGGACGAAGGAGCGCTGGCCCGGGTCCTCGCCCGCCGGCGGGCCGCCCTCGGCGTCGACGCCCCGGCGCCGGCGGCAGAACCGGAGCCGACGGACCAGCCCGAGCCCTCGGGCCGGCGCCACGCCGCGGCCCGAGGGCCCCTGCGGGCCGTCCCCGAGGCCGACGACGAGGGGTCGACCGTCGCCGACGCGGCCGAGGCCCCGCCCACCAGGGCCAGGAAGGCGCCGGCCAAGAAGGCGGCCACGGCGCCGGCCAAGCGAGCGACCAAGAAGGCGGCCGCCGGGGCCAAGGCGCCGGCGAAGAAGGCGCCGGCGGCCAAGAAGGCCGCGGCGGCGAAGAAGGCGCCGGCGGCCAAGAAGGCCGGCGCCACCCTGGCCACGCCGGCGCCGGCCAAGAAGGCGGCGGCCAAGAAGACCACCACCAAGGCGGCGGGCAAGGCCAAGACCGTCTTCTGCATCGAGTGCGGCGAGAAGAACCCGGTCATCGCCAAGTTCTGCTTCAACTGCGGCACGCGGCTGGCGGCGCCGGAGGGCTGACCCGCACCGATCCGGCTGCGGTGACGGTCGTACCCGACCGCCAGTGCAGCCGGGACGGCGAGGTGTTCACGGGCGCCGGCCCATGAAGGCCACGAGGCGGTCGTGCAGCGGATCGTCGTCCGACGTGGGGATCTCGGGGCCGAACACGCCGGTGGCTCGCAGCTCGGGACTCAGCAGGCCGTGGGAGATGTCGAGGGCCTCGGCGGCCAGGTCCGGCTCGATGGTGGCGTCCTGGCCGGTGGCCCGGGCCAGGTCCCAGCCGTGGACGACGATGTCGAGGAAGTGGATGCTCACCGCCGCCGGCGCCGGGATGTCGCCGAAGGGCATGTGCACCTTGCGCTGCATGACGCCGGGCTCGGCCCAGGCGGCCAGCACCGAGTCGGCCGAGGCGATGTAGTTCGTGCCCGGGTCGGGGAGGGTGTGGTCGTCCATGTCGCCGGTGGCGTCGGCCTGGCCGCCGCGGGCCACCTCGGCGAACATGAGGTTGCCGCCGATGATGTGGTTGAGCAGCAGGCGGACGTCCCAGTCACGGCACGGCGTCGGCAGGCGAAGCTGCTCGGGGCGGACACCGACGACGATGCGGCCGGTGTTCAGGAGGGCGCGGCGGTACTGGATGGAGTCCAAGACCGCTGGAGGTTAGGCCGCGGCGCCGCCCTCGGCGAGGCGCTTCTGGCGCCGGGCCTCCTGCGACTTGGCCACCTTGTCGATGCGGGACATGCGGTGCACCAGCCGCTCCCGCGCCTGCTCGGCCTCCGGCGACAGCCCCTCGAGCGCCTCGAGCCGCCAGTGGCGCAGGATCACCGGCGCCAGGATCTGGTCGTGGTGGATGCTGAGGTTGTAGATGCCCGCCTCGGCGATGGCCTTGGCGTGGTTGGAGAAGTCGTCGATGCCGGCGCCCGGCATCTCGAAGTGCTTCACCTGTCGCTCCATGGCCAGCACCATGGTCGAGGGGTCGACGGAGAGGGCGGCGATGGCGATGTCCTTGTAGAACAGGTAGTGCATGTTCTCATCGGCGGCGACGCGTTTCATGACGTCGTTCCCGGCCTTGTCCTCCATCAGCTTGCCGGTGTTCCAGTGGGAGATGCGGGTGGCCAGCTCCTGGAGGGCGACGTAGACGAACCCGTCGGCGGAACCACCGATGGGCTGGTGGAAGCCGTGCTCGGCGTGCTGCATGCGCCCCCGCTCCATGACCTTGGGGTCGAGGGCCCCGGTGACGGTGAGGAAGTCGCGGATGACGATGGAGTGGCGGCCCTCCTCGGCCGTCCACCGCCGGTTCCACGCTCCCCAGGCATGGTCGAGACCGAACAGCCGGGTGATGTCGGTCGTGTAGTACGGCAGGTTGTCCTCGGTGAGGAGGTTGACGAACAGGGCCCGCTTCACCGCGTCGGGGATGGGACGGAACTCGGGGTCGTAGTCGTCGCGGGGATCGTGCTTGATGACCTCGTCCCATGGGACCAACTCGTGGGGGAACCACTCCTTGGACGCGGCGAGGTGGCGCTCGAGCAGCCGCTCGGCCTCGGGCGCCAGTTCGTGAAGAAGGTCGATCTCGTTCACGGTTCCTCCCCGCGCGACGGCTGCTTCATCGCCGCAGAGTCCCAGTCTACCTACCGGTCGGTAGGCTGATCCAGTCGAGCTTCGACCGCCTCAGAAGACCACGACCGAACGGAGAACTTCCCCCCGCTGCATCTTGGCAAACGCCTCCTCGACCTGGTCGAGGGCCACCGTCTCGGTGACGAAGCGGTCCAGGGGGAAGCGCCCGGACAGGTACAGGTCGATGAGGAGCGGGAAGTCACGGGTGGGAAGGCAGTCGCCGTACCAGGACGGCTTGAGCGCCCCGCCCCGGCCGAAGAACTCGATCATCGGCACCTCGAGGGTCATGGTGGGCGACGGCACGCCCACCTGCACCAGCGTGCCGGCGAGGTCCCGGGAGAAGAAGGCCTGCTTGAACACCTCCGGGTGGCCCACGGCCTCGATGACCACGTCGGCCCCGAAGCCGCCGGTGAGCTCCTTGATCGCCTCCACCGGGTCCCCCTCGGAGGCGTTCACCACGTCGCTGGCGCCGAACTCCTTGGCCAACTCCAGCTTGCGGGCATCGAGGTCGACGGCGATGACCTTGCGGGCGCCGGCCAGCGCCGACGCGGCGATGGCGGCGTCGCCCACCCCACCGCAACCGAACACGGCCACGGTGTCGCCCCGGCTGACGCCCCCGGTGTTCACGGCCGCGCCGAAGCCGGCCATCACCCCGCAGCCGATGAGACCGGCGGCCGCGGCGCCGGCCGCCGGGTCCACCTTCACCGCCTGGCCGGCGGCCACCAGGCTCAACTCGCTGAAGGCTCCGATGCCGAGCGCGGGGCTCAGCGGCGCGCCGTCGAGGGTCATCCTCTGGGCCGCGTTGGCGCTGTCGAAGCAGTACCAGGGCCGGCCCCGCAGGCACGAGCGGCACCGTCCGCAGGGCGCCCGCCAGGCGAGAACGACGAAGTCGCCGGGAGCGACGTTGCTCACACCGTCGCCAACCGCCTCGATGACACCCGCCGCCTCGTGGCCGAGCAGGAACGGGTAGTCGTCGTTGATGGCCCCTTCCCGGTAGTGGAGGTCGGTGTGGCAGACGCCGCACGCCTGGATCCGCACCAGCGCCTCCCCTGGGCCCGGGTCCGGCACGACGATCGTCTCGACGGTGACCGGCTCACCCGTGGCCCTCGACACGACAGCGCGCACCTCATTGGCCATGGTGGTCCTCCTTCGTCCCGAGCAGCGCCCGGATCTCGTCGTCGGTGGTCTGGGTGAAGTCGTCGTACCACTGGCCCACGGCGTGGAACGACGCCGGCATGCTCGCGCACACCACCTCGTCGGCTTCCCCGGCCAGCTGCCGGCAAGTCGCGCTCGCGCCGACGGGGACGGCGACGACGATCCGCCCTGCGTGTCGGGCCCGCAGCGCGGCCACCGCCGCCCGCATGGTCGAGCCGGTGGCCAGGCCGTCGTCGACGACCACCACCGAGCGGTCGGCGACGTCGAGCGGCGGGCGTCCGGCCCGGTAGGCCCGTTCCCGCCGGGCGACCTCGGCGGCCTCCCGAGCGGCGACGGCCTCGATGACCGAGGGCGGAATGGACAGAGCGTCCACCACGGCGTGGTGGAGCACGATGACACCGCCGGCGGCGACCGCTCCCATCGCCAGCTCGGGCTGCCGGGGGACGCCGAGCTTGCGGGCGAGGAACACGTCGAGCGGAGCGTGCAGCGCCCCCGCCACCTCGTGCGCAACCGGTACGCCACCTCGCGGCAGGCCCAGGACCATCAGTCCCTCGGCGCCGGCCAGATGCCCGAGCCCGGCGGCGAGGACCCGGCCGGCGTCGGCGCGATCCCGGAAGGCCATGACCAGCCAGTGTGCCCGAACGGGCGACGATGCCTGATGCCCGACGCCGTGGGGCGGAACACCAGCTGCCGGTGGAGCTGCTGGGTGCCGGCGCCTCCCTCGCCGGCGCGTCCGCCCACCCCGGTGGCGTCGTGCACGGGGCGTGCGGCGCCGACGCGGCGGGCGCGGCGCCGGCTGCGGAGGGGCCGAGTCAGAGGGGGCTTCGCAGCCGGCGCACGAGCAGCCGTCCGCCCTCGGAGCGCACCTCGTAGCGGGGCTGGTGGCCGGTGGCCGGGCCGTGCACGACGTGGCCGTCGGCCACCCGGAACACGCTGCCGTGCCAGGGGCACGTCACGCAGCCCTGGGCGTCGAAATCACCCTCGTCGAGCGGACCGCCGGCGTGCCCGCACACATTGGAGATGGCGGCGATGACGCCGGCCGGCGTCTTGGCCAGCAGCACGTCGTCGCCGCCGACCGCTACCACCATCGGCTTCCCGTCGGCGAGGGCCAGATCGTCGGCCACCTGGACCCAGTCTTCGCCGCCGTGCTTCCACGCGTTGCGGTCGGGGCCGACGCCTTGGCGGTAGACGAGGTGACCGCCCAGGTAGCCGCCGGCGCTCGCCGCCGCCGCGCCCAGGAAACCGAGGACCACCCCGGCGCCGCGGCTGCGCCGGCGGGCCAGCCACGACCAGCTGTAGAACCACAGTGCGACCACGTTGGCCACCGCGTGCACGGTGCCGATCCGGCGCTCCTCTCCGAGGGTGTCGGACCAGTCGGAAAGGCCGGAGGCAGCGGTGGGCACCGCGCTGAGGATGCCCAGGCCGATGAGGCGCCGCGATGCGGCGGCGCTGCGCTCGCCCCCCACCAGGTCGAGCATGAACGAGCTGGTCCAGAAGCCGATGGGGAGGTCGGTCAGAACCGGGTGGAGTGGGTGGCCCGTCCACGTCCCGCTGAGGAAATCCTTGACCGGGCCCTGCCCGATGACCTCGGCGACCTTGGAGGACACCGGCTTGGCAACCTTGTCGACACCCTCCGCGGTCGCCAGCTGGTGGAGGAGCTGGCGGAGGCTTTCGGGGCCTTCCACTACTCCGCCGGCGCCACGGGCAGCGACGTCATGTCCGCCAGCGGGTACACCTTGTAGTGGGAGAAGTTGTACACGGGCGACTGGGCCAGCAGCATCTCCAGCTCGTCGTTGCTGGAGACCTCGTAGATCCAGGCCCCACCGTGGCTGCCCACGATGTGGTAGCGGCCGATGACCTTGCCCTGCTCCTCGAGGGGACCGGCATGGTCGCGCATGCGCAGCACTGCCTTCATCACCTCCCCGGAGAGCCTGCCGATGTCGATGTTCCAGATGACCAGGAACTTCATTGCCGCCTCCCGTGGGTCATTCGCCGACGCGTTCGCCGCTCCCGTCGATCATATGGATGTCTTCGGGCCCCTCCTTCTCGAGCAGCTTCCGGGCCTCGTCGACAGCCGCCTTGTCGTCGACCGCCACGGCGACCATGGCCTTTCCGTCCCGCAGCACGCCCTGGTACTTCAGGTCGAACTCCTCGAGGCTCAGGCCGCTGATCCCTCCGACCATGCCGCCGATGACGCCGCCGGCGATCCCCCCGCCCAGCAGGCCGGCCCAGATCCCGGTGCCGACGACGGGGCCGATGCCGGGGATGACGAAGGCGGCGGCGCCGGCGGCGGCGCCCAGGGCCGCGCCCGCCCCGCCCGCGGCGCCGGCCCGCTTGGCGATCTCACCGGTGGCCTCCATGTCGCGCAGGCGCGTGTCGGGGTCGCTGGCCGCCTCTTCCTGCTCAGGGCCCAAGATCGAGATCTTGTTGGCCTCGATGCCGGCCTGGCTCAGTTGGAGGGCCACGTCGTTGGCCTTGTCCAGGTCGGCGAAGGTGGCGACGATGTTCCGTCCGATGATCTGGGTCATCAGTGCTCCGTTTCCAAAGTCCGCTGGATGCATCGCCGAGCGCTCGGCGTTCCGGGAGGGAAACGGTGCACTAGATCGGCTGGGGGTCGGGGATGGGCGGCTGCGGCGTGGGAGGCTCAGGCAGCGGCTCGGGATCGGGCAGGGGGTCCTGGGGGACCTCGATCGGAGGGTACGGATCGGGCTGGGACATGTTCTCGCGGCTACCCGCCGAGCCTGGTCGGGAAACGCCGCGGTTGTCCGCCGGCACCCCGGGGCAGATTGCCAGTGATGGCAACCCGGCTGCGAAGGGTGGACTGTTCGGCGCCCGGTATCCGCCGGCGCAAGGTCGGCCGCGGCTTCGTGTACCTGGACCCTTCTGGGACCCGGATCACCGACCCGCAGGTGCTGGAGCGGGCGAAGTCCCTCGTCATCCCACCGGCGTGGACAGACGTGTGGATTTGCGACGATCCGCGGGGTCACATCCAGGCCACCGGTGTCGACGCCCGGGGCCGGCGCCAGTACCGCTACCACGACGTCTGGCGGGAACGGCGCGACCGGGAGAAGTTCGACCACATGCTCGAGTTCGCCCGCGCCCTTCCCAAGCTCCGCCACAACGCGGCCCAGCACCTGGGCGAGGAGGGCCTGACCCGGGAGCGGGTGTTGGCGTGCGCGGCCCGGCTGCTCGACCTGGGGTTCTTCCGCATCGGCACCGAGGGCTATGCCGAGGAGAACCAGACCTACGGCCTGGCCACCATGCACAAGCGGCACGTGAAGCTGGAGGCGCCGAGCACCGTCACCTTCGACTACATGGCCAAGGGCAGCAAGCGCCGCATCCAGTCGGTGGTCGACCCCGAGGTGTACGCGGTGGTCGAGGCCCTCAAGCGCCGGCGGGGCGGCAAGCCCGAGCTGCTGGCCTGGAAGCGGGGGCGGGAGTGGGTCGACGTCCGCTCCGCCGACATCAACCTGTACGTCAAGGAAGTCACCGGCGGTGACTTCACGGCCAAGGACTTCCGGACCTGGAACGCCACCGTCCTGGCCGCCGTCGCCCTGGCCGTCTCCACCGGCGCCACCAGCCCCACGGCCCGCAAGCGGGCCGTGGCCCGGGCCATGAAGGAGGTGGCTCACTACCTCGGGAACACGCCGGCGGTGTGCCGTTCGTCCTACGTCGATCCCCGGATCGTCGACCAGTACCTCGGGGGCACCACCATCGCGCCGGCACTGGAGCAGGCCCTCGTCACTGCCCCTGCCGACGCGACGGAGGCAGGTACGCTCTTGACTCAAGGGCCCATCGAGGAAGCCGTCCTCGACCTGCTGGAGGACAACGTGACGCTACGGGTGGAGGTGGCCAGTTGAGCCAGCCGTTCGTGCCGGCGCACGGCGCCACGCTGACGGAGATCATCGCCACCCTCGAGGCGGCCGGGTTCAAGGGGCAGATGGCGGCTCGCGCCGACGGGATGCTCCAGTGCCTGACCTGCCGCGAGGAGAGCCCGGCCAACGACTTCCCCCTCGGGGCCATGCGCCGCACCGAGGGCGCATCGGACCCCGACGACATGCTGGCCATCGTGGGGCTCACCTGCCCCAAGTGCGCAACGCAGGGCACCGCGGTCCTGGGCTACGGCCCCGAGGCCGACCCTGACGACGCCGAGGTCGTCGTCCGCCTCGGCGTCCTCGGCGGCTCGACCTAGCGCTGAGGTCCGGGCGCCACGCCCAGCTGCTGCATCAGCGCCAGCTGGTCGCTCTGGCTCCAGTCGTTGACGATCCGGCCGTCGGCGATCTGGTGGATGGTGATGCCCTCGACGGTGACGGGCTTGCCCGTCGGCGGGATCCCGAAGAAGTTGCCGGTGTGGGTGGCCTTGCCCGTCCACCGGTTGACCACCTTGTCGCCCTCGACGACGAAGTCGTCGATCACGCAGTGCCAGTCGGGGAAGCCGGCCCGGAAGGCACTGATGTGCGGCTTGAGCCGGGCGGCCAGGTGGGGGGTGAACAGCTCGTCGACCACGTCGACGTGGCCGGCGTTCCACGCCTCCTCGAGATACCGGGTGACCAGATCCTTGCCGTCGCCGTCAGCCATGGTTTCGCCTCCCTCGACCCGCCAGCGGGTCTCGACCCTACCCCTCCTCCGCTACTACGGATTCCGTGGCACCGTGCAGAGCACAGCAGGGAGGGTCATGGACACGCAGCTCCTGAAAGGGGTGCTCGACCTGGCCGTGCCGGCCGTGGTGCGCGACGAGGACGGCTACGGGTACGACATCGGCCGCCGCCTGCGCACCGCCGGCCTGGAGGACGTCGGGGGACGCCTCGGTGTACCGCGCCACGCCGGCCGGGCGCGACCTCTTCGAGGCGTGGACCAAGAAGTGGCGAGGCTTCGCCGAAGCGATGGACGTCCTGACCGACACTCCAAGGAAGACGATGAGCCACGGTGACCGGTTGTCGAGCACGAAGGCCGTCCGGCTACGGGGGAAGGCGTTGATGACCCGGGCGCCGTGGCTGTGTCGCTCGCAGCCCCTGCCCGCCCCCGCTCCGACGCTTCCGACCACCACCACGCCGGCGCCCGGCTGACGCCGCTACATGCCATTCGCACGTATTGCCGGGCACGTCCCCTCGCGGTAGGACATCAAAGGGGATACGTCGAGGGAACTGGGGGCACCGGGGTGCGCAGGACTCGAGAGTGGCTGGCCCTTGTCACACTGGTGCCGGTGCTGGCCCTGTCGTCGGCGGCGCCGGCCTTCGGACGTCACAACTTCTCCATGCTTCGGGTGAACCCCGAACTTGGTGTTCCCGGCGGCGACGTCTCGGTGGCGGGGTTCTCCTATCCCATGAACGCCAAGGTGTCGATCCGCTTCAACTCCCTGGACGGACCGGTCCTTGCCGAGCTGGAGCCGAACTCCAACCAGGACATAGCCGGCACCGTGAAGATCCCCGCCGGCACCCCCACCGGCAGGTACGTGCTCTACGCCGTGCAGTACGACCCGGCCGGCAAGGTCAACCGCATTCCGGGCCGGGCGGCGATGACCGTGGTCACGCCCGGCGGAGCGCCCCCAGCCATCCCCACCGGCCTTGAGGTCGACGCTCGGCCCTCCGAGCTGGTGAGGGAGGAAGGGGCCGGCGCCGGCGAGCTGGCGCTGGTCGCGCTGGGCGCATTCGGCGCCGTCGCCCTGCTGACCCTGCTCGTGACCCGCATCGCCGTCTCCCGCCGGCCGCAGAGGAGCGGGTCATGAAGCGGAGGATCGCCACCGTCGTCATCGCCGCCGGCCTCCTGGCCACGCCGGTCGCCGTCGCCGCCGAGCCGGTCCGCGTCACCAGCGCGGTCAACGCCACCCGTGACGACGTCGACCCCAACCGGACCTATGCCACGCCTGCCCTCGCCGTCGACCCGGAGAACCCCGACCACGTCGCCGCCGTCGCCGTCGAGATCCGCAGCCGCACCTGCGGCTTCTTGCGGTCCACCAACGGCGGGCGCACCTGGACCAGGCCCGACGCCTCCCCGATGCTCGGCGCCTACCCGTTCTGTTTCCAGACCGAGACGGGGCCGGCCCAGGCGGTGGTCGCCTTTGGTCGCAACGGCACCCTCTACTACGGCTACGCCGGCTGGGACACCGCCGACAGCATCAGCGACTGGCCCATGGGCCAGGGCGGCGGCTGGCGGGGCAACGTCAGCGTGCTGGTCGCCAAGTCGACCGACTTCGGTGACTCCTGGCAGACGACGGTGGTCCGCGACGCCCGGGGCCTCCAGGGCGACGCCCAGGAGAACAACCGCCCGGTGTCCACCCTGTTGGTCGACACCCGCGGCCCCGAAGACGTCGTCTACGTGGGCTGGGCCGCCACCAAGCGGGATCGCAACAGGCCCATGATGGCGGTGTCGGGGGACGCAGGCCGCACCTGGTCCGATCCCATCGACCTGACCGGCGGCTACTTCGAGGACGAGGCAGTCCGTCAGGGCATCGCCCGTGCGATGCGGACCGACCGCACGCCGGCGGTCAACGCCATCGACTTCAGCTGGCCCGAGTTCACCCTCGACTCCCGGGGCACCCTCTATTCCATCTGGGCGGCCCGCACCTTCCGCGGCCCCCAGCTCGACCAGAGCGGCGCCTACCTCTCCCGCTCCACCGACGGCGGGAGGACCTTCGCGGTGCGGGAGATCTCGCCCATCCCCGACACCCTCTATTACCCGGAGTGGCCTGGACGCCCGAGGGCGGCCCCCAGGGGACCCTGCACCTGGTCTATGAGAAGGAAGGCGTGCCGGGGGCCCGGTGGGTGGACGACATCTTCTACCGGCGCTCGGTCGACGGTGGCGACACCTGGAGCCAGCCCGTGACCCTCAACGACGACGGCCGTCCCGAGGATCTCGTCGGCCAGTTCCACCCCGACATCGCCGTGGCCCCCAATGGCCGCATCGACGTGGCCTGGTGGGACTTCCGCAACGACAACGGCAACTTCGCCAACGACGTCTACCTGACCTCGTCGTCGGACAACGGCGCCACCTGGTCGCCCAACGTCCGGGTGACCGACCGGTCGATCCCCCGGAGGGTCGGTGTCTGGTACGGCAACGCCGACATCCGGCAGGCGCCGGGGCTGGCGGCCACCGACGACTTCACCGTCGTCGCGTGGGACGACACCCGAAGCAACGAGGGGCCCGACGAGGCCCAGGACATCTACACCGGGGTGGTGCAGTTCAACGTGTTGGCCGCCAACACCCCCAAGGCCGCCCAGTACGCGCTGGCCGCCGCCGGCGGCGTGGCCGTGTTCGGCTTCGTCCTCTTGGCCCTGTCGGGATCACGCCGGCGGCGTGGTCCGGTCGCCGGCGCCACGGCCGCCCCGGCAACCCCCAAGCGGGTGCCGGCCGGTTAGCTCCTCTCCCGCCTACCGTCACGGGTGTGCGGGCCCGGGTGTGGATGGCTGCGGTGGCGCTGCTGTGCTGCACCGGCGCGTCCTCCGATGAGGCCGTCGAGGCCAACCTCGAGGTCGTCGGCCGGTGGCGCCTCGAAGCGGCCGGCGTCTACGACGACCTGACGGTGGTCGGGACCACCATGGTCGTGGCCGTCGAGGGGTGCGACGGCTCCGTCCAGATCGTCGACGGGGGGGACCCCGCCAAACCGAAGGTGGTGGCCTCGATCCCACTGCCGGTCGGCGCCACCGCGATCGACCTCGACTCGGTGAACGTCGTCTCCGAGGGCTTCACCGGAGACCTGCTGACCGTGGCGTTCGCGCCGTGCGCCGGCGGCGCGCCGACGAGCGTCGGCCACTTCGACATCACCGATCCGGCGAACCCTCGCTCGGTGGGCCAGCGGGACGGCGGCACTTCGATGTCGATCGCCCAGCGCCCCGACGGACGGGTCCTGGCCGTGCGGGCCACCGCGGGCGGCGTGGCGATCGACGACCTGGGCGACCCTCGCAACCCCTTCGAGTACGCCACGTGGGCGCCACCGACGCCGACCGGCGGGTGCGGGCCGACCGCCGCCGAGCTCTACGAGGACGGGGAGCGGGCCGTGGCCGTGGTCGCCGGCGGCGTGTACGACCTCGACCTCATCGAACCGACCCGCCCGAGTGCGTCGGAGTCCGCAGCCGGCGCCGGCGGCCGCCACGTGGGCATCCTGGCGCTGGGGAACCGCACCATCGCCGTCGTGGCCGAGGACGGGACCTGCCCGCCGTCCGATCCCCGCCTGCGGGTGCTGAGGCTCGGGCGCGGCGAGGCACCCGCCGACGAGGTGCCGCTCCGGTACGCCGGGGTCGGCGCGCCGGGCCGGCTCGTCGCCAGCGGCGGCTACGCCTATGTCACCTGGGGTGGCGCCGGGCTGCGGGTCGTGGACTTCGCCGAGGTACGGCCCAGGACGGTGGCCCAATTCGTCCCCGTCGAGGCGGCCGTCGTCGCCGTGGGCCTCCTCCCCCAGCACGTGGTCGTGAGCGACGCCAACCAGGGTCTGATCGTGCTCGAGCGGCCCGACGAAGGGGGCGGGCGGGCCACCTTCTGGACCCAGTTCGTCGATCTCCTGCCCTACCTGGGCGGCGCCGTCTTCCTGACCGCTGCTCTTCTGGTCCCCAAGATGCTGGCCAGCCGGGCCGGAGCCACCGTCCGCATGCCGGTCCCGGGCGCCGAGCCGCTCCGGCGCCGGCGCCGGGCCTAAGCGGCCGCCAGCACCACCCGGGCCAGGCGGTCGGCGGTGGCCTGGTCGTCGGCCACGATGAGGTCGACCCGGCCCCCGTTGCGCACCACCCGGGCGCTGCCCTTCGACCCGGTGACCCGTCCCTCGGCGTCGGCGGCCCGGGACGACCCCGACCAGCCGCGGGCCCACCGGGTGAGGGCGTCGGCCAGCCGGCCGGCCTCGGCCGGGGTGTCGGCCTGCCAGCGGTTGGCCAGCCCCAACGCCGCCCCGCAGCGCACGGCGCTGTAGGTGTCGCCGTTCCAACCGGTGGCCGCAGCACGGGCGTCGCCGGTGCTGAGGTGCCGGGAGAGGATCTGGATCATGTCGAACTGACCGAGCGTGCCGGTGTCGACCGCGCCGCAGCCGGTGGCCGCGGCCAGGTCGGGCAGCGCCGGCGCCGACCACGTCTGCCCCGAGGCGTAGGTCTCCGGGTGCAGGATGTGCTCGGTGGACGTGGGCGGGTTCCGGTAGGCCTTGTCCACCTCGGCGAAGCCGCCGGCCCGGTGGCGGCTCTGCACGAACGCCAGCCCGCTCTGGTAGGGGAAGAACAGCGACTCCAGCAGGTACTGCGGCGCCCGGGCGTAGGCGGCGATGGCGTCGGCGGACCCGGACAGGATGGCCTGCTGGCGCTCGCGGGCGCTCAGGTGCCGCTCCTGCCACATCTGGGCCGTAAGCTCGGCGTCGCCCTCGATGAGGGCGCTGAAGGCGGCCGCCTCCTCGGTACGGCTGTGCTCGTCGAGCACCTTGGTCCTGGAGCCGAAGTCGAAGTGCTGGTCGGTGAGGGCGTGCACCAGCTCATGGGCCAGGGTGGCCTTGGTGGCCGGGTCCATGCCGTCGCCGCTGCCGCCACCGACGTAGAGCTCCTTGGCCTCGTCGTCGTAGAACCCCAGCACCCCCCCGGCCAGGATGGAATCGATCGTCTTGGCGTAGTCGACGTCCGTGTCGATCAGCTGCAGCAGCTTGAGCACCGCCTCGTTCGCCGTCAGCTCGTCGCGGTTCTTGGCGATCTCCTCGGCGTTGAGCTGTCGCACCTTCTGGGCCAGCGCGTCCTTGCTCACCACCCTGACCGGAAGCGAGCCCTTCCAGGCCAGGCCGCGGATGGACGCCACCTGGCCCTTGATCTCCTCGACGATCCTCGACTGGGCCGGCGTGAGCTCGCTGACCGGGGTGGCGGGCACGGTGGTCGAGGGGCCGGGGGCGACCGTGGTCGTCGTCGTGATGGCCTTCTCCACCTTGTCGCGGGCGTCGCGGACGCGGACGATGCCGAGCCCGGCCACGATCAGCACCGCGACCAGGGCCACGAGGACGCCGATCGCCGTCTTGGCGTTGTCGTCGAGGGGCGGCCTCGGCGGTGGCGCGTCGAGGTCGTCCATCGGGACCAACGCTAACGCCGCCGGCCCGGTTATCGAGGGCGGGACGGGAAGGCCAGGATCGTCAGCGTCCCGACGATCACCAGGACCCCGGTGACCCCGTAGAGCAGGCCCTTGACCGCCTTGCGCCGGCCCGGGTCGCGCACGTAGTCGTCGACGATCCACCGCAGACCGTTCAACCCGTGGCTCAGGGCCAGCACCAGCAGCGCCCAGTCGAACAGGCGCCACAGCGGGTTGTGCCAGCGCTCGGCCACGAAGTCGTAGTCGGTCTCCACCACGTCGTTGACGATGTGGGTGATCGAGAAGTGGATGAGGGCCAGGAACACCAGGGCCAGGCCCGACAGGCGCATGAACGCCCACGACAGGGCCTCGGGGCTGCGCTTGCGCCGGCCGCGGCCCGAGCGGCCCCCGGGGCGGGGTGGCGGCGCCTCGACCGTCTTCACAGGAGCCGCCCCTCGATGAACGGCCACATGATGACCACGCCGCCGGGGACGCCGATCGCCACGGTGAGGGCGACGACAGCCTGCAGGAGCCGGCGCTGGTTGCGCACCGCCTCGGGGAACATGTCGACGGCCACGATCCGCACGCCGTTGAAGGTATGGAACAGCAGGGCGAAGAACAGCCCCACCTCGAACAGCCGCAGCAGGACGTTGCCGTACAGGCGGTGGACCTGGTCGTAGGTCTCGGGCCAGCGCAGCAGCGACACGTCGACGATGTGGAGCAGCAGGAACAGGAAGACCAGGAACCCGGTGACGCGGTGGCCGAGGAAGGCCCACTGGCCGGCCTTGCCCTTGTACCTGGTGCTCGCAGGGGTCACCGGCTCACCGAGTCGTCGGGCCGGCGCCGGCGGTACCAGCGGTCGCCCCACATGGTGGAGCCGGCGACGTAGACGGCGAAGCCGGTGATGATCAGGGTGACGGTGCCCAGGGCTATGGCGAACAGGACCTGGGGGGTCGTCATCCTCCGATGCTACGGGCGCCCCGGAAATAGGGCCACAAACACTCGGGAAGGGCGACGCTCCCGTCGGGCTGGCGATGGGTCTCCACCACCGCGGCCCAGACCCGGGGAACGGCGAGGCCGGAGCCGTTGAGGGTATGGGCCACGGCGGTGCCCCCGCCCTCGGCCGGCCGGTAGCGGATGTTGGCCCGGCGGGCCTGGTAGTCGCTGAACCAGGAGACCGACGACGCCTCCAGCCACATGTCGCAGCCCGGGGCGTAGACCTCGATGTCGAAGGTGCGGGCCGCGGAGGCACCGAGGTCGCCGGCGCACAGGTCCACGACCCGGTAGGCCAGGCCGAGCGCCTGAAGCGACCCTTCGGCCCGGGCCAGGATGTCGGCGTGCACGTCGGCGGCCTGGGCCGGCGCGGCGTAGGCCAGCAGCTCCACCTTGTCGAACTCGTGCACCCGCAGCAGGCCCCGGGTGTCGCGGCCGGCGGCGCCCGCCTCCCGGCGGAAGCAGGGCGTGTAAGCCATGACCTTCATCGGCAGGTCGGCCTCGTTCAGGATCTCGTCGCGGCCCAGGGAGGTGAGGGGCACCTCGGCGGTGGGGATGGCCCACAGGTCGTCGCGCTCGAGGTGGTACCCCTCGTCGGCGAACTTCGGCAGGTGGCCGGTGGAGACCATGGTGTCGGTGCGGACCAGGCTGGGCGGGCGGATCTCCTCGTAGGCGTCGCTGTTGCGGTCCAGGGCCAGCTGGCACAGGGCCCGTACCAGGGTCGCCCCGCCGCCCCGGAACACCGGGAACATGGACCCGGAAAGCTTCGCCCCCCGCTCCAGGTCGAGGATGCCGAGGCCGGCGCCGACGTCCCAGTGGGGCACCTTCTGGTGGTCGCCGTAGGTGCTGGCGTCGTAGCCCTCGACCCGCAGGACGACGTTGTCGGCCTCGTCGGCACCGTCTGGGCAGTCGTCGGCCGGGAGGTTGGGGGTGCGCAGGAGTATCTCGCGGAGGTCGGCACCGGCGCTGGTGGCCTCGGCCTCGATCTTGCGCTCCTCCTCGCCGAGGGCCCGGCTCTGATCGGCCTTGGCCTCGGCCGTGGCGGTGTCACCGGCTTTGCGGGCCTGGCCGACCTCCTTGGACAGGGCGCGGATCCGGGCCCGCATGCCCTCGACCTTGGCCTTGAGCGCCCGCTCCTCGGCCTCCAGGGCGGCGGCACGCTCGATCTCGGACAGGTCCAGGCCCCGGCGGGCCAGGCCCGCTTTCACCGCCTCGAGATCGGTTCGCAGCCGCTTGGGATCGAGCATGAAAGGGGACGGTAGCGTGCCGCCGGTGGCCGCTCTCGTCGTTTCCGGGCTGGTGGTGCGCTACCCGGCCGGCGTGGTGGCCGTCGACGGGCTGTCGTTCTCGGCCGAGGCCGGCGAGGTACTGGCCCTGCTGGGCCCGAACGGGGCCGGGAAGACGACCACGGTGGAGACGCTGGAGGGCTACAAGTCACCCACTTCGGGGACCGTACGGGTGCTCGGGCTCGACCCGGTGGCCGACCACGCCCGGCTCACGCCCCGCATCGGCGTGATGCTCCAGAAGGGCGGCGTGTACCCGGGCATCCGTCCCGTGGAGGCGCTGCGGCTGTTCGCCGCCTTCTACGAGTCGCCCGAGGAGCCGGCGTCACTGTTGGACCGTCTGGGGCTGGCGAAAGTGGCCCGCACGCCGTGGCGCCGGCTCTCCGGGGGCGAGCAGCAGCGGCTGTCGCTGGCCCTGGCCCTGGTCGGGCGGCCGGAGGTCGCCTTCCTGGACGAGCCGACCGCCGGCGTCGACGTGGCCGGGCGCCAGGTCATCCGGGAGGTGATCGCCGAACTGCGAGCCCGGGGGTGCTGTGTGCTCCTCGCCACCCACGAGCTCGACGAGGCCGAGCGGGTGGCCGACCGGGTGGTGATCGTCGACCACGGCCGCCTGCTGGCCGAGGGGACGCCGGCGGAGCTCATGTCCTCGACCGCCCGCACGACGATCGAGTTCGGGGCGCCGGCGGGCCTTGACGTGGCCGGGCTTTCGGCCGCGCTCGGCGCGCCGGTCATCGAGACGAGGCCGGGCGAGTACTCGGCGGCCGCCGAGCCGGCGCCGGCCACCGTGGCCAAGCTGACGGCGTGGCTGGCCGAGCACGACCTGCCCCTGGGCGACCTCCGGGCCGGTCGCCAGTCGCTGGAGGACGTGTTCCTGCGCCTGACGAGCGGCTCGTGAGGAAGGTCCTGGCCCAGACCCGAGTCGAGCTGGCGCTGACGCTGCGGCGCGGGGAGTCGGTGCTGCTGTCCCTCGGCATCCCGGTGACGCTGCTGGTGTTCTTCTCCTTCGTCGACGTGCTGCCCACCGGCACCGACGACCCGGTCGACTTCCTGGCCCCCGGCGTGCTGGCCCTGGCCGTGATGTCGACGGCCATGGTCGGCCTGGGCATCGCCACCGGCTTCGAGCGCCAGTACGGGGTGCTCAAGCGGCTGGGGTCGACGCCCCTGGGCCGGCCGGCGCTGCTGGCGGCCAAGACCCTGGCCATCCTCGCCGTAGAGGCGCTCCAGGTCGTCGTGCTGGCCGGCGTGGCCCTGGTCCTGGGCTGGCGGCCGTCCGGCTCGGTCGCCGCCTTCGTGCCGGCGATGCTGCTGGCCACCGCGGGCTTCGCCGGCCTCGGCATGCTCTTGGCCGGACGGCTGCGGGGCGAGGCGGTGCTGGCCGCGGCCAACGGGCTCTATCTGGTCCTGCTCCTCCTGGGCGGGATGGTCATCCCCCTGGCCGAGCTGCCCGGACCTCTCCGTGCCCTGTCCCGGGCGCTACCCGCCGCCGCGCTGTCCGACGTGCTCCACGCCGCGTCCAACGCCGCCGCCGTGCCCGGACGGGCCTGGCTCGTCCTCGCCGCCTGGGCGGTGGCCGCTCCGGTGGCGGCGGCGGCAACCTTCCGCTGGGAGTAGCTGCTCGGTACAGTCGGATCCCGGCGATGACGGCGCGGTGGCCCATCGACAGTCGGTTCCGCTCGGCACTGCCCCCGGGCCAGGAAGGCTGTCGCCGGCCTCTTCCTCGCCGGAGTGCCGACCGTCACCTGGCTGGCCTCCGAGGCGGGGGCCGGCAGGGCTGGGCCCCACCTCCCAGACCGTCGGTGTCGACGTCGGCGGGCCTGACTACCGGACGTTCGGCGAGCGGGCTGCGGTCGTCACGCCCAACGGCATCGGGATCACAGAGGGCGCCGAGCCCCCTCCCCGCCGAGATTCCCCACCCCCGAACTCCGGCTACGGCGTCACCGGTGCCGATCGGGTCGGTGATCCCCGTCGCGGGCGTGGTGGGTGCCATCGGGCTGGGCTTCCTCGCCCTGGTGTCGACCGGACGGGGCCGGCCGGGCAGGAGAAGCTGAGCCTTCAGCGGGAGATCATCCGGCCCACCGCGCCCATCAGCTCGTGGACCTGGTCGTCGGGGTCGCTCGGGCCGCCGTGGCCCCCGACCAGGCAGTGGCGCACGTGGTCGTCGAGCAGGCCGAGGGCCACCCGGTCAAGGGCGGCCTGGATGGCGTTGATCTGGGTGAGGACGTCGATGCAGTAGCGGTCCTCCTCCACCATGCGGGCGATGCCCCGGACCTGGCCCTCGATGCGGGCCAGGCGGTCCTTCAGCTGGTCCTTGGTGGCCGTGTACCCGCGGGCCTGCGCCATGAACATCGTCCTCTCTGGTGACCTCTTGACAAGTATACCCATACCGGGTACTACTATCTATACCCCCAGGGGGTATGAGGCGAGGAGGCCCGAGATGCACGGACACCACGACCACGGCGCGATGTTCAAGAAGCGGTTCTGGTTCAGCCTGGTCCTTACCGTTCCCGTCGTCCTCTACAGCCACATGCTGATGACCCTCACCGGCTGGACGCCGCCGGCGTTCACCGGTGACCACTGGGTGGGACCGGTCCTGGGCACCCTGACCTTCCTGTACGGCGGGCCGGTGTTCCTGCGGGCGGGCTGGGGCGAGCTGCGCCGTCGCCGGCCCGGGATGATGCTGCTCATCTCCATGGGCCTGCTGGTGGCCTTCGGGGCCTCCGCCGCCACCACGCTCGGCCTCCTCGACGCCGACCTGTGGGCGGAGCTGACCACCCTGGTCACGGTCATGCTCCTCGGCCACTGGCTCGAGATGCGGGCCCTCGGGCAGGCCCAGGGGGCGCTGGCCGCCCTCGGGGCCCTCCTCCCCGACGTCGCCGAGCGGGTCGGCGGCGGCGGCGAGCTCGAGACCGTGCCCGTGGGCGACCTCCGCCCCGGTGACGTCGTGCTTGTCCGCCCTGGCGGTCGCATCCCCGCCGACGGGGAGATCGTCGAGGGGACCGCCGGGGTCGACGAGTCCATGGTCACCGGAGAGTCCCGCCCCGCCGGCAAGGGCGCCGGCGACCGGGTGGTGGCCGGCACCGTCGCCACCGACTCGGCCCTGCGCATCCGGCTGGACAAGGTCGGCGACGACACGGCCCTGGCCGGTATCCAGCGCCTGGTGGCCGAGGCCGAGGCGTCGAAGTCGCGGGCTCAGGCCCTGGCCGACAGGGCCGCCGCCCTGCTGTTCCACGTCGCCCTCCTGGCTGGCGCCTTGACCTTCACGGCCTGGGCGGCGCTCGGGAACGCCGACGACGCCTTCCTGCGCACCGTCACCGTGCTGGTCATCGCCTGCCCCCATGCCCTGGGCCTGGCCATCCCGTTGGTCGTAAGCCTGTCCACTGCCGTCTCCGCCCGAGCCGGCATCCTGGTCAAGGACCGCCTGGCCCTGGAGCGGATGCGGACCATCGACGCCGTGCTGTTCGACAAGACGGGCACCCTCACCAAGGGCGCCCACGCGGTCACGGGTGTGGCGCCGGCCCCCGGCTTCGACGAGGCCGGCGTGCTGGCCCTGGCCGGCGCCGTCGAGGCCGACTCCGAGCACCCCCTGGGCCGGGCCATCGTGGCCGCCGCCGGCCCCTCCGCGCTGCGGGCCGAGGGGTTCCGGCCCGTCCCCGGCCGGGGCGTGGAGGCCACGGTCGACGGCGTGCCCGTGGCCGTGGGGGGGCCGGCGCTGCTCCGCCAGCGGGGGCTGGGGACGCCGGCCGAACTTGCCGACCGCCTGGCCGAGTGGTCGTCCCGAGGGGCGGCTGTGCTCCACGTGGTCCGGGACGGACGGATCGCCGGTGCCCTGGCCCTGGAGGACGAGATCCGCCCCGAGTCATCCCAAGCGGTGGACGAGCTGCACCGGCTCGGCATCAAGGTGGTCATGATCACCGGCGACGCCCGCCCCGTGGCCGAGGCCGTCGGCTCCACGCTCGGGATCGACGAAATCATGGCCGAGGTCCTTCCCGAGGACAAGGCCGCCGCGGTGGCCGCCCTGCAGGATCGGGGGCTCAAGGTCGCCATGGTGGGCGACGGCGTCAACGACGCGCCGGCGCTGGCCCGGGCCGACGTCGGCATCGCCATCGGCGCCGGCACCGACGTCGCCATGGAGTCCGCCGGCGTGGTGCTGGCCTCCTCGGACCCCCGGGCGGTGGTCGGCGTGATCACCCTGTCCCGGGCCGCCTACCGCAAGATGCTGCAGAACCTGGCGTGGGGCGCCGGCTACAACCTGGCCGCCATCCCCCTCGCCGCCGGCGTCCTGGCCTGGGCCGGCCTGACGCTGTCGCCCGCCGTCGGGGCCGTCCTGATGAGCGTGTCCACGGTGGTCGTGGCCCTCAACGCCCAGTTGCTGCGCCGGGTCGACCTGCGCCGGCCGGGCTCCTCAGGGGGCTCCCGGCCGCCGGCGCCGGCGCCGGCCCTGGCCCACAGCCACCACTAGAGGCTACGTGCCGGCGGCCTCCTCGGCGGCCCCGCCGCCGGGGGGGCGCTGTTCCATCCATGACCGGACGGCCCGGAAGCCGTCGGTGTCCCGGATGCGGTCGAAGTTGTTGTCGCTGTCGATCAGGGCGGTGTCACGGAAGCCGTGCTCCACGGCCCGGTCGAGCCAGGTCAGGGCGTGCTCCGTCTCGCCGGCCAGGGCCCAGCTGCAGGCGGCGTTGTAGGCGACGAGCGGGCCGGGCTCGGTCTGGAACAGGACGTCGCCCACCCGGGCGGCATCCCGGTAGCGGCCGGCGTGGTGGAGCCCCAGATGGAGGGCGCGGTACCCGTTGGTCCTCGGCGGCCCGCCGGCGACGACCGGCACGGTGCGCAGCTCTTCCAGCAGGCGGTCGAGGAGGCCGGCGGCGCTGACCATGCGGGCGGCGATGGTGGCGCCCACCACGTCGTCGCACTGGATGAAGGCCGGCGCCAGGTGTTCGCCCTGCTTGCCCTCGGCCAGCGCCACCATGCGCTGGACCAGGGCCGTGGTCTTGGCCTGGCCACCCCGCAGTCTGTCCAGGGCCGCCCGGGCCTCCTGCGGCTGGTTCTCGGCCAGCCGGGCCCACGCCAGCACCTCGGCCGCCGTCACCTCCACCGGGAACGACGCCGGGTTGGCGCCGGCCGATTCCGCCAGCTCCGCCGCCTCGGCGTTGCGGCCCTGGAGCAGGGCGGCCCGGGCCTGGTTGAGCTTCTCGATCTGGGGGCCGTCGCGCTCGGACCGCAGAGCGTTGAGGCTCTGGCCACCGAACAGGAAGGCGATGATGGCCATGAAGGGCGCCCCGATGGCGAAGGCCAGCAACCCGAGAGCGACGGCGCCGGCCAGCGACAGGACCTGGGCGTTGCGCAGCCCGAAGAGGTCGGCGGCGACGTGACCACCGTCGAGGGGCAGGATCGGCAGCAGGTTGAAGATGCCCCACAGGACGTTCACGTAGATGAGGATCTCGATTCCCGTCGAGACCAGGTCCGGCCCGGACACCACCTGGGAGAGCAGCAGGCCGACGGCGGCGGCGAGGAAGCCGGCCGCCGGCCCGGCGAGGGTCACGACCAGCGACTTGCCCTTGGGCTGCACCGGCCCCAGGGTGTAGCCCCCGAAGCCGGTCAGGGTGACGGTGGGCCTGGCCCCGAAGGAGAGCTGGGCGGTGGCGTGGCCCAGCTCATGGACGAGGATCGACAGCCCGCCCACCACCAGGAAGACGGCGATCTCCACGCCCTGGTAGCCGTAGGCCCAGCCCAGCAGGCCCATGACCAGGAAGAAGATGGGCTGCACCCGCACCGGGATCCCGCTGACGCGGAAGTGGAGGTCCTTCATCGAAGGTGAGGCTAAACGCGAAAGAACCGGTCTGCCCGATGGGCAGACCGGTTCTCGCGGTATGCGGTTCTCGACTTCGGGGGGCAGAGCCCCCCGAGTGGTTTTGACTTCGGGGGGTACTCGGGGGGCAGAGCCCCCCGAGTGGGTTTTGACTTCAGAGGAGAGCCCCCCGAGTGGTTTTGACTTCGGGGGCCACTCGGGGGGGCAGAGCCCCCCCGAGTGGTGGGCTTTTGACTTCGGGGGGTACTCGGGGGGCAGAGCCCCCCGAGTGGTGGGCTTTTGACTTCGGGGGGTACTCGGGGGGCAGAGCCCCCCCGAGTGGTGGGGTTTTGACTTCGGAGGGTACTCGGGGGGCAGAGCCCCCCGAGTGGTGGGGGG
>DATLHA010000161.1:0-21486 GCA_035540095.1 Acidimicrobiales bacterium | reverse complement strand
GGTGGGGCCAGGGGAAGATCCCCCGCCGGTAGGCGTCGACCAGGGTCGACGGCTTGAGGTCGGCGCCGAAGCCCACCACGCCGCCGGCGTCGTCGTCGCCGGTGGCCGGATCGGGGATCCGCCACGGCGTGCGGCCGACCGGCTGGGGCGGCGGCGCCCGGCGAAGGCGCTCAGGCACCGCGGGACGCCAGGTAGACGGCTCGCACCGCGAACGCCTGGCGGAGCTCGACGAGGACCTCGTCGAGGAACTCCTTGCGGTACGTGGCGACGGTGAGGACATGCACCGTGAAATGGAATCCCGAGAAGGCGGTCACAAAACCGCCACCTGGAGCAGCTCGGTGGTGACGGCCATGGGACGGCCCCTGAGCGTCCCGTCGACCAACGGGTGGGCCTCGCTGCCCACCCATGTCGCCGTGAGCTCGGGTGTGACGGTCAGCAGGCCGAAGCCGACGAAGAAGATGCCGATCATCAGGCTCACGAAGACGATCTGCACCGCTCGACCGCGGCCAGGGTGTCGGAGTCCGTCACAGCGCCATAGTGTCGCCATCCGTGCGCTGCGGGGTGGACACAGGGGGCACCTTCACCGACGTGGTGATGGCCGACGGGCGCATCACCAAGGTCCTGTCGACGCCCGAGGACCCCGGGCGGGCCGTGCGGTCGGGCCTGGACGGCCTGGAGCCGGAGCTGCTGGCCCACGGGACGACCGTCGCCACCAACGCTCTGCTCGAGCGTCGGGGGGCGACGGTCGCGCTGATCACGAACGCCGGCTTCGCCGACGTGATCGAGATCGCCCGGCAGGACCGGCCGTCGCTGTACGACATCTGGGCTGACCGGCCCGAGCCGCTGGTGCCGCGCCGGCTGCGGCTGGAGGTCGAGGGCCGGTTGGACGCCGCCGGCGCCGAGATCGCGCCGGTCGGCGACGTACCGCCGGTGCCTGAGGGGGTGGAGGCGGTGGCGGTGTGTCTCTTGCACTCCGACCTCAACCCTTCCCACGAGCAGGCGGTGGCCCGCGCCCTGGGCGGGCTCGACGTGTCCTGCTCCTCGGAGGTGGCACCGGAGTTCCGGGAGTACGAGCGGACGGTGACGACCGTGGTCAACGCCTACCTGCGGCCCGGGTGCCGGGGCTACCTCGCCGGCCTGGAAGGCCTGGCCGGCGAGGTGCTGGTCATGACGTCGGCCGGCGGGCTGGTGCCGACCGGCGAGGCGGCGGACCTGCCGGTGGCCCTGCTGCTGTCGGGGCCGGCGGGCGGCGTGGTGGCGGGCTCCGCGGCGGCGGCGGCCGCCGGCTTCGACGGTGCCATCACCTTCGACATGGGCGGCACGAGCACCGACGTCTGCCTCATCCAGGGTGGCGTGCCCGAGCCCGCCGCCGGCCGGCGGGCGGGCGGTTTCCCCATCCGCCTGCCCTCGCTCGACATCCACACCATCGGCGCCGGCGGCGGGTCGATCGCCCGCATCGACCCCGGCGGCGCACTGGTGGTGGGGCCGGAGAGCGCCGGCGCCGATCCGGGGCCGGCGTGCTACGGCCGGGGTGGTCGGGCGCCGACCGTCACCGACGCCGACCTCGCGCTCGGCCGTATCCCCGCCGATGCCGTCTTCCCGGGACTGGGGACGCTCGACGCGGGCGCGGCCCGCTCCGCGCTGGAGGGCGCCGGCACCAGGGCCGAGGGCGTGGTCGCCGTCGTCGACGCGGCCATGGAGCGGGCGCTGCGGGCGGTGTCGGTGGAGCGGGGCGTCGACCCGTCGACCTTGGCCCTGGTGGCTTTCGGTGGCGCCGGCCCCCTGCACGCGTGCGCCCTGGCCGAGGCGCTCGGCATGGCCGCCGTGGTCGTGCCGCCACGGGCCGGCGTGCTGTCGGCGGTCGGCCTCCTCTGCTCCCCCCGCCAGCGCAGCCTGGTGCGGTCGTGGCCGGCGCCGGCGGACCACGCCGGCGTCGAGGAGGCGTTGCGCGAGCTGGGCGGGCAGGCGGCAGGCCTGGTCGGGGAGGGGGCGGAGGTGACGACCTCTGTCGACTGCCGCTACGCGGGCCAGAGCCACGAGCTGACCGTCGCCACTGTGGACGACTTCACCGGCGAGCACGTCCGTCGCAACGGCTACTCGCGGCCCGGCTCGCCGGTGGAGGTGGTCGCCCTCCGGGCCACCGCCCGCACGCCGGCGCTGGTGCGCCCCGAAGACCTGGGTGCGGTCGGTGAACGCCGGCCCACCACCGGGCCGTGCGTGGTGGCCGAGCCCGACTGCACCGTCTGGATCCCTGAAGGCTGGTCCGCCGACGTCGGCCCCGACGGCAGCTACGTGATCACCCGGTGAGCCCCGCCGAGCTGCAGATCCTGATCTCCCGGTTGACCGGCGTGGCCGAGGAGATGGGCGCCGTGCTGCGCCGGGCGTCGTTCAGCCCCAACATCAAGGAGCGGGCCGACTGCTCGGCCGCCCTCTTCACCCCCGACGGGGAGTTGCTCGTCCAGGCCGAGCACATCCCGGTCCACCTGGGGTCGATGCCGGCGTCGGTGCAGGCCGCCCTCGACGCCTACGGCGGCGCCATCGGTCCCGGTGACCAGGTCGCCGTCAACGACCCCTTCGCCGGCGGCACCCACCTCAACGACCTCACCCTCGTCGCCCCGTGTTTCGTGGACGGGCGCCTCGTCGGGTGGGCCGCCAACCGAGCCCACCACGCCGACGTGGGCGGCATGGCGCCGGGCTCCATCCCCGCCGCCGCCGTCGAGGTCTACCAGGAGGGGCTGCGCATCCCGCCCGTGCTGATGTGCGACGCGGTGGAGGCCATCCTGTGCGCGAATTCCCGCACGCCCGAGGAGCGGCGAGGCGACCTCGACGCCCAGCGGGGCGCCAACGTGGTGGGCGTCGAGCGCCTGGCCACCTTCGCCGGCGCGCCGCTCGACGAGATCACCGGCTACGGCGAGCGCCGCATGCGGGCCGCCCTCTCCGCCCTGGAGGACGGCTCCTGGACGTTCGAGGACCAGATGGACTCCTGCGGCCCGGAGCCCGGACAGCAGCGGCCGGCACGGATCGTCCTGACCCTCACCATCGCCGGCGACGAGGCCACCTTCGACTTCACCGGCACCGACGACCAGCGCCCGGGCAACGTCAACGCGGTCGAGGCGGTGACGCTCAGCGCCGTCTCCTTCGCCCTGCGCTCCGCCGCCGATCCGACCATCCCGGCCAACGGCGGCGCCATGCGCCCCGTGCGGGTGATCGCGCCGGCGGGGTCGATCGTGGCCGCCCGGCCGCCGGCGGCCGTCGGCGCCGGCAACGTCGAAGTGAGCCAGCGGGTGGCCGACGCGTGCTTCGGCGCCCTCGCCGCCGCCTGCCGGGAGCGGGTGGGCGCCGCCGGCCAGGGGACGATGAACAACACCCTCATCGGCGGCGCCGGCTGGGTCTACTACGAGACCGTCGCCGGCGGGCAGGGTGGCCGCCCCGGCCGGGCCGGCATGAGCGGCGTCCAGACCGGTATGACAAACACCCAGAACACGCCGGTGGAGGCGCTGGAGCGGTCCTTCGGCATGCGGGTACGCCGCTACCGGCTGCGGGAAGGCAGCGGCGGCGCCGGCCGCTGGCCCGGCGGCGACGGCGTGGAGCGGGAGCTGGAGATGCTGGAGACCGTCACCGTGTCACTCATCACCGAGCGCCGAGCCAGCCGGCCGTGGGGCCTGGAGGGCGGCGGGCCGGCGGCCACCGGCGAGAACTGGCTGCTTCCCGCCGGCGACGAGTCCCGCGCCGAGCGCCTCCCCGACAAGTGCACGATCACCGTGCAGGCCGGCGACGTGATCCGCCTGCTCACCCCCGGCGGCGGCGGGTACGGCTCACCGGCGTCTTGAGCGGTTTCGTCCATCGACGCCGGGGGTAGGAGACGACGAATTGCCCGCCGACGGAAGGACCAATTCATGGTGCAACTCACCCAAGCGGCAGCAGCCCAGGTCGCCCACTCCCGCGAGTCAGCCGGCCTGCCAGAGACCTTCGGCCTCCGCTTCTTCGGGGAGCCCCAGCCCGGAGGCGGCATGTCGCTGGGCCTGACGTTCGCCGAGGTCCCCGCCGAGGACGACCAGGTGAGCGAGCAGGAAGGAACCAGGCTTTTCGTCGCCCCCGAGGTGGCTGAGCCTTTGGCGTCCGCCGCCCTCGACGTGGAGCAGACGCCCGAGGGCGCCAAGCTGATCCTGACCAGGCAGGAGCCCGGCCTGGGAGATTGACCGGTCGCCGGTCAGAGCTGGCTGATCAGTCCCCCACATTTGCCAACTGCGCCGCGGCGGAGAAGATGTCCTGGCGCTCAGCCGGATGGCGCTGATGCCGGCCCCGCATCGGGCAGGTGCTGCCTGGTGACGGGGGTGTGACGGCCGGCAGTGAGTGTCGCCGACGGTGACCGTGACCGTGCCACCATGCTCCTTCGCTATGACGATCGAAGCGGTCATTTTCGACTGGGGCGGGACGCTGTCGGAGTTCGTCGACGCCGAGCTGGTCGACGCCTGGCGGCTCGCCGCCCACCACCTCGATCCGGCCCGCGAGGAAGAGATCACCGCTCGGCTGGTGCAGGTGGAGGCCGATTTCTGGGCCACGACGTCGAGCCACCAGCGCAGCGCCACCCTGGCCGACCTGATGGCCACGGCGGCGAAGGAGCTGGGGCTCGACGTCGCCGAGGCGCTGCTGGAGGAGGCGGCGCTGCGCCACCTCGACGCCTGGACGCCGCACATCCGTCACGACCCCGAGGCAGCCGAGACCCTGGTCGAGCTACGAGGCCAGGGACTGCGCATCGGCATGCTCTCCAACACCCACTGGCCCCGGACCTTCCACGAGCACTTCCTCGAGCGCGACGGCCTCGTCGAGCTGATCGACGCCCGCCTCTACACCAGCGAGATGCCGTTCCAGAAGCCCCATCCGTCCGCGTTCCTCACCGCGGCCCGGGCCCTCGGCGTCGAGGCCGCGGACTCGGTGTTCGTGGGCGACCGCCCGTGGGACGACATCTCGGGCGCCCACTCGGCGGGGATGCGCACGGTCCTACGGCCGAACCCGTTCGCCCCCGATGTCGCCGGCATCAACCCGGATGCCCGCATCAGCCGCCTCATCGAGCTCCTCGACCTCGTGCACGCCTGGAGCTAGCCCTCGTACGACGACTGCAGCCGGCCGGAAGCCGCGGGTTCCTCGAGGATGTCCGTGGCGTCGACGAACTGATCGATGGCGCCCACAAGTGGGAGCCTTCGGAGCCAGGGATCCTGCACCCGCTCGATGCAGGCGGCGACGAAACGGCCCGAGCCGAGCACCCGGTAGGTGCGGCCGTGAAAGCGAACACGTCGGCCGACACGGGGCGACTGGCGCCGGCCTCGTTGTGGTGCCGGGCCACGACCTGGAAGGCCTCCACCAGCGCCGCCGCCCGCTCCCGGAATGCCGACGCAGCGACAGCCGCCTCTAGCCACGGACGGCTCCTCAGCCACTCACCGAGCGGACGGACGACGCTGGTCGGTGGACCGGGCGGTATCGAAGGCGAGGACGTCCGAACCGCTGCCGAGAAGGGCGGCGGCGTGGGCCGTGCGACCCAGACCAGCCGGACGACCTCCTCGTAGAACCCTTGGGCCAGGTCGGCCCCCGGGACGAACGCCGCCATGGTCACGGTCTACCTCAGCGAACCGTGATGGTGCCCCTCATGCCGTAGTCCCAGTGCCCCGGCAGGTGGCAGCCGAACAGCAGGCGGCCGGCCGAGCCGAACCGGTAGGTCGTGACCGCCGTGGCGCCCGGGGCGACGGAGACCTCGCCGGGACGGTCGCCGTGATGAGCCTCGGTGCCGGCCTCGTGGACGTCCTGGACCGACTGGTCCCCCACGATCAGCTCGTGCGGGATCGGGTCGGTGTTGCGGAGGACGAACCGGATCGTCTCCCCCGGGCGCACGTGCAGCTCGTCGAGCGAGAAGCGGGAGTGACGCACGGTCAGCTCGACGGTCCGCTCGGTCCCGTGGCCGCCGGCACAACCCGTCAGGGCCATGCCGGCGGCCACCACGACCGCCGCCGCCAGCTTCATCGCCGGCGGGCCACCAGCACTCCGCCGGCGGCCACGGCGAGGACGGCGGCGCCGGCCAGGGCCCACGGCAGGACCGGGCTGCTTCCGTCGCCGGTGGTGAGGGCCCCCGGGGGCGGCGGCCGGACCAGGTCGAGCCCGGCCGCGATGGGCGACGGCTGGCCGGCGCCGGTGGCGTCGACGGCGAGGTCGTAAGTGAGCTGGGACGGCAGCGCCTCGACCTTGAGGTAGCTCAGCCACATCGACTGCGGCATCCATTCCATGCCCTTGTCGGAGCGCAGGTCGTTCAGCAGGCGGCCGGTCGCCGGCCCGGAGCGGTCGAGGACCAGGCCGGGCGCCGAGTCGCCGGGAAGCAGGGTGGGGCGCTGGTCGGTGAGGAGGAACACATCGGCGTTGACCCGCTCGGCCGGCTTGAGGCCCACGCTCAGGATGCGCAGCGGCACCCACGGCTGCGGCGTGGGGATGGTGAGGTGGACCGGCGTGCCGTCGCCGACGGCCAGGCCCTTGGCCTGGGCCGCCTCGCCGTTGAAGCGGGCGGCGAGGAAGATCGGGCTGCGGCGGGCGTAGAAGTCGAGCACCTCGGGCGTGTCGGGGGTCAGGAGGAAGCCGTTCTTGGCGGCCCACTCCCCGACCGCTTGGCCGCCGCCCTTGAGGACGGTGATGTCGAGGGCGTCGATGCGGGTCTCGAGCAGGACCTGGGCGTCCCCGACGGCTCCGGAACTGGCGTTGGCGGCGCTCACGGCCCGGAGCTCCGGCTGCGGCGTCACCTCGCGGACGAGGCGCTGCAGGGTCCAGTCCCCGCCGCGCTCCACGCTGGTCGGTACGTCGGGGAGGGGGATGATCGAGCCGAACTCCCCGCCGGCGCCGGCGAACTTGAACGCGGTCACGTAGTGCTCGACACCGTCATGCCAGGCGGCCAGCGTGGTGGTCTTCACCAGGTTGACCGAGCCGTTGCGGCCGATGAGGCCGCCGCATGCAAGGGCGGGGCCGGCGCCGAGCAGGGTCGCCAGAAGTCCGGTCACGATCGCCAGCAGGGCCTTGCGCATCTCGTCCACCTCCACGGTCGGGTGGACATGGGACGACGGTTACCGGCCCTCTGGTTCCGGGATCCGCACCTTTCTGCGGTCGTGCACGAAGTACAGGATGAAGCCGCCGGCCACGATCACCGCGGTCACGATGGCGAAGATGGCGGTGCCCTGGGCGCCGGCCTTGGGCACCGGCGGCGGCGCCGGCCCGAGCACGACGGTGACGTGGCCCTCGATGTCGGCGCCGGCGGCGTCGCCGAAGGGGAACGTGCGGCACGTCGCCCGGCAGCGGACCACGGTGGTCCGGCCCGTCTTCGTGGCGACGATCAGGTCGTTCTCGTCGATGGCCACCTGGCTGAACCGGTCCTCGGTGAGCCGCCACAGGGCGTCGGCGCCGGCCACGTAGGCCGTACCACCCCGCCCGATGAAGCCTGGCGGCGTGAAGCCCACGCTGCGCACACCGACGTCGGGCCCGGCGGGGAGGTCGGGGCGGATGAGGACGCCGCTGGTGCCGTCGTAGCGGACGAAGATCACGTCGCCGCTGGTCTCGTCGGCGCCGATGAGATCGCCGCCGTGGTTGCCGAACATCTGCGGCGCCACCTCCATGCCGCCCTCCATGGGCGGCGCGGTCTCGGTCAGCGTCTTCAGCCGGCCCCGGCAGTCGATCGAGAACAGGACGGTCCGGTCGGCCTTGCGGCCGGCGACCAGCAGCTGGTTGCCGAAGCGGCCGGTGGCGTCGAAGGCGATGCCGGTGAAACGGTCCACTGCCGGCGGCTCGACGAAGCGAGCCGGCGTCCCGTCGTGGGAGACCCTGCTGATCGCATCCCCCTCGAGGGCGTAGATCTCGCCGGCTTCGAAGCGGCAGCCGGCGCCGGCGACGTCCAGACCCGGTGCCATCGCGATGTGGCCCTCTGGGGCGTAGGACCCCAACGGCGCCGTCGCTGCGTCATCGGCGTCGACCAGGTGGAGCCGGCCGGCGGCGACGGCCACCAGCTTGCCGTCGGGGCGGGGGCCGACCACGTCGACCACGCCGGCCAGCGGCACCCAGCGCTCCCACTGCGGGGGGACCGGCTGGGTGGTGGGAGTGGCCTGCGCCGCCAGCAGGCCGAAGACGAGGACGAGAGCGGCGGTCAGGGCAGCGACTGTGTCGTCTTTGCGTCGGAGACGCGTGCGCCGATGGTGTCCTTCCACACCGGGTCGTAGCCGGCGGCCCGGAGGGCGCCGGCGACCTCGGCCGGCGAGCGGGTGTCGCTGACCTCGAACTGCGGCTCGGCCGCGCCAGGCTCGGCGTAGCCGCCCGGCTCGGTGTGGGAGCCGGCCGACATCTGGGTGACGCCCAGCTTGAACGCCGCGTCCCGGAACGCCGGCGACTCCCGGGTCGACAAGGTGATGCCGACATCCGGCAGGGCCAGGCGGAGGGCGCAGAGGATCTGGACGTAGTCCCGGTCGGTGACCGGGTGCTCCGGCTGGAAGCCGCCGGCCGCCGGCCGCATGCGGGGCAGGGACACGGCCACCTCGCACCGCCACCACCGCCGGAGCAGGGCAGAGGCGTGGGCGGCGAGGGCGATGACGTCGGAGCGCCAGTCGGGCTCCAGGCCCAGGAGGGCGCCCAGTGAGAGGGCCCGCATGCCGGCCTCGGCGGCCCGGTCGGGAGCGGCCAGGCGCCAGTCGTAGTTGCGCTTCTTGCCCTTCAGGTGGACGGCGGCGTAGGTCCCCCGGTCGTAGACCTCCTGGTAGACGACCAGCCCTTCGCAGCCCGCCTCCACCAGCCGGCGGTAGGTGGCGGTGTCCCAGACCTGGGTCTCCAGGGACACCGACGGCACCGTGCCGGCCAGGGCGCCCACGCATTCGACCAGGTAGTCCTTGGAGACGATGCGGGCGTGCTCACCGGCCACCAGGAGCAGGTGGCGGAACCCCCGCTCCGTCAGGGTGCGGGCCTCGGCCGCCACCTCCGCCGGCGACAGGGTGCGACGGGCGATCTCGTTGCCGGCGGAGAACCCGCAGTAGGTGCAGGTGGAGACGCACTCGTTCGAGAGGTAGAGCGGGGCGAACAGTCGCACCACCCTGCCGAACCGCCGCACGGAGGCGGCGTGGGCCAGGGCGGCCATCTCCTCCAGCCGGGGGGCGGCCGCCGGCGACAGGAGGGCCCCCAGGTCGGCCAGGGACCGCCGCGAGCCGCGCAGCGCCCGGTCGACATCGGCGTCGGTGGCCGTCGTCGACAGCGCCCGGGCGGCGGTGAGGTCGGTGGCCAGGAAGTCGGCCGCCGCCGAGTGTTCGGGCACGCCCTCCGGACGGGCCTCGAGGGCGACGGGGGTGACGGTCAAGTCAGGAACCCGGTGAGCGGCGACGAGGCCGCCGCCGCCCGGCCCACGCCGGCCAGGCCGGCCAGGAACGCCCGGCGGCCGGCAGTGGTCGCCATGCGGAAGGCGTCGGCCATGGCCGCCGGGTCGCCGGCGGTGCCGATGGCGGTGTTGACCAGCACGGCGCCGGCCCCCATCTCCATGGCCTCGGCCGCCTGCGAGGGCGCGCCGATGCCGGCGTCGACCACCACGGGCACCAGCGACTGCTCGATGATGATCTCGATCGCCGCCTTGGTCTTCAGGCCCTGGTTGGAGCCGATCCAGGAGCCCAGGGGCATGACCGTGGCGCAGCCGACCTCTTCCAGCCGCTTGCACAGGACGGGGTCGGCGTTGACGTAGGGCAGGACGGTGAAGCCCTCCCGGCACAGGATCTCCGCCGCCTTCAGGGTCTCGACGCCGTCGGGGAGCAGGTAGCGGGGCTCGGGGGTGATCTCGAGCTTGATCCAGGTGGGGTAGCCGCCACTGCGGGCCAGGCGGGCCAGGCGGACGGCCTCCTCGGCGTCGTCGGCGCCGCTGGTGTTGGTGAGCAGGAGGACCCGGGCCGGGTCGACGGCGTCGAGGATGTCCTCCTCCGCCGTCGTGTCGATCCGTCGCAGGGCGACGGTGACCATCTCGGTGCCGGACGCCACGATGGCGGCCTCCAGGGAGGCGTTGGAGGGGAACTTGCCGGTGCCCAGGAAGAGGCGGCTCCCGAACTCCCGGCCGGCGATCACAAGCGGGTCATGCATCCCGACCTACCTTACGTGGGTGCGCTACTGGACCGTCAGCGAGGCCCGGGCCCACCTCCCCCGGGTGCGGGAGCTGGCCGAGACCATCCGCCACGCCGCCAAGCTGCGGGCCGGCGAGGCCGGCTCGAGGAACGGGAACCGGGCGCCCATCCTCGACGCCCAGGAGGCGCTGGAGGAGCTCCAGGCCGGTGACATCGTCTTCCGCGACGCCATGACCGGGCTCCTCGACTTCCACGCCAAGGGCGCCGACGGGGTCGTCTACTTCCTCTGCTGGCGCCTCGACGAGGACGACATCGGCTTCTGGCACCTCCCCTCGGAGGGCTTCCCGGGCCGCAAACCGCTCCCGAGGGACCCCGAATGACCCCGTTTTGGTTGCGTTTTCCCGCGCATACGGGGGTCAAGTGCAACCAGAACGGGGGGGGACGATGAAAACCCGGACGCTGCTCATCCTGTCCGCCGTCGCCGGCCTGGCCATCCTGATCGCCTTCACCCTGCAGATCACCCTCGCGGCCAGGTAGCCCCACGCCGGTAGGCTCGGGCCATGGCCGAGGAGTTCGACCTTGTCGTGATCGGGGGCGGCCCCGGCGGGTACGCGGCCGCCCTGTACGCCGCCGGCGCCGGCATGTCGGTGGCCGTCGTGGAGAAGGACAAGGTGGGAGGCACCTGCCTCCATCGGGGCTGCATCCCGGCCAAGCACTACCTGGAAACCGCCTCGGTGTTCCGCACCGTGGCCGGCGCCAAGGTCTTCGGAGTCCACACCGAGCAGCCGGAACTGGACCTCGGCGTCTCCCGGGACCGCAAGCAGAAGGTGGTCGACCAGCTCTGGAAGGGCCTCCAGGGGCTGATGAAGAAGCGCAAGATCAAGACCTTCGACGGCACCGGATCTCTCGGCGCCGGCCACCTGGTCACCGTCGACGACGGCACCGAGCTGCACGGCACCCACGTCGTCCTGGCCACCGGGTCGGTCCCCCGCACCATCCCCGGCTTCGAGCCCGACGGCGAGCACATCCTCACCAGCGACCACGTGCTGGAGCTCGACAGGCTGCCGGCGTCGGCCGCGGTCATCGGCGGCGGCGCCATCGGCTGCGAGTTCGCCTCCATGCTGGCCGACCTCGGCTGCCAGGTGACCCTCCTCGAGGCCCTCCCCAAGTTGCTCCCCGGGTGCGACGCCGACGTCGTCGACGTGATCGTGCGGTCGTTCAGGAAGCGGGGCATGGACGTCCGCACCGGTGTCACCGTCGAGGGCCACGAGGAGTCCAACGGCCAGGTGACGGTGAAGCTGGGCGACGGCGGGTCGGTGACGGTGGACAAGGTCGTGGTCTCGGTGGGCCGGCGTCCGCTGACCGAGGGACTGGGCTTGGAGGACACGAAGGTCGAAGTGGACGATCGCGGCTTCATCTCCGTCGACAGCCACCAGCGCACCGCCGAGGAAGGCGTGTACGCGGTGGGCGACGTGGTCGCCACCCCCCAGCTGGCCCACGTCGGCTTCGCCGAGGCCATCGTCGCCGTGCGGGACATGCGGGGTGAGGATCTCGAGCCGGTCGACTACGGCAAGGTCCCCTGGTGCATCTACTGCCATCCCGAGGTCGCCTTCGCCGGCATGACCGAGCAGGCCGCCCGTGACGCCGGCCACGACGTCGTCGTCTCGAAGCACTCGTTCAACTCCAACAGCCGGGCGATGATCATCGGCGAGACCGAAGGCCTCGTGAAGGTCATCGCCGCCAAAGGGGGCGTCATCCTCGGGGTCCACATGGTGGGCCCGTGGGTGACCGAGCAGCTCGGCGAAGGCTGGCTGTCGGTGAACTGGGAGGCCACGCCCGACGACATGGGCCAGCTCATCCACCCCCACCCGACCCTCTCCGAGACGTTCGGGGAGACGGTCCTCACCCTCACCGGAAGGGGTTTGCACGGCTGATGGCCGACATCACCATGCCGCAACTCGGCGAGACTGTCACCGAGGGCACCATCACCCGCTGGTTCAAGCAGGTCGGCGACCAGGTCGCCGAGGACGAGCCGCTCTTCGAGGTGTCCACCGACAAGGTGGACTCCGAGGTCCCGGCGGCCAAGGCCGGGTACTTGAAGGAGATCCTCGTCGAGGAGGGCGAGACGGTCGACGTCGGCGCCAAGCTGGCCGTCATCGACGACGCCCCGCCGCCGTCGAACGGCAAGTCTGCGCCCGAGCCCACTCCCGAGCCGGAGGAGGCGGAGGAGCCGGCGGCCGAGGCCGAGCCGGAGGAGGAGGACGAGGAGGCCGAGGTCCAGACCGTCGTCCCGAAGGACGAGGAGCCCGAGCCCGAGCGCAAGCCTGAGCCGGCGAAGGCCGAGGCCAAGCCGGCGCCGGAGGGCCCGCAGGCCGGCCGGCGGGTGCTCTCACCGTTGGTGCGCCGGCTCCTGGCCGAGAACAACCTCGAGCCCGACGACATCGAGGGCACCGGTATCGAAGGCCGCATCACCCGCAACGACGTGATGAGGCACCTCGACAAGGCCGGCGCCCGCTCGGGCCAGCCCAAGCCGGCGACGTCGAGGCCGGCGCCGGCCGCCGCGACCCCGAAGGCCTCCGCCCCCAAGCCCCGGGCCGGCGAGGACCAGGTCATCCCGTTCTCCAACATCCGCAAGCGCACGGCCGAGCACATGGTGCGCTCCCAGGCCACCTCCGCCCACGTGCTCATCGCCACCGAGGTCGACTACGAGGGCGTGGACCGGGTCCGGCTGGCCGAGAAGGACGCCTTCAAGGCCGAGGAGGGCTTCTCCCTCACCTACCTGCCCTTCGTCGCCCGGGCGGTGATCGACGCCATCGACGACTTCCCGCACGTCAACGCCTCCGTGGGCGACGACGAGCTGATCCTCCACCGGGCCGTGCACCTGGGGATCGCCGTGGACATCAACTTCGAGGGCCTGATCGTCCCGGTGGTCCACGACGCCGACGGCAAGCGCCTCCGTGCCATCGCTCGTGAGATCTCCGACCTGGCCTCCCGGGCCCGCAGCAAGAAGCTGAACGCCGACGAGATCTCCGGGGGGACGTTCACCATCACCAACCCGGGCGGCTTCGGCACCCTGATGACGGCGGCGGTGATCAACCAGCCGCAGGTGGCCATCCTGTCCACCGACGGCGTCAAGAAGCGCCCCGTGGTCGTCGAGCTGCCCGACGGCGGCGACGCCATCGCCATCCATCCCGTCGGCAACCTGGCCCTGAGCTTCGACCACCGGGCCTTCGACGGCGCCTACGCCTCGGCGTTCCTGGCCCGCTGCCGCGACATCATCCAGACCCGGGACTGGTCGCAGGAGCTGTGACGGTGGCCACATCGGGCGGCACGGCGGCGCCGCCGTTGCGGGCCCGCTGGCTCGGGCGGGTGCGCTTCGACGACGCCCACGCCCTGCAGCGGGCCCTGTTCCGCAACACCACCGACTCCTACCTGCTCCTGCTGGAGCACCACCCCGTCTACACCGTCGGCCTTCGGGGGGCGCTCGACCACCTCCGGGTGCCGGCGGAGGACCTGGGCGCCGAAGTGGTGGCCACCGACCGGGGCGGCGACGTGACCTGGCACGGCCCCGGCCAGCTGGTCGGGTACCCCATCCTGTCGACCGACCAGTCGCCCAAGGACTACGTCTGCGCCGTCGAGCAGCTGATCATCGACGTCTGCGCCGGCCTCGGCCTCCCCGGCCTCGGGCGGATCGCCGGCTCCCCCGGCGTGTGGGTGAACCCTGGCGGGCCGGCGCCCCGGAAGATCTGCGCCATCGGGGTCCGCCGGTCCCGGGGCAGGACCATGCACGGTTTCGCCCTCAACGTCGACGCCGACCTGTCGTGGTTCGACCGCATCGTCCCCTGCGGTATCGAGGACAAGGGGGTGACGTCCCTCGCCGCCGAGGGGGTCGACGTCACCATGCGCGAGGTCGTCGGCGCCGTCGTCGCTGCCACCGCCGAGCGGTGGGGCTACGACACCGTCGAACGGGTCGACGTCTCCTGGGAGCGGGAGACGCCGGCGGGACTGCCCGTCGCCACCCGCAAGCCGGAGTGGCTGCGCATCAGAGCCGACCTGGGCGAGGGCTACCGCGACGTGAAGCGCACCATGCGCTCGCTGAAGCTGGTCACCGTCTGCGAGGAGGCCGGCTGTCCCAACATCTACGAGTGCTGGCGGGACGGCACGGCCACCTTCATGATCAACGGCGACCGCTGCACCCGGGCGTGCGGGTTCTGCCAGGTCGACACCCGCAGGCCGATGGCGGCCGACCCCGACGAGCCCGAGCGGGTCGCCGAAGCGGTGGCCGGGATGGGCCTGGCCCACGCGGTCATCACCGCCGTGGCCCGCGACGACCTCCCCGACGGCGGCGCCGGCGGCTTCGCCGAGTGCATCCGCGCCGTCCGCCGGCGCTGCCCCGGCACCGCGGTCGAGGTCCTGATCCCCGACTGCAAGGGCGACCCGGGATCGCTCAATGTCGTCTTCGAGGCGGCACCCGACGTGCTGAACCACAACCTGGAGACCGTGGCCCGCCTCCAGCGCCACGTCCGCCCGTCGGCCTCCTACGCGCGGAGCCTGGCCGTCCTGGCCCGCGCCGCATCAGCCCGCCTGGTGGCGAAGTCGGGCCTGATCCTGGGCATGGGCGAGACCGAGGACGAGGTGCTGGCCGCCATGGCCGACCTGCGGGCCGTCGGCGTGTCGATCCTCACCCTCGGCCAGTACCTCCGCCCGTCAGCCGACCACCTGCCCGTCGACCGGTGGTGGACGCCGGCAGAGTTCGATCGCCTGGCGGCCGCCGGGAGGGCCCTCGGCTTCGCCCACGTGGAGGCGTCGCCGCTGACCCGGTCCAGCTACCACGCCCGCCAAGCGGCCGCGGCCGCGGGCTCGCCGTCCTAGAACTGCACCGGGAGGCAGGCCTGGCGGCCGCCGGCGGCGCCGGGCGTGGAGCCACCGTGCTGGGTGGGCTCGAGGTGGATCACGACCGACCGGGCGTCACCGGGCTCGATGGTGAAGGGAACGGTCGTGCGGGCGATCCCGTAGCCGCCCGGGAGGACGGTGAAGTCCAGCCACACCTCGTTGTCGGGCGTGGGCACGCCGCCGTCGCTGTTGTAGTGGGGGCCGGCCGCCGCCCCGTTGCCGGCCACGCACGGGCCGACGTGGACGTGGGCCCCGTAGGTGGTTCCAGCCGACGCCGGGTCGAGGCCCTGGACGAGGAAGACGTACGTCGTCCGGCCACCGGCCTGCACCGCCCACAGCCGGGCCGTCGCCCCGTCGGTGGCGTTGGCACTCCCGGGCTGGAGGTCACGGAGTGCGCCGCCGGCCTGCACGAACGGAGAAGCTGCCACCGCCGGCAACCATCCGAACCTACGAGTCCCGCGCATGCTGCCTCCTGTCGGTCTCGAGCGAGCATGCCACAGCTAGCCTGAGCCCGACATGGCCCACACCCCCGCCGCTCTCGCCGCCCGCATGCAGGCCGTCCGGTCGAGGATGGAAACCCTCGGCGTGGACACGCTCATGCTGTCCACGGGCGCCGACCTCCCCTGGCTGACCGGCTACACGGCCATGCCCCTGGAGCGGCTGACCATGCTGATCCTCCCGTCGGAGGGCGACGCCGTCCTGGTCGTGCCGCGCCTGGAAGCGGCCCGCGTCGAGCCCCACCCCGAGCTCTTCTCCATCCGGCCATGGGGCGAGACCCAGGATCCGATCGAGATGGTGACCGGCGTGGTCGGGCGGTCCCGGCGGAAGCTGGGCATCGGCGACCGCACGTGGGCCACGTTCCTCCTGGCCCTCCAGCGCGACCTGCCCCGCTCGACCTGGATGAAGGCCTCCACGGTCGTCGGCCCCCTCCGGGCCGTCAAGGACGACGAGGAGGTGGCCGCCCTGCGCAAGGCGGCGGCGGCCGCCGACCGGGTGGCGACCGAGCTGGTGAGCGGCCGGATTCCCCTCGTCGGCCGGACCGAGGCCGACGTCTCACGAGAACTGGGCGAGCGGCTGGTCCAGGAGGGGCACGACTCGGTGAACTTCGCCATCGTCGGCAGCGGGCCGAACTCGGCAAGTCCCCACCACGACCCGGGCCCCCGGGTCATCCAGGCCGGCGAGGCCGTGGTGTGCGACTTCGGAGGCACCTTGGACGGCTACTGCTCCGACATCACCCGCACCGTCTTCACCGGCGACCCGCCCGAGGAGTTCCTCGACCTCTACGCGGTCGTGGCCGGCGCCCAGGCCGCCGCCGTCGACGCCGCCCGGGTCGGCACCCGCTGCCAGGACGTCGACGGGGTGGCCCGCGACCTCATCACCGACGCCGGCTTCGGCCCCCGGTTCATCCACCGCACCGGCCACGGCATCGGCCTCGAGGAGCACGAGGACCCGTACCTGGTGAGCGGCAACCGCGAGCCGCTGGTCGCCGGCCACGCCTTCTCGGTGGAGCCCGGGATCTACCTCGAAGACCGGTGGGGCGCCCGCATCGAGGACATCGTCGTCGCCACCGACGCCGGCCCCGACCCCCTCAACCGGGCCGACCATGCCCTCGCCGTGGTCGAGCACTGATGGACCTCGGAGTCGCCGGCCGGGTGGCGCTGGTCACCGCCTCCTCCAAGGGCCTGGGGCTGGCGTCGGCCATGGCCCTCGCCCAGGAGGGCGCCAAGGTGGTGATCTGCGCCCGGGGCGAGGACGCCCTCATGGCCGCCGAGGCCCAGCTGTCCGCCCACACCGAGGTGCTGGCCATCCCCGACGACGTGACCGAGCCCGAGGCGCCGGCCCGCCTGGTCCAGGCCGCGTTGCTGCGCTTCGGCCGGCTCGACATCGTGGTGGCCAACGCCGGCGGCCCGCCGGCGGGCCGGGCCCTCGACGTGACCGACGAGCAGCTGGCGGCGGCGGTGAACTCCAACCTGCTGACGTCGGTCCGGCTGGTGCGGGAGGCCGTCCCCCACATGGGCAATCAGGGCTGGGGCCGGATCTGCCTCATCACGTCGTCGTCCATCAAGCAGCCCATCCCCACGCTGGCGCTGTCGAACGCGGCCCGCACCGGCCTGTGGGCCTGGGCCAAGACCGCGGCCGCCGACCTCTTCGACGACGGCATCACCCTCAATCTGGCCTGCCCGGGCCTGCACAACACCGAGCGCATGGCGGCCATCCCGACCCTGGAGGGCCCGCGAGGCGACCCGGCCGACTTCGGCCGGGTGGTCGCTTTCATGTGCTCGGAGCCGGCCAAGTTCATGAGCGGCTCCACCGTCTTGGTGGACGGTGCCCGGGCGTTGGGGCTCGTCTAGTCGTCGGTGCGCTCGGGGTGGCGCTCTTCGTGGCGCTTCCCCTCGTCCTGGGCCTTGAACTCCTGGGCCCACGACTCCAGCACGTTGTCGAACTTGCCCAGGCGCCGGCGGAAACGCTGGACCTCGACTCTCGGCGCCAGCCTCGGCCAGAACAGCCTGATGACCAGCAGCGTCATGGCCACCGTCAAGGTGCAGTAGGCCGCAATCTCCAACGCGCCGTTCATCTCGTGTTCGCTCCTCCCGGGTCGAAGAAACCGGCCCCTGCGTAGGTTCTCGGCCGTCACGGAGGCGACCTTGAGCTTGTGGTGCTGTTGTATCCGTGCCGGTCCGGATCTGAAACCCTATGCGAAACTCGCCCCGTGATTCGCCTCGATGCCGCCACTGTCCTTCTCCAGTGGGCGACGGGCGGCCTGCTCTTCCTCTGGGTCACCACCCGGCGGCGGGAAGTCGGCATCGGCTACGGCTGGCTGCTGCGGGCGGTGTACGGGGTCCTCGCCGTGGGCGCGGCGGCGGCCGGCCTGGTCGTCGACCCGGTGCCGGTCCGTGACGCCGCCTCGCTGGGCGTGGCCGCAGCCGCCACCGTGGCCCTCGCCGTCTCGGTCGTGCGCCGCAAGGCCGGCGTCGCCGGCGAACGGGACCGCCAGGAGCGCAAGGCCACCCGGGTGGCGGCCATGGCAGGCAGGGCGGCGCCGGCGGCGACCGCCGCCGAGCCGGCGCCGGTCCGGGAGTTCCCGCCGGCGCTGGACCTGCCCGCCCCGCTGATCGGCCTCGTGGGGCTGGTCGCCGCCGGCATGGCCGCCGGCGGCCCCGAGGCCCTGGCCGTGGCCCGCACCCTCGCCGGCGCCCTGTTCCTGGGGGCGGTGTCCGACGCCATGCTCCTCGGCCACTGGTACCTGGTCCAGCCCGGCCTGGGACGGGGGCCCCTCCTCGAGCTGAACCGGTGGCTGGCCCTCACCTGGCCGCTGGAGGTCGGCCTCCTGCTGTGGCCGACCGGCATGCTGTCGGTGCTTTCCGGGTCGGTGGACGACGGCTGGGACGGCACCCTGGGCTGGTTCTGGGTCGCCTGCGCCATTACCACCCTGGTCCTGACCATCGTCACCAGGGCGGCCCTGAAGGAGCGGGCCTACTCGGCGGTCATGGCCGCCACCGGCCTGCTCTACCTGGCCATCCTCACCGCCTTCGGCACCGACCTCGTCGCCCGGGCGGTCCTGGCCTAGTTCCTGAGGTTCACCAGCTCCAGCAGCGAGCCGACCTTGGCGCCGGTGCGGAACAGCGACTCCGCCGGCGCCGGGTCATGGGCGAGATGGGTCAGCATCGCCGCCCCCAGGTACATGGACACGATGGCGAAGGCCAGGTCGCCGCTGGGCACGAGGGGGCCGAGGCTGGAGCCGGCCATGACCCGCTGGACCGCCTCCTCGGTGAAGGTGATCCACGGCTTCATGCGCTCGGCGATGGCCGGGCCCAGCTCGGGCATGGCCGAGGCGCCGGCGATCATCTCGGCCAGGACCTGGATGTGGCCGCCTTCCAGGTCCTCCCGGTAGGCCGCACTGGCCACGGCCAGCAGGTCGGGAAGGGTCTCCACCGAGTCGATGGCGGCCCGGTAACGGGCCATCCGCAGCTCACTGGTGTGGTCGAGGGCGGCGATGAGCAGGTCGTTGACACTTCCGAAGTGGTAGAAGACCAGGGCCTGGTTGAACCCGCCGGTGGCGGCGATGGCCCGGGCGCTGGTGGCGGCGAAGCCCCGCTCCTTGATGGTCTGCACCGCGGCCTCGACGATACGGGACCGGGTGCCTTCACGGATGGAGCGGGCGACCGCCGAGTTGGGCCCCGACTTTGCCAACGCAGTTGCTCCGATCAGTCGTTTTGATCAACTGCTCAAACGCTACCCACCCTGCTCGAGCCGGGAAACCTGCTGCTCGACCTCGGCCATCGCCCGCTCCAGGCCCGGCTTCGCCTCCGGGCCGGCAACCAGCTGCGCCACCGCGGCCTCGACCGCGTCGACCGCCGCCCTCACCGACGCCAGCGGCTCCGCCCGCACGCCCTCGGGAAGGGCCGCCACCGCGATCAGCCGCTCGTCGACGGCCAGCGCCTGCTGCTCCAGCGACACCCGGGCGTCCATCATGAAGGCGTCCTCCATGGCCGGGTTCGCCCGCACCGCGGCGACGGCGTCCCGCAGGCGGCGGTGGAGGCGGGCCTCGGGGGTGTGGGCGCCGGCCCACTCCGCCGGCGCCTTCGTGGCCGTGCCGGGAACGACGACGTTGGCCTCGGCGAACTTCCGCTTCTGGGTCCGCACCACGACGGTGGCGGCCACGACGGCCGACACGACGAACAGCAGGACCACGACGGCGACGGTCATTGGACGGTGCCCTCCCCGCCCCCCGAGCTCTGCCACACGACAGCGACGATCACCGCCACGATGATGGCCAGCACCACGGCGACGGCGATCTTCGCCTTGCTCCACGGCCGTTCGCCCTGGACCTCGCCGGTGATCCCGTTGATGAACACCTGGAACGGGCGGCCGGCGTAGACCACCGTCAGCAGCCAGATGGGCAGGAGCAGGTACTTGAAGGTGAGCGACTGGACCGTCGTCTCCTTGCGGTTGATGTCCTGGCGGTCGCCGCCGATGTCGCTGCGGATGGCGCTGTCGATGACCGCGTCCATGCGCTGGCGGGCCTCGCCCAGGCAGGCCTCGACGTCCTTGTCGTAGGTCCGCGACAGGTGGCCGGCGATGTACTCGGCCGAGAACGGCTTGGCGTCCCGGGTGGGCCAGGGCTCGAGGGCGGTGACCTTGCCGTGGTCGAAGCCGGTGTTGGCCAGCACGGCGACGTCGTCGAAGGAGTTGTGCACCTCGCCCGAGACGTCGTACCAGTTGACCCGGGTCTCGGTGCGGCGCTTGTCGCCCTCGCCGACGGTGACGGTGTACTCCTCACCCCGCCGGCCCTGGTACCAGGTGTCGGTCTCGGCGTCGTAGGTGAAGTACGACGCGTACACGCTGGCGAAGGAGCCGGTCCGGCGGTACCTCTTGAACTCCGACGGCGCGAACCACCGGCTGTTGATCCACTTCTCCAGCGACTCCCGTGCCCGCTTCTCCTCCACCCGGAACGGCAGGACACCGTCGATGGGAAGGCGGGCGGGGGCGTCGTGGACGTCGTCGCGCTGGATCGGCGTGGCGCAGTAGGGGCAGCGGGTCGAGGTCAGGGTGCCGGTGAAGGTGGTGTGCCCGCCGCAGTTCTGGCAGACCACCTCCTTCTCGCCCACGACCTGAGGGCCGGCGGCGGCCTGGGCCTGGAGCCGGGCGACGGCGGTGTGGAAGTCCTGCTCGGCGGTGACCCGGCCGGCGTCCTCGATGATCTCCTGGACGTTGCCGCAGTTCGGGCACTTCAGCTTCTGGACACCGATGTCGAACACCAGCTGACCCCCGCACCGGGTGCAGGGATAGGTGCGGGTCTGCTCGGTCGAGTGTTTCTGGGCCCGCCCGGGAGGCGGGCCTGACGGCGCAGGGCGCTCCGGAAGCGGGGGCGGGGCGTCGGCGCTCACTGGGCGGGAGGCGTGGGGGGCGGCATCGGCGGAGGCGAGGCGAACAGCGCCTGCAGCGCCGGCACGGTGTTGGCCGGCCCCCACGCGGCCATGCCCGGCGCCCACACCAAGGTGGCCGGCGTCACCTGGCCGTTGGCGATGCCGGCCTGCACCTGGGCGACGGTGAACGGCCCGCTCGGCTGCCCGTTCATCTCGACGTGGAACACGGCCTGGGCCGGCAGGGGGGGCGGGGTGGCCTGGGCGGCGCCGCCCGGCGCCATCGCCCCTTGGAGGGCGCCGGCCATCTGTCCGGCCATGGCGATGCCCATCCCGGCCTGCATGAAGTCGCCCATGGCGCTGCCGCCCGGGTTGCCCGCCGCGGCCACCATGGCGTCGGCGGCGGCCACCTGCTGGTAGCGGCCGACGTCGCCCAGGTTCTGGAGGTAGCCCTTCTGCTCCACGCCGCGGGCCACACCGGCGGTCATGGCCTGGGTGATCTCCTCGGGCAGGGAGATGTTCATCGTGACTTCGGTCACGGCCAGGCCGAACTCGTTGTCGACCCGCTCCGTCACGAACTCCCGCAGCTTCTCCGACAGCTCGACCTGGCGGCCCTGGAGGTC
>DATLHA010000160.1:0-7253 GCA_035540095.1 Acidimicrobiales bacterium | reverse complement strand
GCCTCTTCCAGGGCCCGCAGCTCGCGCACGAGGGCGTCGAACTCGGCGTCGGAGATCTCCGGGTCGTCGAGGAGGTAGTAGCGCTCGGTGTGGTACTCGACCAGCCGGCGCAGCTCCTCGACGCGGCTCGCTGCATCCACGAGCCCGACGGTAGCGTGGGCGCCGTCGATGGAACGCCTCCTCCCCTGGCTCGTGCGCGGCCTGTGGGCGGGATTGCCGTTCACCTCGGGCCCGGCGCTGGCCGCCGCGCTGGACTCGGCCAGCAGGCCGGTGCAGATCGTGGCGTCGACCCTGCTGTGGCTGGGGTGGGCGGTCGGCATGGTCGCCACCTTCGCCCCCCACCCGCTGGCGTTGACGGCCCTGCGGGTGGTGGCACCGGCGGCGGTGGTGGCCGCCCTGGCCGCCTCGGTTGCCGACGAGCCTTCGGCCCTGGCGGTGGTGTGGTCGGCGGTGGCGTGCGCGTGGGCCTTCGCGCCGGCGATCGGCTCGCTGTGCGTGAACGGGCCCGCCTATCCGAACGAGCGGCGCTTCCTGCTGCGGCCGCCCGGCCCGCTGCTCGCCGGCCCACTGCCGCTGGCGTGGGCCCTGTCGGTGGCCGGCATCGTCGCCGGCCCGCTACTGCTGGCCGCTCGCCAGTGGGTGCTCGGCGGGCTGCTGCTGCTCGTGGGCTGGCCTCTGGCCGTCCTGCTGCTGAAGTCGATCCACAACCTGTCGCGGCGGTGGGCGGTGTTCGTACCCGCCGGCGTGGTGCTCCACGACCCCGTGGTCCTTTTCGACCCCACGCTGTTCCGCCGCCGGGACGTCGTCGGGTTCCGCGCCGGCCGAAACCCCGACTACTACGACCTCTCGCAGCGGGCGCCCGGGCTGGGCATCGAGCTGGAGCTCGACGAGGTGACGACGGTCACCCTGCAGAAGCCGGGCCGCCGGGAGGGAGCTGCCATCCATGCCAAGGGCCTCCGCTTCACGCCGACCCGGCCGGGCGCCGTCCTGGAGGAGGCTCGCCGCCGGCGCCTGGCCCGGTAAGTGAGCAAAGTTGCGTCTCCAGCAACGAACATTGCTCACCCGAGGGCGATGCCGCCGCCCAAGACCTCCTCGCCCCGGTAGAGCACCACGCTCTGGCCCGGCGCCACCCGGCGCTGGGGCCGGCTGAAGTGCACCGCGGCGCCGTCGAAGGTGGCCTCGGCGGCGTCGCCGTGGGCGCTGGACTGGGCCTCGACCGGTCCCGTGACCGGCGCGCCACCCACCCAGCACAGCCGGGTCAGGGGCACCGAATCCACCAGCAGGTCGCGTGCCTCGCCCACCGTCACCGTGCCGGCGGCGGGGTCGACCGAAAGCGCGTAGCGGCGGGTGCCTCCGCCGCCGCCCAGGCCGCGGCGCTGGCCGACCGTGACCAGCTCCACGGCGTCGACCCGGCCGACGTCGGCGCCGGCGGTGTCGACCACGCGGCCGGCGTGCAGCGAGATGCGCGAGGCCAGCAGCGCCTCCCGCCCCCCGCTGGTCGTCACGAAGCAGACGTCCTGGCTGTCGGGCTTCGCCGCGGTGGGCAGGCCCAGAGCGGCCGCCTTGGCCCGCACCTCCGCCTTGGTCATCACGCCGACGGGGAACCGCACCCGGGCCAGCTCCGCCGGCCCGAGCACGTAGAGCACGTAGGACTGGTCCTTCTGCTCGTCGGCGCCCCGCAGCAGCCGCCCGCCGATGACCCGGGCGTGGTGCCCGGTGGCGACGGCGTCGAAGCCCAGCTGTGCCGCCCGCCGCAGCATGCGGCCGAACTTCAGGTGGCGGTTGCACTCGATGCACGGGTTCGGCGTCAGCCCGCCGGCGTGGGCCTCGACGTAGGGCGAGACCACCCGGGCGTCGAAATCGTCGACGAACGTCCACACCAGGTGGTCGATGCCGAGGACGTTGGCCACCTGGCGGGCGTCGTCGATCTCGGCCACCGAGCAGCAGCCGGCGTCGGTGGGGTTGTCCCAGAGCCGGAGCGTGACCCCGGTGACCTCGTGGCCCTCCTCCACCGACAGAGCGGCGGCCACCGAGGAGTCGACGCCACCTGACATGGCGGCGAGGACCTTCATCCCGCTCGGAGGCGCTCCACCGCCGGCGGGATCGTCGCCAGAGCCAGATCCACGTCGGCATCCGTCGTGGTCCGACCGAGCGACAGCCGCAGCGAGCCGAGGGCACGCTGACGGGGCATGCCCATGGCCGCCAGCACGTGGGAGGGGTCTACGGCCCCGCTGGCGCACGCCGAGCCGGCCGAGGCGTAGACGCCGGCGGCGTCAAGCAGCACCAGCAGCTCCTCCGACTCGACGCCGTCGAACGACACGTGGCAGTTGCCGGCGATCTTCTTCGACCGGTCGACGGTCTCCACGCAGCCGGGCACCACCGCCACCAGCCCGTCGGCCAGCCGGTCCCGAAGCCCACGGACTCGGACCACCTCGGCCTCCCGCCCGTCCACGGTGGCCCGCATGGCCGCGGCCATGGCCACGATGCCGGCGAGGTTGTGGGTGCCGCTGCGCCGGTCGCGCTCCTGTCCCCCGCCGTGGATGATCGGCCGCACGGTCACCCCCTGGCGCACGACCAGCGCGCCCACCCCCTTGGGCCCACCGAACTTGTGGGCGCTGACGGCCACCAGGTCGGCGGACGCGGCCAGCGAGGCCACGTCCAGCCACGGGAACGCCTGCACGGCGTCGGTGTGCACCACCGCCGCCGGCGCCAGCTCCCGCACCAGAGCCACAACGTCGGCCAGCGGCTCGATGGTGCCCACCTCGTTGTTGGCCAGCATCACCGACACCACCGACACCGACGGGCCGAGCAGCCCGGCCAGCGCGTCGAGGTCGACGACGCCGGCCTCGTCCACCGGCGCCAGCCGGTTGTCCCCGGCGGCGTCGCAGGCGTGGAGCACGGCGTGGTGCTCGACCGCCGAGCACACCGTCGGACCCGGCCTCACTGCCGCCCCACCGAGGATCGCCAGGTTGTCCGCCTCCGTGCCTCCGCCGGTGAACACGATCTCCCCCGGCCGGGCGCCGAGGCAGTCGGCCACTGTCTGGCGGGCGTCGTCGAGCGCCTTGCGGGCCTCCCGGGACACCGCGTGGGCACCCGACGGGTTGCCGAAGCGCTCGGTGAGGTACGGCAGCATGGCCTCCACCGACTCGGCGCGCATCGGCGTGGTGGCGGCGTTGTCCAGGTAGGCAGGCACGGGACAAGGCTACGGCCCCGCCGGTCCTTATGAGGGCGGGTGTGACCTCAGCCGTTCACGAGCCAGACCACGCTCAGCGCCGGCAGGTCGATGGTGAGCGAGTGGTCGAAGCCGTGCCAGCACGTCGGGTCGGTCGTCCGGTGGCCGCCGTTGACCATGGTCGTGTCGAGCGCGACGTTCCACGACCCCTGCGCCGGCACACCGATCCGGTACCCCGGCCGGTCGGCGCCGGAGAGGTTGGCCACGCACGCCAGCGCCCGCGACCTGTCGGCCGAGTACCGGACGAAGGACAGCACGTTCTGGTCGGCGTCGTTGGCGTCGATCCACTCGAAGCCCGAATCCGAGAAGTCGTTCTCCCACAGCGCCGGCTCGTCGCGGTAGATCCGGTTCAGCTCCCGCACCAGGTCCTGGATGCCCCGGTGACTGGTGTCGCCCAGCAGGTCCCAGTCCAGGCTGCGGTCATGGGACCACTCCCGCTCCTGGCCGATCTCGCAGCCCATGAAGAGCAGCTGCTTGCCGGGGTGGGCCCACATCCACGCCAGGAGGGCCCGCAGGTTGGCGACGCGGGCCCCCTTGTCGCCCGGCATCTTGTTGATGAGCGAGCCCTTGCCGTGCACCACCTCGTCATGGGAGATGGGCAGCACGAAGTTCTCGGAGAAGGCGTACAGCAGGCCGAAGGTGAGCTGGGAGTGGTGGTGGCGGCGGTGCACCGGCTCCTTGGAGAAGTAGGTGAGCGTGTCGTGCATCCAGCCCATGTTCCACTTGAAACCGAACCCCAGGCCGCCCACGTAGACCGGCCTGGAGACGCCGGGCCACGACGTCGACTCCTCGGCGATCGTCAGCACACCGGGGTGCTCGGAGTGCACCACGGTGTTGAGCTGGCGCAGGAACTCGACCGCCTCCAGGTTCTCCCGCCCGCCGAACTTGTTGGGCACCCACTCCCCCTCCTTGCGGGAGTAGTCGAGGTACAGCATGGAGGCCACCGCGTCGACCCGGAGGCCGTCGACGTGCAGCTCCTCGATCCAGTAGAGGGCATTGGCGAGCAGGAAGTTGCTCACCTCGTGGCGCCCGAAGTTGAAGACCAGCGTGCCCCAGTCGGGGTGCTCGCCCTGGCGGGGATCCTCGTGCTCGTACAGCGCCGTCCCGTCGAAGCGGGCCAGGGCGAAGGCGTCCTTGGGGAAGTGCGCCGGCACCCAGTCGACGATGACGCCGATGCCGGCCTGGTGCAGGGCGTCGACGAGGAAGCGGAAGTCGTCGGGGGTGCCGAAGCGCGCCGTGGGCGCGTAGTACGAGGTGACCTGGTAGCCCCACGACCCGCCGAAGGGGTGCTCGGCCACGGGGAGGAACTCCACGTGGGTGAAGCCCATCTCGGTCAGGTACGACGGGAGCTGCTCGGCCAGCTCACGGTAGGTGAGCGGCCGGTCGCCCTCCTCGGGCACGTGGCGCCACGACGCGAGGTGGCACTCATAGACCGACATCGGCTGCGTCCACGGGTTGGCCTCCCGCCGGCGCTGCAGCCAGTCGGTGTCACCCCACTCGTACGAGGACTCGAAGACCACGCTGGCCGTCGCCGGCGGCGCCTCGGTGGCCACGGCCAGCGGGTCCGCCTTCAGCGTCAGGTGGCCGCTGCCGGTGAGGATCTCGTACTTGTAGCGGGACCCGTGCCCGATGCCCGGGAGGAACAGCTCCCACACGCCGGAGGAACCGATGCGGCGCATCGGGTGCTGGCGGCCGTCCCAGCTGTTGCAGTCGCCGACGACGCGAACGGCCCGGGCGCCGGGCGCCCACACCGCGAAGGCGGTCCCCTGCACGCCCTGGTGCTCGATGACGTGGGAGCCGAGGCGGTTCCACAGCCGCTCATGACGCCCCTCGCCGAGCAGGTAGAGGTCGACGTCGCCGAGGGTGGGCCAGAACCGGTACGGGTCGTCGACCAGCCAGGTGTCGCCGCCGGCGTAGGAGACGTCGAAGCGGTAGTCGGCCTCGGTCGGCAGCTTGACGCCCTTGGCCACGAACACGCCGGCGGGATGCTCGCGCTCCATCTCCTGGCGCGTGCCGTCGGGAAGGACGAGCGTCACCGCGGCGGCGTCCGGACGCCAGGCTCGCACCAGGTCGCCATGGGGGCCGAGCACCCGATGGGGGTCGGCTTCGGTTCCTTCGACCAGGGCGTCCAGATTCACGGCAGTAGCGAGTGTCACGTGTCCCTTTCTGTCAGTCGGCGCAAGGCGGCGAGGGGGATGTGGGTCCACTCCGGGCGGTAGGCCCGCTCGTAGCCCAGCTCGTAGACCGCCTTCTCCAGCTCGAAGGCGGCGAGCACCGCACCCACGCTCTCGGCGTCGGCCGGCAGGACGGCCCCCTCCCCGGCAGCCTTCATGTACCCCCGCAGGAACGCTTGGCGGTTGCGCATCTCCCACGCCGCGGCCAGGTCCTCCAAGGCGTACTCGTCCCGCTCGGTGCGGGCGACGGCCGAGGCGTAGTGGAACGACCGGAGCATGCCGGCAACGTCCTTGAGGGGCGACGACGGGCGCCGGCGCTCCTCGATCGGGCGGGCCGGCTCGCCCTCGAAGTCGAGGACGAACCAGCCGGCGTCGGTGCGCAGCACCTGGCCGAGGTGGTAGTCGCCGTGGACCCTGATGGCGGCGCCGGCATCCAGCGCCGTCAGGTCGTCGATGATGGCCTGGGCGCCGGCGCGATCGACGTCGCCCGGCTCCAGCTCCTCGACCTGGGCGGCGATGGACGTCGCCCAGTCCTTGGCCTCGGCGGGGTGGCGCCCGAAGGCGTCGGCCAGGGCGACGTGCATCCCGCCCGTCATGGCCCCGAGGCGGTTGGCCTCGCCGGCGAAGTCGCCGCCGGCCTGGGCCGGGTCGGGGGGCCCGGGTGGGGGGTCGTCAGGGTTGATGACCGGGATCGACGTCGTGTCGTTCAGCCCGAACAGGTCACGCAGCGAGGTGAGGGCCAGCGCCCACCCCTCGGCGGCGCCCGCCAGGAACGGCTGGAGGATGGCCAGGTCGAAGTCGCGTACCCGCAGCGTGGCCAGCGGCTCGGCCACGGAGTGGAACCCCTGGGCGGCCAGGGCCTCGGTGACCTCCACCTCGGGGTTGTGGCCCCGCTGGATGCGACGGAACATCTTGAGGATGAGTCGCTCGTCGTAGACGATGGAGCTGTTGGACTGCTCGGCGCCCATGAGCCGGGCCCGCTCCGCCTTCTCGTGGGGGGCGACGGCATCGAGGATGACCAGCGCCAGCTCGGGGTCACAGACGGCGTCGTAGGCGATCGCGTCACCCTGGTGGGTGCCGATGTCGGCGATGAACGCATTGTCGTGGCCCCGCAGGAACTCCGGGTACTCGTCGCGTCGCCGAACGCCGATGACCACCTGGTAGATGCGATCGTCGGCCTCCACCAGGAGCCGGACGAGCACGGGGAACCGGTCGCCCCGGATCTCCTGGTCGAGGACGGTGACGGTGTCGGGCTCGACCTGGCCGGAGTACCACCGCTGGCGGGGAAGCCATTGCGCGATCGCCGGTACCAGGCCCGGTACGTCGATCACGCGTTCGTTCCAGACGGTGCGTCCACCAGCTCGAACCAGTAGAACCCGTGACCACCAAGGGTGAGGAAGTACGGCAGCTCACCGATCGGTGGGAACGGGACCCGGCCGAACAGCTCCACCGGCATCTTGGCGGAGAACCGGGCCAGTTGGAGCTCGACGGGTTGTGCGAAGCGGCTGAGGTTGTTCACGCAAAGCATGATTCGGTCTCCGAGCTGTCGGAGGAACGCCAGGACCGAGGGGTTCTCGGCCGAAAGGATCTCGAGGCTCCCGAGCCCGAGAACATCGCCGTGCTGGCGGCGGACCTGGAGGACCCGCTGCATCCAGTGTAGGAAGGAGCCGGTGTCGCGCTGCATGGCCTCGACGTTGACGGCCTGATAGCCGTACACCGGGTCCATCAGCGGGGGCAGGTAGAGCTGGGCGAAGTCGGCCTTGCTGAAGCCGGCGTTGCGGTCCGGGGTCCACTGCATCGGCGTGCGCACGCCGTCGCGATCACCCAGGTAGATGTTGTCGCCCATG
>DATLHA010000159.1:0-47289 GCA_035540095.1 Acidimicrobiales bacterium | reverse complement strand
GCGCAACGTGTCCATGGCCTCGGCCGCCCTGCTCACCGTGGCCGTGTCGCTCACCCTCGTGGGCGGCGCCCTGCTGGTGAAGCGGGGGGTCGACCGGGCGACGGTGCAGTGGAAGGGCAACGTCGAGCTGTCGATCTTCATGAAGGCCGATGCGTCGGCGCCTGAATCGGAGGCCATCGACCGCCAGCTGAAGAGCATGCCGGAGGTGAAGGACTACCGGTACGTCTCCAAGCCCGAGGCCTTCGAGGAGTTCAAGAAGATCTTCGCCAACGAGCCCGACGTGCGGGAGAGCCTCACCGTCGAGCAGATACCGCCGTCGTACCGGGTGGTCCCCCGAGAAGCTGAGCAGACCAAGGTCATCGGCCAGCGATTCGAGGACACCGCCGGCGTGTTCCGGGTGAGCTACGCCAAGGAGGAGGTCGACGCCCTGGTGTCGGTCACCAACTTCCTCCAGATCATGCTGTGGGGCATCGCCGCGGTCCTGCTGGCCGCCGCCTCGCTGCTGATCCTGAACACCATCCGCATGGCCATCTTCGCCCGCCGGCGCGAGGTGGCGGTGATGAAGCTGGTGGGCGCCACCAACTGGTTCATCCGCATCCCGTTCATGCTGGAGGGGATGCTCCAGGGTCTGGCCGGCGCCACGTTGGCCTTCGGCGTGGTCTGGATCGGGCGTGACCTGGTGCAGGACCGCGTCGCGGGGGCCAACAACGACGTTCAGCTGTTCAAGCAGTTCCTGGTCACCGGGGCCGACGTCACCGGTACCGGGATCCTCTTGCTGTTGGTGGGAGTTGTGGTGGGGACGGTGGGGTCGGCGCTGGCGGTCAGCCGGTTCCTGGACGTCTAGGGGAACGGCGGGGCGCCGAGTAAGGTCACGGGTTCGTCCGTTGCGGGAGTGGCTGGTGTGGCTATCGTGGCCGGAGTGAGGGCAAGGAGGCGTGGAGGGGTCGCGCTGGCCGTGGTCCTCGTGGTCGTCGCCCTGGCTCTGTCGGGCGGCGCCGGCGCCGGCGCCCAGACCGCGTCCGACAAGACGAAGGTCGATCAGCAGATCGACGCCACCAGGAAGCAGGTCGACACCGCCTCGGCCGAGGAGCTGCGCCTGCTGGGCCTGATCGAGCAGTCGACGGGCCGCAGGGCGGCTCTCGACGCCAAGGTGGCGGCCTTCGACAGCGAGATCGCAGTCGTCCAGCGCCAGCTCGACGCCGCCCAGTCCAAGTTGGCGGCGCTGGAGTCCCAGCAGCGGGCCACCGAAGCGAAGCTGGCCGACGCCCGCCATGCCCTCACCCTGGCCAAGGAGGAGCTGGGCCGCCAGGCCATCGCCGCCTACACCGGCCAGTCGGAGGCGGCCAGCTACGCCTCCATGCTCCTCCACGCCAGCAGCCTGGGCGACCTGGCCTCGAAGCGCTCGTACATGCGGGCCGTCGTGGGGTCCCAGACCGAGGCCATCGCCGCCACCGAGCGCCTCCGCGACGAGGTGGGTGACCTGGGCAAGCAGCTGGAGGCGTCGAAGGCCGGCGCCCAGGGCCAGCGCGACCTGGTCGCCGGCCAGCGGGCCGGCCTCCAGGCCAACCGCGACGCCCAGGCGGCCGCTCGGGCCGAGGTCCAGGCCGAGATCGCCCAGACGGACAAGCTCAAGGGCGAGGTCGTGGCCCGCAAGGAGGAGTTCGAGTCCCACCTCAACGACCTCGAAGCCGAGTCGGCCGCCATCGCCGAGACCCTGAAGCGGCGCCAGGCCGAGGCGGCGGCCGCGGCGGCGGCGGCCGCTCGGGCGGCGACCACCACGACGGCGCCCGGGGCGCCGGCGACGACCGGTGGCGGCACGGCCACCACCGCGCCGGCGGCGGCCGCGCCGGCGAAGGCCCCCGGCCGGCTGCTCACACCGGTGCCCGGCGCCCCGGTGACCTCACCGTACGGCTACCGCATCCACCCCATCTACGGGACCTCCCGCCTCCACACCGGCATCGACTACGGCGCCAGCGAGGGCACCCCCATCCGGGCATCGGCCGACGGGGTGGTGGTCAGCGCCAGCTGGTTCGGCGGCTACGGCAACGCCACGATCATCGACCACGGCGGGGGCATCGCCACCCTGAACGGCCACCAGTCGTCGATGTCGGTGTCCGCCGGCCAGAAGGTCACCCAGGGCCAGACCATCGGTCGGGTGGGCTGCACCGGCGACTGCACCGGCCCCCATGTGCACTTCGAAGTCCGGGTGAACGGCGACCCCGTCAATCCCGCGAACTACCTCTGACGTTCTGGTTGCACCTACCCGCGCATATGACGGTATGTGCAACCAGAACGGGGGTCAGCTGCGCTGGCGGAGGCGCAGCATCGGCGCCGGCGGGGGGCCGATCCACGCCTCGACGAGCTGCTGGCCCCGCTGGGCCCACTCCTCGGCGGTGAGGGCGTAGCGGATGTGGTCCTCCCACCTGCCATTGATGGCCAGGTAGCGCACGGCGATCCCCTCGTCGCGCAGCTCCAGCTTCTCGACCACCCGCCGGCTGGCGGTGTTGCGGGGGATGATGGCGACCTGAAGGCGGTGCAGGCGGAGGTCCTCGAAGGCGAAGCGGGCCACGGTGACGAGCGACTCGGGGACGTAGCCGTTCCCTGCCTGGGCCTCGTCGATCCAGTAGCCGACGTAGGTGTTCTGGAACGGGCCCCGCTGGACGCCCGACAGGTTGATCTCGCCCGCGAACGCGCCTCCGACGAAGATCCCGAAGCCGTAGCCCGTGCCCAGCTGCCACTCCCGCTCCCGGGCGCCGCAGCGGGCGCTGAACGCCGGCCTGGACTGGGTGTCGTCAGGCTGGCCGGGCGGGGGCTTGGGCTCCCACTTCATCAGCCAGCTGCGGTTGCGCTGGCGGACCTCCCGCCAGCCGTCGAAGTCACCCACGACCAAGGGCCGGAGGAGGACCCGCTTGCCTCGAAGCTGGGTGGGAAGGGGGCCGGGGGCCACGACGGCGACTCTACCCAGCGCTGCCCTCCCGGCGATCAGCCGACAACGACAGCACGAGGCCGTCGAGGATGTCGGCCTCGCTGACCAGGCACCCGCCGAGATCGAAGTACCGCATGATGGCGCAGACGATGATGGCCCCGCCGACGATCACGTCGGCCCGGGCCTCCTCCAGCCCGGGGTTGTGGATCCGCCGGCGCCGGCTCTCGGTGGCGAGGGTGCGGAACACGTCCTCCGCCGCGGCACGGGTCAGCACGAAGTGGTGGATCCGGTCCCGGTCGTAGTGGGCCAGGCCGAGCTCGACCGCGGCCATGGTCGTGACCGTGCCGGCCAGGCCGACGAACCGGCGCACGTCGGCCACGGAGGGAATCACCCGGGCGACGTCGTCGAGGTGGCCCCGCACGACGTCGAACGCCTGGCTGAGCTCCTCGGGCGCCGGCGGATCGGAGTGGAGGAACCTCTCGGTGATGCGGACGCAGCCGATGTCGGTGGACAGGACGCCGTCCGGCTCGGTCGACCCCACGACGAACTCGGTCGAACCGCCGCCGATGTCGGCCACCAGGAACGGGCCGTCGTCGGGGTCCAGCTCCGAGGTGGCGCCCAGGAACGACAGCCGGCCCTCCTCCTCGCCCCCCAGCAGCTCGGGCGTGACCCCGACAGCGGCGGTGGCGGCGGCGAAGAACTCGTCCCGGTTCGACGCGTCCCGCGCCGCCGACGTGGCTGTCATCCGCACCCGCTCCACGCCGTGAGCGTCCATGACCTTGCGGTACTCCGCCAGGACGGCCACCGTGCGGGCGACGGCCTCCTCGGCCAGCCGGCCGGTGCCGTCGACGCCCTGGCCCAAGCGGGTGATGCGCATCAGCCGCTCGACGGTCTTGCCGGATCCGTCGGCCACCAGCAGCCGGGTGGAGTTGGTGCCGCAGTCGATGCCGGCGAGGTACGTCATGTCAGGTGCTCCTCCACCCACCGTCCGATGGGGTCGTCACCACCGGCCAGGTGCCAGGCGTAGTGGGCGTGAAGGCACTTCACGCCCTTTCGGGTGCCGGCCACGCCGCCCGATGGGCGGGGGCCGGCGTGGTCGGGCGGCAGGGCGGCGTCGCGCTCGGCGGCGTAGCGGGCGTGGGCCGCCGCCACCTCGCCAGGGTCGACGGCGGCCTCGGCGGCCCGCACGCCGCCGGCGGCCTCGAGGGTGCTCACCGCCCGGCGCAGGTCCTCGTCGACGAGCCAGTAGCGGGTGGGCATCGGCGTGCCGTCCCCGAGCAGGGGGGCGTTGCGGATGACGACCGGCCGGCCGCCGGCGCTGCGCACCACCACGTCGAAGTCGCCCTGCGGGGGGCGACCGAGCAGAAGGGTCACGGCCTCGAGGTCGGCCTGGGAGGCCGGTCCGGTGACGACGGCATCATCCAAGGCGGGCGACCAGCTCCCGGGCCAGGCGGGGGCCGGTGGCGTCGTCGTCGTGCTTGAGGAAGACATACGCGTCGCGGTCCTCGGCTGCCACCTTGGCCAGCCGCTCGGCCCACAGGTCGAGGTCGCCCGGCGGGTACTCGGCCCGGCGCAGGCGGACGTAGGCGACGGGGCCGACCGACGGGATGGCGCCGGCCGGCCGCTCGGCGGAGTCGGTGACGACCATCGTGGCGCCGCCGGCGCCCAGGCGGTCGAGGACGTCGGTGCGCTCCCACGCCGGCCCCAGTTCGAAGGCACCACCGCCGAGGGCATCGACGATGCGCCCGAGCCGGTCGAGGTCCGGCTGCTGGTGGGGGAGGGCGACGAGCACCGGCCCCCGGGTGTGGGCGAGGGGCGAGATGGCGGCGAGGAAGGCGCTCACCCGGTCCTCGACGCCGTCGAGGTCGCGGCGGTGGGAGATGCCCATGTGAGCCTTGCACGCGAAGCGGAAGCAGGCCGGGACGGTGGCGACCCACTTGGCCAGGGCGGTCGCCGCCGGCAGGCGCCGGTAGGTGGCGTGGGCCTCGACGGTGTCGAAGACGGATGCGTAGGCCCCCAGCATGCGGGCCGCCGAGGTGCGCTCCGGGTAGAACGGGCCGACCCACGCCGGGTACGACCAGCCGCTGGTACCCACGCGCACGACGCCCACCGGGCCAGGGTAGGCCCGCTCAGAAGATGGAGGTGATGCGTTCCCAGAGCGACGGGGACTCCTTGGGCGCCGGCTGCGGCGCCGGCGCCGGCGCCACCGTGGTCGCCGTGGCCTGGGGGAGGAGGAAGTAGACCTCCTCGCCCGGCTTGACCAGGTTGTACTGGCGGGCCAGCCGCTCGACCTCCTCGTCGGAGCCGAGCTCGTCGACCCGGGCCTGCAGGGCCCGGTTCTCCGCGGTCAAGGCCGCCTCCTGGGCCCGCAGCGCGGTGCGCTCGGCCCGCTGGTGGCGCCAGGCCTGGGCCGGGAACACGGCAAGGGCCATGACCCCGGCCAGCGCCAGGGCGGCGAAGACGAGCCCGGCCCGGTGCCTCCTCAGGTTCCGCTCCCCGGCCGGCGGGCGAGGGCGGCGCCGCCCCGGAAGGCGGCCGACTCGCCCAGCTCCTGCTCGATGCGCAGGAGCTGGTTGTACTTGGCCACCCGCTCGGAGCGGGCGGGGGCGCCGGTCTTGATCTGGCCGCAGTTGGTGGCCACGGCCAGGTCCGAGATGGTGGTGTCCTCCGTCTCGCCCGACCGGTGCGACATGACCGCGCCGTAGCCGGCGCCGGTGGCCAGGGCGACGGTGTCGAGCGTCTCGGTGAGCGTGCCCACCTGGTTGGGCTTGACCAGGATGGCGTTGGCGACCGCGGCGTCGATGCCCTGCTGGAGGCGGGCGACGGCCGTGACGAACAGGTCGTCGCCCACCAGCTGGATCCGGGTGCCGGCGGCACGGGTCAGGGTGGCCCAGCCGTCCCAGTCGTCCTCGGCCATGCCGTCCTCGATGGAGACGATGGGGTGGCGGTCGACGAGGTCGGCCAGCCAGCCGGCGAAGTCCTCGGAACCGAGGCTGCGGCCTTCGCCGGCCAGGTTGTAGAGACCCGAGTCGTAGAACTCGGTGGCGGCCACGTCGAGGGCGAGGGCGATCTGCTCGCCGGGCGTGTAGCCCGCGGCCTCGATGGCCTCGACCAGGATGCGCACGCCGTCCTCGTTGGAGCCGAGATCGGGGGCGAAGCCGCCCTCGTCGCCCACTGCGGTGGACAGGCCCCGGTCGTGGAGGAGCCCGGCCAGCGCGTGGTACGTCTCGACCCCCCAGCGCAGCCCCTCGGCATAGGAGGCGGCGCCGACGGGGACGACCATGAACTCCTGCACGTCGAGGTTGTTGGGGGCGTGAGCGCCGCCGTTGAGGACGTTCAGCATGGGCATGGGGAGCACGTGGGCGTTGGTCCCGCCGACGTGGCGGTAGAGCGGCAGGTCGAGCTCATCGGCCGCGGCCCGGGCCACGGCGAGCGACACGCCGAGGACGGCGTTGGCGCCGAGGCGACCCTTGTTGTCGGTGCCGTCCAAGGTGAGGAGCTGGGCGTCGGCTCCACGCTGGTCCAGGGCCTCCCAGCCGGTGAGGACATCGGCGATCTCGCCGTTGACCGCATCGACGGGACCGCTGACGCCCTTGCCGCCCCATTCGGTGCCGCCGTCGCGCCGCTCGACCGCCTCGTGGGCGCCGGTGCTCTTGCCGGAGGGCACGGCGGCCCGGCCCCGTGCGCCGCTCGCCAGGGCGACCTCGACCTCGACGGTAGGGAAGCCGCGGGAGTCCAGGATTTGCCGGCCGGTCACCCGCTCGATGCTGCTCACCAGATGTTGCTCCTGTTGTTGGTGTGGACAAAGTTAGCGGACGACACCCGGACGCCGGGTCATTGGGGTAAGACCTGACAATGCCGGATAACCCGAGGCGGTCCGCCGCCTGAACGTCTTCGACTTCCTCGTCATCGCCGCCGTCCTCTCGGCGGCCATCGGTGGTTACCGCATGGGGTTCCTGGCCCGCATGCTGTCGTGGGTCGGGCTGGCCGCCGGCATCTACGCCGCCCTCCGCCTGGCCCCGGTGGTGCTGGACCAGTTCCAAGGCGGCCAGCCGGAGACCCGGCTGCTCGTCAGCCTCGGCGTCATGCTCATCGTGAGCACCGCCGGCGCCAGCCTCGGGGCCGTGGTCGGCCACAGCATCCGTCAGCTCATCCCGCCGGGCACCGGGCTGCGCACCGCCGACCGGACCGCCGGCGGTCTCATCGGTGGCCTGGGCGGCGTGGTGCTCGTGTGGCTGTTCATCCCCATCCTCGCCGTGGTCCCCGGGGTGGTGTCCGAATCGGCCCGGAACTCATCCATCGCCCGGGCCATCGACCGCATCGGCCCGGACACGCCCCGTGCCCTGCAGGACCTCCGCCGCCAGGTCAGCGACTTCAGCTTCCCCGAGGTCTTCTCCCGGTTGGGCCCGTCGCCCAACGCCGGCACTCCGCCCGGCGACGTCGCCCTGCCCGCGGCCATACGGGACCGGGTGGCGGTCTCCACGGTGAAGGTCAGCGGTACCGCCTGCGGGCGGGTGCTCCACGGCAGCGGCTTCACGGCGGCGGCCGACACCATCGTCACCAACGCCCACGTGGTCGCCGGCGTCGACCGCCCGACCGTGCTGCGCACCGACGGGCAGCGCCTCCGGGCCACCGTCGTGGTCTTCGACCCCAACCGGGACCTGGCCGTCCTGCGGGTCCCCGACCTCGGCCGCCCCGCTCTTCCGGTGGGAGACGCCGAGGTGGGTGACGAGGGGGCCGTCTACGGCCATCCCCGGGGGCAGGACGCCCTGGCCATCAGTCCCGCCCGGGTCGAGAGCACGGTCAACGCCCAGGGTTTCGACCTCTACGGCAGCAACCGCATCCGGCGCCAGGTCCTCGTCCTCGCCGCCGCGTTGCAGCCCGGTGACTCGGGCGGGGCGCTGGTCGATACCGGGGGCAACGTGATCGGGGTGGCCTTCGCGGTGGCGCCCGACCGGCCGGCGACCGCCTACGCCCTGTCGAGCGACGAGCTCCGCACGGTGCTGGCCCGGCCCCGCGACAGCGCGGCCGACACCGGTCCCTGCATCCGGAGCTAGGGGGATCGGCCTCCGGACAGTACGCTGGCTGACGTGGCGAGATTTGGCACAGTCATCACCGCGATGGTCACGCCCTTCGACGGCGAAGGGGCGCTCGACCTCCACGTCGCCGCCCAGCTGGCCCGCTGGCTGGCCGACCACGGCAGTGACGGCCTGGTCGTCGCCGGCACCACCGGCGAGGGGTCGACCCTCACCGACGACGAGAAGCTCGACCTGTGGCGGGCGGTCGCCGAGGCCGTCGCCATCCCGGTCATCGCCAACACCGGCAGCAACGACACCGCCCACTCCGTCCACCTCACCCGCCAGGCCGCCGGCCTGGGCGTGGCCGGCGTGCTGGCCGTCACCCCGTACTACAACCGCCCGTCACAGAGCGGCATCGAGGCTCACTTCCGAGCCGTCGCCGGGGCCACCGACCTGCCGGTGATGCTCTATGACATCCCCGTCCGCAGCGGGCGCAAGATCTCCCACGAGGTGATGGTCCGCCTGGCCCACGGCGTGCGGAACATGGCCGGCGTGAAGGACGCGGCGGCCGACGTGGCCGCCACCGCTCGCCTCATCGCCGCCGTGCCCGACAGCTTCGAGGTCTACAGCGGCAACGACGACTACACCCTGCCCTTGCTGGCCCTGGGCGCGGTCGGCGTGGTCGGCGTGGCCACCCACTGGGTCGGCCTGGAGATGGCGGAGATGATCGCCGCCGCTTCCAAGGGCGACCTGGCCCACGCCCGGGAGATCAACGGCCGCCTGCTGGAGTCGTTCGTCTTCGAGACCGGCGACGCCGCCCCCAACCCCATCCCGGCCAAGGCCATGATGCGCACCCTGGGCGTGCCGGTCGGGGAGTGCCGCCTGCCCATGGGGCCGGCGCCGGCGGGCCTCGAGGACCGAGCACGAGAGGTCTACGCCGCACTGCATGGCTGAATCCGTTCGCATCACCTTCCTCGGCGGCCTGGGCGAGATCGGGCGCAACTGCGCCTGCATCGAGCAGGACGGCCGCATCATGATCCTCGACTGCGGGCTCATGTTCCCCGACGCCGAGATGCCGGGCGTCGACCTCGTGCTGCCCGACTTCACGTGGCTCCACCGCAACGCGGACCGCGTCGAAGGCTGCATCCTCACCCACGGCCACGAGGACCACATCGGCGCCCTGGGCTTCCTCCTGCGTGACCTGTCGTTCCCGATCTACGGCTCGGCCCTCAGCCTGGGACTGGCCAAGAACCGCATCGAGGAGGCGGGCATGCTCGGGCGCACCAAGCTCATCCCCGTTGCCGACAACGAGCGCCGGCGCATCGGCCCCTTCGACTGCGAGTTCATCCCCGTCACCCATTCGGTGCCCCACGGCTTCGCCACCGCATTCCACACGCCCCAGGGCGTGATCATGCACTCCGGCGACTTCAAGCTCGACCTCACGCCGGTCGACGGCCGGGTCACCGACCTGGCCCGCATCGGCGCCATCGCCAAGGAGCCGGGCATCCGGCTCTTGCTCTCGGACTCCACCAACGCCGAGGAGCCGGGCCACACGGTCAGCGAGCGCAACGTGGGCAGGGTCCTGCGCGAGCTGTTCGCCGCCAACGCCGGCAAGCGCATCATCACCGCCTGCTTCGCCAGCCACATCCACCGGGTGCAGCAGATCGCCGACGCCGCCGTGGCCAACGGGCGCACGATCGCCACGCTGGGCCGGTCGATGATGAAGAACGTCGCCCTCGGCCGGGAGATGGGCCTGCTCCACATCCCCGACGCCTCCCTCGTCGACATCGAGAAGATCGACCAGTTCGAGCCGGGCAAGGTCTGCGTGATCTCGACCGGCTCGCAGGGCGAGCCCATGTCGGCCCTGTCGCTCATGGCCGCGGGCGAGAACAAGTGGCTCAAGCTGACCGAGGACGACGTCGTCATCCTCAGCGCCCACGCCATTCCCGGCAACGAGTACAGCGTCAACAAGGTGATCGACGGGCTCTACCGCCTGGGTGCCGAGGTGGTGCATTCGGGGATGGCCGACGTCCACGTCACCGGCCACGCCATGGCCGGCGAGCTCAAGACCCTGCTGTCGATCGCCAAGCCCGAGCACTTCATCCCCGTCCACGGCGAGTTCCGCCACCTCACCCACCACGCCCGTTTGGCCATGGAGATGGGCGTGCCCGTCGCCAACGTCCTGCTGGCCGAGGACGGCGACGTGGTGGAGCTCACCGACAAGGGGCTGGACTTCGTCGACACCGTGCCATCGGGCTACCTCTACGTCGACGGCATCGTCGGCGACGTGGGCCACGGCGTCCTCCGGGACCGCAAGGTGCTGGCCGAGGAGGGTGTGATCGTCGTCGTGGTGGCCGTCGACGCCACCTCGGGCGAGGTCCTGACCGGTCCGGAGATCATCACCCGGGGTTGGGTGCACGCGCCGGAGGCCGAGGCCCTCCTCGACGAGGCCCGCCAGCGGGTGCTGGAATCGCTGGAGCAGGCCGCCGACGGCGGTCACACCGACTTCGAGACCCTCAAGCGCCACATCCGCCAGGCGCTGGGCCGTTTGGTCAACGAGAGGACCAAGCGCCGGCCGATGATCGTGCCGGTCGTCATGGAGGCCTGAGAACCTCTCGAACCGGTGACAGATCCGGGGGTCAGGACCCCCGGATCTGTCACCGGTTCGCAGGTAGCGTCGACTCGTGAGCGAGCTGCCCTTCGTCGGGAGGGAGGCGCCGCTCGCCGCTCTCGTCTCCGCGGTGCAGGCCGGCGAGCTGGGCGAGCGGGTGGCCGCCCTGGTGGCCGGGGAGCCGGGCATCGGCAAGAGCCGCCTGGTCCGGGAGATGGCGGCCCGCGTCTCGTCGCAGGTGCTGTGGGCCGGGTGCTGGGAGGGCGACGGCGCCCCGCCCTACTGGGTGTGGCGCCAGCTGCTGCGGCCGCTGGACGGCGAGGGCGTGCTCTCCGGCGCCGGCGCCGGCGAGGGCGAGGGGCGCTTCGGGCTGTTCGACGCGGTGACGGAGGTCTTCGCCACCGCATCCCAGGAGCGCCCCCTCGTGCTGGTCATCGAGGACCTGCACTGGGCCGACGAAGCCTCGGTGCGGCTGCTGCAGTTCCTCAGCCACGACCGCCGGCCCCGGCGCGTGGCCGTCGTCGGCACCTACCGCGACACCGACCTCGACCCCGGCCACCCCTTCGCCCGCAGCGTCGGCGAGCTGGTGCGCGACGGCCTGCACCTGGTCCTCGGCGGGCTCGGCAAGCGCGATGTGGGGGCGTTGCTCGCGGCCATGGGTTCGGATGACGCATCGGTCGCCAGCCTCCACCGCCGCAGTGGTGGGAACCCCTTCTTCCTCCGGGAGCTCGTCCGCCTGACCCGGGAGGCGCCGGCATCCGCGGTGCCGGCGGGCGTCCGGCCGGTCGTGTCCCGGCGGGTGGGCAACCTCACGCCGGCGACCCAGGAGGTGCTGGCGGCGGCCGCCGTCGCCGGCGTCGAGTTCGACCTGCCGCTGCTCGGGGCGGCCATCGGGTCGGCCCCCGCCCCGCTCCTCGCCGCCCTCGACGAGGCACGCGCCGCCGGGCTCGTGGACGAGGCCGGCGGCCGCCACCGATTCGTGCACACCCTCGTGCGGGAGTCGCTCTACGACGGGCTCGGGCTGGCGACCCGGTCGAGCTTGCACCGCCGGCTGGCCGAGGTGCTCGACGAGCGCTTCGGCGACGCCCGCCTGCCCGAGATCGCCTCCCACGCGTTGCACGGCGCGGTGGCCGGCGGCGACGACCGGGCCCTCGACTGGGCGGTCCGGGCGGCGGAGAGAAGCTTCGAGCAGCTGGCCTACGAGGAGGCGGCAGCCTGGTACGGCAGGGCCCTGGGCGCCCTGTGGACGGGCCAGCTGGGCGACGCTCGCCGGGGCGAGCTGCTCACCCGCCAGGGGGAGGCCCACCTGGCGGCCGGCGACATCCCGGCGGCGAGGACGGCCTACCAGGAGGCGGCGGTGATCGCCCGCCGGCGGGGCGACGCCGAGCTCCTGGCCCGGGCCGCCCTCGGGCTCGGCGCCGGCTTCGGGGGCTTCGAGGTCCGGCTGCTCGACCCGGTCCAGGTCGAGCTGCTGGAGGAGGCGCTGCAGGCCCTCGATCCCCGGCCGTCGATGCTGCGGGCGTGGGTGCTGGCCCGGCTGTCGGTCGCGCTGTCGTTCATGGACGCCGAGCCCCGCCGCCGGGCGCTGAGCGAGGACGCGGTCGCCATGGCCCGCGAGCTCGAGGACCCGGCGGTACTCGGTTACGCGCTCGCCGGCCACTGCGACGTCATGCCCGGCCCCGACGACTGCGAGCTCCGGCTGGCCGAGTCCACGGAGGTGGTGCGCCTGGCCCGGGCCGCCGGCGACCGCCCGCTGGAGCTGCTGGGCCGGCGCCTGCGGGTGGAGGCCCTGCTGGAGATGGGCGAGATCGGCGAGGTCGACGCCGAGATCGAGCGGTTCGCCCAGGTCGCCGACCAGATCCGCCAGCCCCTCTACCGGTGGTACGTCCCCCTGTGGCGGGGCATGCGCGAGCTCATGCGGCGCGAGATCGGCGCCGCGGCCCGCCACTGCGAGATCGCCGAGGAGATCGGGGCGCTGGCCCACAGCGAGAACGCCCGCTTCCTGACGTTCACCCAGTGGTGGGTGCGCCAGTGCTACGAGGGCCGGTACGCGGAGGCGGGACGGGCCATGGCGGCGCTGGTCGAGCCGGAGCACGGCGCCCCGGGCACGACGGCGGCCGGCTGGCCCTACCCGGCGGTGGTGGCCGCCCAGCTGGGTGAGCACGAGCGGGCCCGCGGCCTCCTGGAGCAGTGGATGGCCGCCGGGCTCGAGCGCCGGATCCGGGACTCGGAGTGGCTCCCGGAGACGGCCCAGCTGGCCGAGGTGGCGGTGCTGACCGGGTGCCGGTCCGCCGCCGGGCTGCTGTACGACCAGCTCCGGCCCTATGCCCACCGCTTCACCGTCGAGGGCATCGGCGCCGCGTTCACCGGCTCGGTGGCGTGGCGGCTGGCCCTGGTCGCCCGGTTCCTGGGCCGCCACGAAGAGGCGGCGGCGTACGAGGGGCAGGCCCGGGAGGCCAACCGCCGGGCCGGCCTGGTGGGTGACCCGCCGCCCCTGGCCGGGCCGGAGTCGGCGCCGGCGCCGGCGGTGGCACCGGCCGGCGCGGCCATGGCGTTCGAGGGGGCGACGTGGGCCGTCACCTTCGCCGGCACCACCTGCCGGGTCCGTGACGGCAAGGGGGTGCGGGACCTGGCCGTGCTCCTCGCCCGCCCCGGGGAGGACGTCCACTGCCTGGAGCTGGTGGGCGGGACCGATGTCGGAGGCGCGGCGGGCCCGGTCATCGATCAGCAGGCCCGGCGGTCCTACGAGCGGCGCATCAGGGAGTTGCAGTCCGAGGTCGACGACGCCCGGGCGGCCAACGACCCGGGCCGGGCCGACCGGTCGGAGGACGAGCTCGACGCCCTGGTCCAGCAGCTGGCCGAGGCGTTCGGCCTCTCGGGGCGGTCCCGGGCCAGCGGGTCGGCGGCCGAGCGGGCCCGCTCCGCCGCCGGCTGGCGCATCCGGGCCGCCCTTCGCCAGGTGGTCGACGCCCACCCTGTGCTCGGGCGCCACCTCCAGAACGCGGTCCGGACCGGCACGTGGTGCTCGTACCGGCCCGAGACCGCGATCACGTGGACGATCGACGCTCAGGGGCGCAGGGCGTAGAGGCGGAAGAAGCCACCGTCGACGGCGAGCACCTCCACCCGGCCGAAGCCGGCCCGGGTGGCCAGGTCCCGCACCGTCGCCTCCCGGATGACCGTCCCGATGGCGGCCGAGGGCTGCTCGGCCATCGCCGCCGGCAGGCAGTGGGTGATGCTCCAGCCGTACATCATCCGCTCCAGGTCGTCGCCCGGGGCGGTGAAGGCCGGCGCCACCGCTTCGTCGGCGACGAGCATGACGCCGTCGGCAGCCAGGGCGGCCCGGGCCGCGGCCAGGACGTCCACCGGCCGGGCCAGGTCGTGGAGCGCCTCCAGCAGGGTGACGACGTCGAACGGGCCGGCCGCAGCCAGGGTGCCGGCGTCGGCGCACTCGAAGCGCACGTCGACGCCGTGCTGCTCGGCCGCGGCTCCCGCCTCGGCGATGGAGGCGGCGTCGCTGTCGATGCCCCACACCTCCGCGCTCGGGAAGGCCCGGGCCACGGCGATGGTGGACCAGCCCTGACCGCAGCCCAGGTCGGCCAGCCGCCCTCCGGTGGCCAGTCGCTCCACCGCCGGCCCCAGCGCCGGCAGCCAGTCCTGCACCAGGGCGGAGGTGAACGCCGGCCGGTTGATGGCGCCCTGGCCCCGGCGGAGCTCGTCGCCGTAGCGGGCGTAGGGGACGCCGCCGCCGGTGCGGTAGGCGTCGACCACGTCGTCGAGCACGGATGCGATGCCGACCACCAGCCCGGCCAGCGGGGCCAGGTGGTCGAGGGCCAAGGGGTCGGCCACCACGCCGACGTGATCCTCGGGCAGGCTGTACCGGCGGGCGCCGGCCTCGGCCGTCACGTCGTCGACGGTCAGCACGCCGGCGACGGCCTGCTGCTCCAGCCACTCCTGGGCATAGCGGGGGGCGATGCCGGCGGCGGCGGCCACCTCCGCCACCGTGCCGGCGCCGCCGAGCAGGGCGTCGTAGAGACCGAGGCGGCCGCCCAGGTGGATGCCGAAGAGCTCCAGGGCCCCGATGGCGGCCTCGAGCACCCGCTGGTCCAGCGTGGTCGTCGTGGTGGCGGTCATGGCGGTGTTCCCTCCCGTGTCGGTGTCGTCACCGACTGAGGCGTGAGGTCCCGCCTCCCGGCGGAAGGCGACACTCACGCCGGTGAGGTGGCCCACGACCAGGAGGCATGGACGGATGAGGCTGTTGCTGGTGTTGCTGGTGTTAGCGTTGTTGGCACTGTGGCCACCAAACCGGCGACGAAGAAGGCTGCGCCTGCGAAGAAGGCTCCGGCCAAGAAGCCAGCGGCGGCCCGGGCCAGGCCGGCGCCCAAGCCGGCGCCGCCCAAGGAGAAGGGCCCGCGCCTCGGCGGCCACGGCTACGACCTCGCCGGCCTGCTGCTCCTGCTGCTGGCGCTGGTCAGCGCCCTGTCCGTGTACGCCGATCTGGCCGGGCCGGCCGGTCGGGCCATCGCCGACGGCGCCGGCGTGGTCCTCGGCTACGGCCGGTGGGCGCTCCCCGTCCTGTTGGCCGCCGCCGGCGGGATGCTCCTGTGGTGGGAGACGCCGCAGGAGCCGGCCCGGTTGGCCATCGGGCTGTCGCTGGCGGCGGTGGCCGGCTGCGGGCTGGTTCACCTGGTGACCGACGGCCCGGGCTGGGGGGCCGCGGCCGCCGACCTCCGGACCTCGGGCGGCGTGGTGGGCACGTTCGCCTCGGTGCCGCTCCGCTCCGTGCTGGCCGGCGCCGGCGCCGGCGCCGTCCTGATCACCACCATCGGCATCGCCGCCCTGGTCCTGGCCCGCACGACGGTGCGCACCGCCACCAGCCAGGCCGGCGGCGCCGCCCGCCGGAGCGGCCAGGCCCTGGCCGCCCTGACCCGCCAGCTGACCGAGCTGCGGCCCCAGCCGCTGCCCGGTGTCCCCGAGGCAGAGCCGGAGCCCGAGCCGCCGGCGCTGCGGAACCCGGCGGTCCCGAAGGAGGTGATGGCCCCGCTGCCGGTGACGTCGGTGGAGATTCAACTTCCCCCTACACCGACCGAGCCGCCGGCGGAGCCGCCCGAGCAGCTGGCGATAGACCTGGGCCCGAGCGGCCCCCTGGGCGGGAGGCACGGGCCGGCGGGGGAGCCCGGCACCTGGAAGCTCCCGCCCCTCGGCCTGCTGAAGCGGGGCAAGGCCCAGGAGATCGACCGCGCCCTGGTGGAGGCCGAGGGCCGCACCCTGGAGCGGGCCCTGGCCGCCCACGGCGTCGACACCGCCCTGGTGGGCATGACGGTGGGCCCCACGGTCACCCGCTACGAGCTGGCCCTCGGGCCCGGCGTGAAGGTGGCCCGGGTCACCAACCTGCACAAGGACATCGCCTACGCCATGGCGTCGGCCGACGTCCGCATCCTGGCCCCCATCCCCGGCCGCTCGGCCATCGGCGTCGAGGTCCCGAACAAGCAGCGCCAGCTCGTCCTGGTGGGCGACATCCTGGGCTCACCGGAGGCCCAGAAGGCCAGCCACCCGCTGGAGGTCGCCGTCGGCCGCGACATCGCCGGCCGCCCGATCCTCGTCAACCTGGCCGAAGCGCCCCACATCCTCATCGCCGGCGCCACCGGCGCCGGCAAGTCGTCGTGCCTGAACTCGCTGCTGACCTCGATCCTCGTGCGCTCCACCCCCGACCAGGTGCGCCTCATCCTCGTCGACCCCAAGCGGGTGGAGATGGGCCAGTACAACGGCCTGCCCCACCTGCTCACCCAGGTGGTGGTCAACCCCAAGAAGGCGGCCAACGCCCTGGCCTGGGCCGTCCACGAGATGGAGCGGCGCTACGACCTGCTGGCCGAGGTGGGCGTGCGTGACATCGGGGGCTACAACGCCGCCTACGACCGGGGCGACCTCCAGCCCGACCCCGGCTCCGACGTCACCTACCACCGCCTGCCCTTCATCCTGCTCGTGGTCGACGAGCTCAACGACCTGATGATGGTGGCCGCCCGTGACGTCGAGGAGTCGATCTGCCGGATCGCCCAGATGGCCCGGGCCGTGGGCATCCACCTGGTCATCGCCACCCAGCGGCCCTCCGTCGACGTCATCACCGGCGTGATCAAGGCCAACGTGCCCTCTCGCCTGGCCTTCGCCGTGAGCTCGGCCACCGACAGCCGGGTCATCCTCGACCAGGTGGGCGCCGAGCGCCTCGTCGGCCAGGGCGACATGCTGCTTGCCATCGCCTCGTCCAGCAGCCCCATGCGGGTGCAGGGCGCGTGGGTCGGTGAGGACGAGGTCCGCAAGGTGGTGGCCTTCTGGCGCCGGCAGCAGGACAAGCCCCAGTACGTCGAGGGCGTCGAGGGCGACGAGCCGGGCGGCGGCTTCGAGGGTGGGGGCGGCGACCACGATGACGACGACGACATGCTCGAGCAGGCCATGGAGCTGGTCGTTCGCTCCCAGCTGGGCTCGACGTCGATGCTCCAGCGCAAGCTGCGGCTGGGTTTCGCCCGGGCCGGACGCCTCATGGACCTGCTGGAGCAGCGTGGTGTGGTCGGCCCGTCGGAAGGCTCCAAAGCCCGGGCTGTGCTGATGACGCCCGAGGAGTTGGACGAATTGAAGAACCGGGAATAGAACGAAAAGAGCGCCGCCGGCACCTCGTCATTGAGGCGCCGGCGGCGGCGGGTTAGAGAGAAGCGGTCAGGCGGCGATACGGGGGCGCTCCGTGCGGCTCTTGGTGGTGTCGCCGACCGAGCTCGTCCCGAACCACCCCAGCAGGGCGGCCCAGGCGCTGGCCAGCGAGCCGACCACGAAGCCGGTGCCGACGGTGCCCATCCAGGCCTCGCGCACCGTGACGCCGTACGCCTCGAACATGGAGTGGTCGAGGGCGATGACCATGGCGATGGCGAAGACAAAGGTGAACAGGGTGCGGATCCGGTCGAGCCCGGGGACGTTCTCGATGACCATGTCGGTGACCTTGAGAGCCACCAGACCGAGCAATGCGACGATGGCGAACTCGTACATGGAAGGGCCTCCTTTGTCGTTTGAACCTTCCACTCTTTGGACCCAGAGGCGTGTCGAAAGGTTTCACTCGGTTTGCTTGACCGGCCGCGATCTGGGAAAGACTGGAGGCATGGCCAACTACGAGGGTTACTGCGTCAAGTGCCGCGAGAAGCGGGAGTTCGAGGGCACCGAGGTCGAGCTGGCGAACGGTCGCCGGGCGGCCCAGGGCGCCTGCCCGACCTGTGGCACGAAGATGAACCGCATGCTCGGCAAGCAGAAGTAGCCGCCGGCGGGAGGCCCGGAGCGGCCCCCTGAGCGGGGTGCCGAGTAGATTGGGCGGGTGCCGGAGCGCTACTGGGTCGAGACTCTCGGCTGCCCGAAGAACCAGGTCGACTCCGACAAGCTCACCGGACGGCTGGTCTCGGAGGGCCTGGAGGCGGCGGCCCGGCCGGAGGACGCCGACCTCGTCGTCGTCAACACGTGCGCCTTCATCGAGGCCGCCCGCGAGGAGTCGATCGAGACGATCCTCGCCCTGGCCGGCGCCCGCCGGCGGGGGGCCCGCCTGGTCGTCACCGGTTGCCTGGCCGAGCGGGCCGGCGCAGAGCTGGCCGAGGCCATGCCCGAGGTCGACGCGGTGGCCGGCTTCGGCGTGCCGGTCACGCTCGGGCGGAAGGCCCCTTCGTTCGACCTGCTGAACCTGCCCCGGCCCAGGTCGGCGGTGCCCTGGGCCTACGTGAAGGTCGCCGAGGGCTGCGACCGGACGTGCGGCTTCTGCGCCATCCCGTCGTTCCGCGGGCCGCAGCGGTCGAGGACGGAGGAGTCGATCCTGGCCGAGGTCGACGCCCTGGAGGTGGCCGAGGTCGTCCTGGTGGCCCAGGACCTGGCGTCCTACGGGCGTGACGTCGGGCGCAGGGGCGCCATCGTGGCCCTGGTGGAGGCGGTCGCCCGGCGGGTCGACCGGGTGCGCCTGCTCTACCTGTACCCCTCCGAGCTGGGCGACCGGCTGGTCGACACCATCTGCGCCACCGGGGTGCCGTACTTCGACCTGTCGCTGCAGCACGCGTCCAAGCCCCTGCTGCGGCGGATGCGGCGCTGGGGCGACGGTGACCGGTTCCTGCGCCGCATCCACGACATCCGCCGGCGTGAGCCGGCGGCCGCCTTCCGGTCCTCGTTCATCGTCGGCTACCCGGGCGAGACCGAGGAGGACCACGACCGGCTGCTGCACTTCGTCGAGGAAGCCCAGCTGGACTGGGCCGGTTTCTTCGCCTACTCCCGGGAGGACGGCACGCTGGCGGCGGGGCTCGACGGGGAGGTCGACTCCGGGCTGGTGGCCGAGCGCCTGCGGGAGCTGTCGGAGCTCCAGGACCGGATCACCGCCGTCCGGCGCAGCGACCTGGTCGGCGAGATCGTCGAGGTGCTGGTCGACGAGCCTGGCGTGGGCCGCTCGCACCGGGAGGCACCGGAGATCGACGGGATCGTCGCCGTGCCCGGCGACCTCCCGGTGGGCCGGTTCGCCAAGGTGACCGTCATCGGGGCCGCCGGCCCCGACCTGGAAGCCACCTAGCGCCGGCCATGGCGGCGAACACCTTCGGGCCGTCGGCGCTGGCCACGCCGGCCAACGCGGTGACTTTGGTCCGCATCCTCGTCCTGCCCTTCCTGATCCTGCTGATCCTGGACGACGGCTCCGAGTGGCCGGCGCTGTGGATGTGGATCGTCCTGGCCACCAGCGACCTCTTCGACGGCTGGCTGGCCCGCCGCCACGGCGCCACCCGCTCGGGGGCGTTCCTGGACCCCCTGGCCGACAAGTTCCTCGTCCTGGGGGCCATGGCCGCCCTGGTGGGCAAGGGCGTGCTGTGGTGGCTGCCGGTCGGCATCATCGCCGTGCGGGAGGTCGCCCTGAGCGCCTACCGCTCCTACGTGGGCCGGCGGGGGGTGTCGGTGCCCGCCCGCTTCCAGGCCAAGGTGAAGACGTGGGTCCAGGCCATCGCCGTGGGCATGGCCATCGCCCCGGTGTCGGGCGACGCCTATCGGGGCATCATGCTCTGCGTGCTCTGGGCGTCGGTCGTGCTGACAGTGGTGACGGGCGTCCAGTACCTGTGGGACGGCCGGCGGGTCATCCGTGGTTCGGGCGGGGTGGAGGCGCACAGCACGCTTGGCGGGGTAGAGGGGCACAGTGCGCTGTGAGATCGTGGCTGTCGGGACCGAGCTGTTGCTGGGGCAGGTCGTCGACACCAACTCCGCGTACATAGGCGACCAGCTGGCCCTCGCCGGCGTCGACTGCCATTTCCACACCAAGGTCGGCGACAACCACGGCCGCATCGTCTCCGCCCTCCGCATCGCCCTCGACCGCTCGGAAGCGGTGATCGTCTGCGGGGGGCTCGGCCCGACGTCGGACGACATCAGCCGGGAGGCCATCGCCGAGGTCATGGGGGTCGGGCTCCGCCGGGATGCGGCGATGGTCGAGCGCATCCGGAAGCTGTTCGAGGCCCGCCGGCGGGAGATGGCGCCCAGCAACGCCCGCCAGGGCGACCTGCCGGAGGGGGCCACCTTCATCCCCCAGGAACGGGGGACGGCGCCCGGGCTCATCTGCCCCGCCGGCGAGGGCAAGGTGATCTACGCCGTCCCCGGGGTGCCGATGGAGATGGAGGAGATGCTGGGCCGGGGCGTCATCCCCGACCTGAAGCGCAGGTCCGGCTCCACGACGGTCATCTTGAGCCGGATGGTCCGCACGTGGGGCGAGGCCGAGTCCACGCTCGGCGAGCGGGTCGCCGGCCGGATCGAGGCCCTCCAGGAGAAGTCGAACCCCACCATCGCCTTCCTGGCCATGGGTGTCGAGGGGCTGAAGATCCGGGTGACGGCGAAGGCGGAGACCGAGGCCGAGGCGGTGAAGATGCTCGACGCCGAGGAAGCCGAGCTGCGGGCCATCCTCGGCGACATCGTCTTCGGTATCGACGATCAGAGCATGGAGCGGGTGGTGGCCGACCTGCTGACGGAGCAGGGCATGACGGTGGGTGTGGCCGAGTCGCTCACCGGCGGCCTGGTCGGCGCCCGCCTGGCCGAGACCAAAGGCGCCAGCAAGTTCTTCCGGGGCTCGATCGTGAGCTACGACAGCAAGGTCAAGTTCGACCTGCTCGACGTGCCCGAGGGCCCGGTGGTCTGCGCCGAGGCGGCCGAGGCCATGGCGTGGGGGGCGTGCAAGCGCCTGGAGGCCGACGTCGGCATCTCCGTCACCGGCGTCGCCGGCCCCTCGACCCAGGACGACCAGCCCGTGGGCACCGTCTTCATGGCCGTGGCCATGGACGGCAAGGCCGAGGTGGCCGAGGCCCACTTCCCCGGCGAGCGCCAGCACATCCGCCAGTTCTCGACCATCTCGCTGCTGGACATGCTCCGCCGGCGGCTGCTGGCGACGGCCGCCCCCCCGAACCGGTGACGTTTTCTGGGGTCGGGGCCCCGGTTTTCGTCACCGGTTCGCAGGCGGGACGCCGCTGAGCCGGCTGTTCGTGGCCGTGTGGCCGCCGCCCGAGGTGCTCGATCGGGTGGCGGCGCTGGAACGGCCGGCGGTCGAGGGACTCCGCTGGACCGTGTACGACCAGTGGCACATCACCCTGCGGTTCCTCGGCGAGACGGAGGTCGCTCCGGTGGTGGAGGCACTGAGGGGGGTGGCGGTTGCGCCGTTCGGAGCGCGGCTCGGGCCTGCACTCGGTCGCTTCGACCACCGGGTCCTGCACGTCCCCGTCGCCGGCGTGGATGACCTGGCTCGGGCCGTGGTCAGCACGACTGCGCGGTTGGGTCGACCGCCCGACGAGCGCCCGTTCCACGGCCACCTCACCCTTGCCCGCGCCGGCAAGGGTGCTCGGGTCGACCTGCGCCAGCTCGCCGGCGTGCCACTGGAGGCGACTTGGGAGGTGAGCTCGTTCTGCCTGGTGGAGAGCCGGCTGTCGCCGGCCGGCGCCCGCTACGCGGTGCTCGAGCGATTCGACCTGTAGGCCGTCAGGCCGCGTCCTCCTCCAGGAGGGCCCGCACCCGGGCGAGGGTTTCGGACGGATGGTTCACGACGTCGTCGGTGGTGAACCGCTCGACCGGTGGCCACCCCGCGGCACGGACGCGTGCGTCCCGCTCCCGGTCGGCCTGGCGGTCGAGCAGCGAGCTGTGGTGGCGCCGGCTGTCGAGCTCGAGAAGCCGGCGCCGGCCCCGGAAGGCGTAGTCCACCCGACCGATCCACTCCTGGTCGTCACCGACGTTGTATTGCCGGACGGGCAGCTCGAGGCCGTGATCGGCCAGCAGGGCGAAGAAGTCCGCCTCCAGCTCGCTCTCGGGGGCGACGTACAGCTCGGAGCGCTCGGCGAGGATGGCCCGCATCACTGCCACCCCCGACCGGCCCCGTCCGGCCAGTTCCAGGAACGTGGCATCGAGCGCCCGGTAGGTCACCGTGCCGGCGGCCAGGCAGTTGTCGACCGCTCGCTCGGCCCGGCCCGCCTTCACCACACCCGCCAGGTCGATCAGAGTCCGAGCGACACGGGTCGTGACGATGCCCTCGATGACGGTGAGATGGTGGCTGGGGAACGGCCGCCACCGGTGGACGATCGCGGACGACGCCCGATGCCGGCGGGCGCGGGGGGTCGTCACCTCGGGCCGCCCCCGGCGATCGAACCCCGGGATGCCGAGGAGGGCCGCCGCCGACCGGTGCGACGCCGCCGCCGACGGACCGGCAGCCAGCACCTCGGCGATGACCCGCTGCTCCCAGGTGGGCGGCGAACCCACCAGGCGGTAGACCCCGCCGGCGACCCTCTCCCGGCGCCCGGTCCGCAGCAGATGGCGGATGGCCTCCTGCGTCAAGCCGGCCCCTCGGGCCTGGTTGTCGGAAACGACGCCGTGCTGCCGTTCAAGGAGCTTCGTGACTTGTCGACTCATCCCACCCACGATGGTCAGTGGGTGAGACAACCTCGAACTGGTGACATTCCGTGGGGCCAGGGCCCCACGGAATGTCACCGGTTCGGTGGGTGGACGCTATTCGGCAGGCGCTTCCGCCGACTCCTCGGCGCCGTGGTCCTGGAGGAGGCGGACCATGTCGCCCTCCTTCTCGCGCCGCTGCGCCCCCATCATGGGCGTGAAGCCCCCCTGCTGCTTGGCGTTGGGGTCGGCGCCGGCGATGAGCAGGGCGGCCGCCACCTCCCGGCTGTCGGCGGCCACCGCCGAGTGCAGCGGCTGGACCTGCATGTCGTTCTTGGCCACCGCCCCGACGTCGGCGCCCCGGTCGAGCAGCAGCCGCACCGCCTTGCCCTGGTCGAAGTAGGCGGCGAAGTGCAGGGGCGTGTAGCCGTCCTCGGAGAAGGCGCCGACGAGGTCGGCGTCCTTGTCGAGCAGCTCGCCGAGGCGGTCGACGTCGCCCACCGCGGCGGCGTCGAAGATGTCGAGCTCGGGCTTGGCCTCCAGTAGGACGTCGGCGAGCTTCTGATTGTGGATGTAGAGGGCGGCGCGGACAGCCGAGCGCCCGTCGTCATCCCGGGCTGCCGCGAGGGAAGGGTCGTCGCTGACGGCGGCCCGGACCGCCTCGATGTCGCCGGCCTTTATGGACTCGAAGATGGTCGCCATGACCAGAGCCTAAGCCCGCCGGAGGGGGCATGGGTCCTTGACCGAACGTCCGTTCGGAACTACCGTCGTGGAACTCCAGCGATGTGATTGTCACACCCCTTCCGTAGGGTGAGGCCTCGTCAACCAAACGCCGGCGCGCCGGCACCCACAGAAGGGATCCCAGCGGTGGAACGAGACAAGGCTCTCGAGATGGCAATGAGCCAGATCGACAAGCACTTCGGCAAGGGCTCTGTCATGCGCATGGGGGAGAAGGCCCACATGGACGTGGAGTCCATCCCCACCGGCGCCCTCGCCCTCGATCTCGCCCTCGGAGTCGGGGGCCTTCCTCGTGGCCGCATCGTCGAGGTCTACGGGCCGGAATCCTCCGGCAAGTCCACCCTGGCCATGCACGTGGTGGCCGAGGCCCAGCGCAACGGGGGCGTGGCCGCGTACATCGACGCCGAGCACGCCATGGACCCCGTCTACGCCAGGGCCATCGGCGTCAACGTCGACGAGCTGCTCATCTCCCAGCCCGACACGGGGGAGCAGGCCCTGGAGATCGCCGACATGCTGATCCGCTCCGGCGCCCTCGACGTGCTGGTCGTCGACTCGGTGGCCGCCCTCACCCCCCGGGCCGAGATCGAGGGCGAGATGGGCGACAGCCACGTCGGCCTCCAGGCCCGGCTGATGTCCCAGGCCCTGCGCAAGCTCACCAGCACGCTCAACAAGACCAACACCATCGCCATCTTCATCAACCAGCTCCGGGAGAAGATCGGCGTCATGTACGGATGTATGTCGTATGGCACCCGGGTGACGCTCGCCGACGGCTCTCAAGAGAAGATCGGCAAGATCGTCAACCAGCGCCTGCCGGTCGAGGTGCTGTCCTACGACCCGGAGCTCGACGCTGTCGTGCCTCGGAAGGTCGTCAATTGGTTCGACAACGGCCGTAGCGACAAGTTCCTGCAGTTCACGGTGGCCCGGGGCGCCGGCAACGGTCGTTCCCAGTTCGCTTGCACCGTGAACCACCAGGTCCGTACGCCCGGCGGCTGGCGGGAGGCCCAGGAGCTGGCCGTGGGCGATCGGGTCCTCCAGGCGGTACCGCACCGCCTTTCGGACTTCCAGTGGCAGGTCATCCTGGGTGGCCTCATGGGCGACGGCGCCCTATCGCGCACCCGAAGCGGCCACGGTGCCCGTTACCGCTTCGACCACGGCAGCAAGCAGGCCGGGTACTGCGACTGGAAGGCGTCGCACTTCGCCAACATCGGCGGCAGCCGCTCAGTCCGACCGTCCGACGGCGCGGTGGCCTACGACATGAAGCCCCTTCCCGAGCTGGCCGAGCTTCGTCGGGCGGTGTACCTCGACGGCAAAAAGGTGTTCAGCGACGACTACCTCAAGCAGCTCACGCCGCTGTCTCTGGCCGTCTGGTACATGGACGACGGCACCTACAGCGAGCGGGCCAAGGGTGTTCAGGAGCGCACCCGGGAGGGCAGCGGCCGCTCTGAGATCTGCGTCGAGGCCATGGAGCCCACCACCCGTGCTCGCCTGGTCGCCTACCTGGCCGACACGTGGGGAATCAACGCCAGGCTGGCGAGTTCCGGTGCCACCAAAAAGGCGGTGCTCGTCTTCGCCAAAGACGAGACGGCCAAGCTGCACGCCCTGATCGCGCCCTTCGTCCATCCGTCCATGCAGTACAAGCTGCTGGCCCGGTACCGGGGCCGTTTCGCGGTGGAGCCCGTGTTCGTCGCCCCGGAGCACCGGTTGGTGCCTATGCCGATCACGGCGATCGAGATCAAGCCGCCGACGCGGTCGATGCACCGGTTCGACATCGAGGTGGAGGGCAGCCACAACTACTTCGTCGACGGAGTGATGGTCCACAACTCGCCGGAGGTGACCCCCGGCGGGCGGGCGCTGAAGTTCTACTCCTCCGTCCGGCTCGACATCCGCCGCATCGAGGCCATCAAGGATGGCGCCGAGGTGATCGGCAACCGCACCCGGGTCAAGGTGGTGAAGAACAAGGTAAGCGCCCCGTTCCGCCAGGCCGAGTTCGACATCATGTTCGGCAAGGGCATCAGCCGTGAGGGCTCCCTGCTCGACGTGGGTGTCGACCTGGGCCTGATCAAGAAGTCGGGCGCCTGGTACACCTACGACGGCGAGCAGCTGGGCCAGGGCCGGGAGAACGCCAAGGCCTTCCTGGTCGAGAACCCCGAGATCATGGTCGAGGTCTCCGAGCGCATCCGCCAGCAGGTGGCGCCGGCGCCGGCGCCGGCCGACAAGTCCGACGACGACGCACCCATCACCCTGGAGTAGGCGGTCCGGGGGCCTGGGCGCCAGGCCCCCGTTTCGTCCCCCCAATAGAGTGGCGGCGCCCATAGGCTGACGCCATGGCGCCGGACCTCCTGGAGTGTGAAGCGCACGGGACGCCCACCCGGCTGCGCTGCGCCGAGGCCGGCTGTGACAAGCCGATCTGCCCGCAGTGCCTGGTCAAGACGGCGGTGGGGCTGAAGTGCCAGGAGCACGCCCAGGTCATCGCCCCCAAGTTCGACCGGCGGGCCCAGCGCTCGGTCATCGCCGCCGTGGCCCTGGTGGCCGCCGCCGTCGTCATCCTGTCGGTGGCGGTGTTCAACCAGAGCTCGCAGCCGACGTTGGCACCGGACAACACGCCGGCGCCGGCCGCCTCCGGTGAGGGGGGCGCCGCCGGGCGGATCGTGCCCGCGTCGGTGTACGTGGTCAACATCGACGGGTCCGGCAACCGCACCCTCACCAACCGGCCCCTGGCCTTCGACGCCCACCCGGCCTGGTCGCCCGACGGCCGCCGGATCGCCTTCGAGAGCACGGTCGAAGGCCGGCGGGCGATCTGGGTCATGCAGGCCGACGGGCAGGGCCTGCGCCGGCTGACCGAGCTCACCGGTGCCGCGGTGGAGACGGCGCCGGTGTGGTCGCCCCGGGGCGACCGCATCGCCTACGCCAGCGACCGGGACGGGAACTACGAGATCTACGTGGTGGGAGCCGACGGCACGGGGAGCCGGCGGCTCACCGACGACCCGGCCACCGACAGCGTGCCGTCGTGGTCGCCCGACGGGGCCCGGATCGCCTTCGTCAGCGACCGGGACGGCGAGCCGGGCATCTGGGCCATGGCCGCCGACGGCTCGGCGCCGGCCCGCCTCGTGCCCGGCCCGGCCGATCCCGGCTCCAAGCCGGTGTGGGCCCCCGACGGTCGGTCGGTGGCCTTCGCCAGCGACCGAGATGGCGCCAACCTGGAGATCTTCGTGGCCGACGTCGCCGGCGCCGGCACGGTGACCAAGCTCATCGCCAGCCCGGGGCTGGACGGCGAGCCGGCGTGGTCGCCCGACGGCTCCAAGCTGGCCTTCGCCAGCGACCGGGACGGCAGCCCCCAGGTCTATGTGGCCAACCGGGACGGGTCGAACGTGGTGAAGGTCACCACCAAGGCCCGCAGCTACACGCCGGCGTGGGCGCCCGACGGCCGCCAGCTGGCCTACATCTACGACCCGGCTCCTGGAGGTTGACGCAGGAACCTCCGGTGTATGCGTCGAACATGTAGGCAGTGGTCGAAGTCCTCAAGGTCTCCAGCAAGTCCAACCCCAACTCGGTCGCCGGAGCCCTCGCCGGGGTCCTCCGCCAGTCCGGCGCCGTGGAAGTGCAGGTCGTGGGGGCCGGCGCCCTCAATCAGGCCGTCAAGGCCATCGCCATCGCCCGAGGGTTCGTCGCCCCCTCGAACATCGACCTGGTGTGCATCCCCACCTTCGCCGACATCGAGATCGACGGTCAGAGCCGCACCGCCATCCGCCTGGCGGTGGAGGACCGGGCTCACCGCCAGGCCTCCAGCGAGCTGCCGGCGCCACCGGTCGAGCACCTGGCCTCGGCGCCGCTGGCCGGTCCCGTGCCGCCGCCGGCCCAGGCCGTCGCCGCCCCCCTGCTGCGCTAGCGATCCGGCGAGTGCCGACGGAGAGATTCGAACTCTCACTGACGACGCCCTAAACGTCGTGCCTCTGCCGGTTGGGCTACGTCGGCCGGTCCACATGATAGAGAAGAGCGTGCCCAGACTTCACAAGACCCTGGCCGCAATAGCCGCCCTCACCCTCGTCGTCCTCGCCGGCTGCAGCGGAGGGGGCGACGACGATGATGCCGCGCCGACCACGGCGGCAGCCGGCGCCGGCGGCCCCACCACCACCGTCCGCCCGGTCGACACCAGCTTCAGCGGGCAGAACAGCGCCCAGTTCTGCGCCCTCGCCCGCACCTACAGCGAGCGGGCCAACGCCTTCGGCTCCAATCCCACGCCCGCCCAGCTGCGGACGGCCACTCGCGAGGGCCAGACGGCGATCACGCAGGCGGTCAACGCGGCCCCGGCCGAGATCAAGCCCGACGTCGAGGTCCTGGCCCGGGCCTTCACCGCCATCCTCGCCGAGTTGGAGAAGGTGAACTTCGAGCCGGCGCGCATGCCGCCCGCGGCACTCCAGCCCCTCCAGACCCCGGAATTCCAGCAGTCGACGACCCGGTTCCAGGCCTACGGCCGGAGCGTCTGCGGCATCAACTAGTCCCCGGAGGCCAGGCGCCAGGTCCCGATCATCTCCTGGTCCAGCGAGAACTGCGCCGGCGGCGGGTCTCCCGACCACCTCCACGACCTCGGCAGGTCGAAGCTCAGGTTGACGACGTCACCCCGGTGGTCGGGCAGGTTCCGCCACCGCAGGGAGTACTCCCAGCTGCGATTGCCGAGCTGCCCGACCAGGCGGGGGACGTCCCATACCACGGTGAGCGTCGTCTGGCCACCTCCGGGGGCGGCGGCCTTGAACCACCCCGAGGCGGGGTGGCCGGCCAGCACCGGCTCCTTGAAGGCGAAGGGGTCGGACGCGGACTGGTCGAGCACCGCCCCCTCGGGCCCGTAGATGGTCATGTACGCCAGCGTGCTGGCGTTGGTGAACGGGTCGGGCGGCTCGGTGTTGGTGAGGGTGAGGCGGGTCGTCACCCGGGCCGAGCCGTCCGGGCGCAGGGCGACGTTGTGGTCGTACACCCGCCGGATGCCCCGCCCGTTCTTGGCCATGTACTCGAACTCGGAGTTGAAGAAGAAGTCGCCGGTGTGGGCCGGGAACGCCCCGTCCCAGTTGCGCTCGGCCAGGACGCTGGCCACTGCCGGGTCGGTCGACCACGCCACGGCCTCCCGAGCGTCGAACGCCCTGCCCATGGCGGCACCGAGGGGCTCCCACTGCGAAGCCGGGCCGGCTCACGGGGGAGCGCGTCGCGTGCCGCCGCGGACCCAGATCTGGCCGGAGGACTACCCTCGACTCCATGCCCCCCACCTTCACGAACGACACCTTCATCGGCGACCGGTCGAGCGAGGTGTACTCCCGGCTGCTCAAGGAGCGCATCGTCTTCCTCGGCACCGACGTGAACGACTCGTCGGCCAACCTCATCTGCGCCCAGCTGCTGCTCCTGCAGTCCGAGGACCCCGACCGAGACATCTACCTGTACGTGAACTCGCCCGGTGGGTCGGTGTCCGCCGGCATGGCCATCTACGACACGATGCAGTACGTCAGCTGCGACGTCGGCACGATCTGCCTGGGCATGGCCGCCTCCATGGGCCAGTTCCTCCTCTGCGCCGGCACGCCGGGCAAGCGCTACGCTCTCCCGCACTCCCGGGTGCTCATGCACCAGCCGTCGGCCCAGATGCAGGGTGCCGCGGTCGACATCGCCATCCATGCAGAGCAGATCGTCTACACCAAGCGGATCATGGCAGAGCGCATCGCCCAGCACACCGGCCAGAAGGTCGAGCAGATCGAGCTGGACTTCGACCGTGACCGCTGGTTCACCGCCGAGGAGGCCAAGGACTACGGCATCATCGACCACGTGATCTCCCGGGCCGCCCAGGTAGCTGCCTGACCGGCGCCGGCGGCCGGCGGTGAGGGTCGCAGTCACCGGCTCGGGCGGCCTCATCGGCGGCGAGCTGGTGGCCGAGCTGGGCCGGCAGGGCCACGAGGTCACCCGCCTCGTCCGCCGGCCGGCGGGGGACAACGAGGCGTCGTGGGACCCGGCGGCGGGCACCATCGAGGCGGGGAAGCTGGAGGGTCACGACGCAGTCGTCCACCTGGCCGGCGTGGGCATCGGCGACCACCGGTGGACCGACGACCACAAGAAGGCGGTGCGGGGCAGCCGGGTCCAGGGGACCGACCTGCTCGCCCGCACCTTGGCCGGTCTGTCGTCGCCTCCGCAGGTGTTCGCGTCCGGCTCGGCGGTCGGCTTCTACGGCTACGACGGCGGGGACGAGGTGATGACCGAGGCGAGCGCCCGGGGAAGCGGGTTCCTGGCCGAGGTGGTCGAGGCGTGGGAGCAGTCGGCGGCCCCGGCGGCGGACGCCGACATCCGGCTGGCGAACTTCCGTAGTGGGGTGGTGCTGACCGCAAAAGGGGGGGCACTGAAGAAGCAGCTCCTGCCGTTCAAGCTGGGGATCGGCGGCCGCCTCGGCAGTGGCCGGCAGTGGCTGAGCTGGATCTCCCTCGCCGACGAGGTGGCGGCGATTCTGCACCTCCTGACCGCCGCCGACGTGAAGGGACCGGTGAACACCACCGCCCCCGAGCCGGTGACCAACGCCGAGTTCACCGCCACGCTGGCCCGGGTCCTCAAGCGGCCGGCGTTCATGCCCGTGCCCACGCCGGCGCTGCACGCCTTGTTCGGCAGGCAGATGACCGAGGAGATGCTGCTCGGGGGCCAGCGGGTGGTACCGACCGTCCTCGAGTCCGCGGGGTTCTCGTTCGCCCACCCGACACTGGAGGCGGCATTGCGGCACACGCTCGGCCGCTGAGGACACCCCTAGCCCGAGGTGGCGGGGTCGGCGGCGACCGAGGTCGGGATCGGGGACAGCCAAGAGCACTCGGCAACGAGCGTGGGCGGCCGCAGAGTGCCCACCGGGCGGAATAGCCTGAATCATGGCCGAACTGTCAGGCCCGCAACGGCGGCACAATCGGGCGAACTGGGTCGGCCTCCGTACACTCCGGCAGCGTCCGAAGGTCATCGGCGAGACGAGCGCCGGCGAACCGATCGTCGAGGTGCGGTCGGTGCGACTTGTGCTTCACGACGGTGCCAACCACTTCAGCCGCATTGCTACCTGCGCCAAGTGCGATCGTGAGATCCCAGGGGCGCCAGTGCTCACCCCCGGCGATCTCGATTCTCCTGCACAGCCCGTGATCTGCAAGGACTGCGTGCGCACCGCCGCCCCGCTGCTGGAGGCGGATCGTCTGCGGGCGGCGCGGCTGGCGCCGGCGGCGTCCGGGGGCGCGGGCGAGAAGAACCATGCACCGCCGGCGGGTGTCGAAGATCGGATCGCCGACCTCGAGGTGCTCGTTCGCCGGGAGCGGGCCGGGTGGGACGCGGCGCTTGATGCTCGTATGGAGGCGGCGCAGAGCGAGGTCCGCGCCCTCGCGGCCAAGGAGCTGTCCCGGGCCCAGGAAGACGTCGACCGGATGATGAACGGCATGGTCGGGCGGCTGACGGAGCGTCTCCAGGACCAGCGTTCGGAGCTCGTGGCCGACCTGGACGCGAGGGTGGCGCAGATCCGTGCCGGGCTGAATGACCGGTTGGGGTACACCGTGTCGGAGATCGACGGCGTACGTCTGCGCGCCGAGGAGGTCGCCGGCGCTCAGGAGGACCTCAGCCGCCGCCTCGACGACCTCACCCGTGGCCTCGGCGAGAGCACCGGCCAGGGCGCGGCGCGGATCGACGCGCTGGAAGCCGAGTCCCGGGCGCTCCACCACTCGTTCAAGGAACGGACGGTGGCCGCACAAGAAGAGCTCAGCCGGTGGGTCGCCGGGCTCGAAGCGCAGCTCGGTGAGCTTCGGAGAACGCTGGAGACGGCGGCGACTGTTGCCGGCGAGCGGCTCGACGCCATGGAGGCACGGCTCGGCGGGATCGGAGAGGCGATCGACGCCGCAGCGGCGCAGGCTCGCGCCCACGAGACGGTCCTCGCCGGCCGCCTCCTCTCGATCGAGGCCCAGGTACGGGTGGTCGAGGACGCGGGCGCCGCCCGGGCCGCCGAAGTGGCCGAGAAGCTCAGCGAGGCCCAGCAAGAGCTCGAGCAGCGGGTCAGGGGCCTGGTGGAGGAGCGGGTGGACATCACCGCCGGTGAGGCGGCGAGGATCGAGGCCGCGCTCAGCGAGCGCCTCGACAGGCATGCCGAGCGAATGCGGCGGGCGCAGGCCGACGGCGGGCGGGTGGAGGCCGTCGAGCAGCAGCTCGGCGACGCCGTCGCACGGCTGGCCGCCATGGTGGAGTCACAGCGGGCCGAGCTCGACCGCAACATGGACGCCGGCCTGGCCGAGATCCGCTCGGCCCTGTCGGCGGTCAAGGACGACAGCGCCGGCGGCCTCCGGGCCATCGAGAAGGCCATGGCGCAGCGGGCCGGCGAGCTGGCCGATCTCACCGAGCTGCAGGCCGGCCTCGACGCCGGCCTCGGCCAGCTCAGGTCGGAGATCGAGCAGCTCCGTGAGAGCGCCGCCAAGTCTGCCCAGCTCGACGATCGGCTGGAGTCTCTGGTCGACCTCGCCCAGCTCGGGGCTCCGGAGCGGGGTCGCCTGGGCGCCAGGAAGGCGGCCGACGCAGTCTCCGGCCTGACCGCGGCATTCCAGGGCCTGGTGCAGGACCACCGCCGGCTCCAGGCCCGGCTGGCGACCATCGAGAACGAGTCGGAGACGGCGGTGACGACGTCGGCAAGGGCGTCGGTCCAGGCTGCCGGCGTGCAGCGGGTGCGCCAGGAGGTGCGGGCGCTCCGCGAGGAGGTCGCGGTTCAGAACGAGGCGGTCGCCGCCCTCGGGAAGGCCGTCGAGAGCCTCCGCCGTGCGGTCCAGTCCAAGCCGGCGGCCAAGGCCACGAAGGCGACGAAGGCGACGAAGGCGACGAAGGCCACCAAGAAGGGTTGACCCGCCCTACGTCACCCGCTCGGCCGCCGACGGCTCCCGGATCATCCCCGCCCCGGCGGTCACGTTGGTGGCCTCGTCGACGAGGATGAAGCTCCCGGTCAGGCGGTTCCGGGTGTAGGGATCGTGCATCAGCGGGGCGGTGATCCGCAGCCGCACCCGCCCGATCTCGTTGAGCGCCAACTCGGTGACGCCGTCGTCCTTCGACAGCGTGTTGACGTCGAGCCGGTACCGCAGCTCGGCCACCATGGCCCGTGCCCACCGCGTCGTGTGCTTGATGGCGTAGCGGCCGCCCTGGCGCAGCGGTCGGTCGATCATCCAGCACACCAGGGCGTCGACGTCCTGGCTGGTCGACGGCTCGTCGCCGGCCCGCACGATCATGTCGCCCCGGGAGACGTCGACGTCGTCGGCCAGCCGCACCGTCACCGACATCCCGGTGAAGGCTTCCTGGACCGGCCCGTCGTAGGTGTCGATCGAGGAGATCCGCGACCGCAGCGCGGAAGGCAGGACGACGACCTCGTCACCCGCCCGCAGCACACCGCCGGCCACCTGGCCGGCGTAACCCCGGTAGTCGTGGAAGGCGTCGGACATGGGCCGGATGACGTACTGCACCGGGAACCGGGCGTTCACCATGTTCCGGTCCTCGGCGATCTCCACCGTCTCCAGGTGCTCCAGCAGCGGGCGCCCCTCGTACCACGGCATGGCGGCCGACCGCTCGACCACGTTGTCGCCCTGGAGCGCCGACAGCGGGATGAAGGTGACATCGGCGACCTCGAGCAGCGAGTCGGCGAAGGACGAGAAGTCGGCCACGATCGATCGGAACCGGTCCTCGCTCCAGTCGACCAGATCCATCTTGTTGACCGCCACCACCAGATGGGGGATGCGCAGCAACGTGGCCAGGTAGGCGTGGCGGCGGGACTGCTCCAGCAGGCCCTTGCGGGCGTCGACCAGGACGACGGCCACGTCCGCGGTCGAGGCGCCGGTGACCATGTTGCGGGTGTACTGCACGTGGCCGGGGGTGTCGGCGATGATGAACTTGCGCCGGGGCGTGGCGAAGTACCGGTAGGCGACGTCGATGGTGATGCCCTGCTCGCGCTCGGCCCGCAGGCCGTCGGTGAGCAACGCCAGGTTCGTGTACTCGTGCCCGCGCTGGACGCTGGCCCGCTCCACGGACGCCAGCTGGTCCTCGAAGATGGCCTTCGAGTCGTACAGAAGCCGCCCGATGAGGGTGCTCTTGCCGTCGTCGACCGAGCCGGCGGTGGCCAGGCGCAGCAACTCCACCTAGAAGTAGCCCTCTTTCTTGCGGTCCTCCATGGCGGCCTCGGAGAAGCGGTCGTCGGCCCGGGTGGCGCCCCGCTCGGTGATGCGGGTGGCGGCCACCTCGGCGATGATCTCGGCGAAGGTGGTGGCCGACGACTCCACCGCACCGGTGCAGTTCATGTCGCCGACGGTGCGGTAGCGCACGGTGGCCTCATAGGACCTCTCGCCGGCCCGGGGCTGGATCCACTCGCTGACCGCCAGGAGCATGGTGTCGCGCTCGACGACCTGGCGGCGGTGGGCGAAGTACATCTTCGGGACCTCCAGCTGCTCGCGCTCGATGTACTGCCAGACGTCGAGCTCGGTCCAGTTGGAGATCGGGAAGGCACGGATGTGCTCGCCCTTGCGGATGCGCCCGTTGTAGAGCGACCACAGCTCCGGGCGCTGGCGCTTGGGGTCCCACTGGCCGAACTCGTCGCGGAAGGAGAACACCCGCTCCTTGGCCCGGGCCTTCTCCTCGTCGCGCCGGCCGCCGCCGAAGCAGGCGTCGAAGCCGTGCTCGGCGATGGCGTCGAGCAGGGTGGTCGTCTGCAGGCGGTTGCGGCTGGAGTTCTCGCCCGGCTCCTCGGCCACCCGGCCCTTGTCGATCGACTCCTGGACCGAGGCCACGATGAGCCGCTCGCCCAGCTCGGCCACCCGGCGGTCGCGGAAGTCGAGGACCTCCGGGAAGTTGTGCCCGGTGTCGACGTGCATGATCGGGAACGGGAACCCCGCCGGCCGGAACGCCTTCTCCGCCAGCCGGAGCAGGACGATGGAGTCCTTGCCCCCGCTGAACAGGACGACGGGCCGCTCGAGCTCCGCCGCCACCTCGCGGAAGATGAAGACGGCTTCCGCCTCGAGGGCGTCGAGGTGGCTGAGCTCGTGGCGGCCGAGCCGCTGGTCAGGGGTGGCGGTGGTCATCGTGTGTGCCGGTCGTACTCGACGACAACGGCAACACAGGGTAGATCGACTGGCCCGCCTACTCGTCAGCCGAGTCCAGGGAGCTAGACGCTCGCCTTCTGCCGGACCTGGCCGGCGGTGCGCTTGGCCGTCTTGCGCGCCTCGGTGGTGGTGGTCTTCGCCGCCGACTTGGCCTGGGACCGGGTGGTCTTCGCCGCCCGCTTGGCCTGGCCCTTCACCGACTCCGCCGCGCCGGCGGCCTGGCCCTTGACGTCGGTGGTGGCGCCCTTGGCCTCGGTCTTGACCCGCTGGGTGGCCGACGTCGCCGTCCGCTTCACCCGCTGGACCTTGGCCTCGGCCTGGGGCTGGAGCTCGCCGGCCACGGCCTTGCCGGCGCCGACCGCCTGCTGCTTCACCGGCTCGACCACCTTGTCGCGCACGGTGCCGGCGGCCTCCTGCTCCTTCTCGGTCGGCGGAAGGGCCAGCCCGACGAGCAGGCCGGCGCCGAAGGCGACCAGAGCGGTGGCCATGGGATTGGTGTCGGGGGCGGAGCGCAGCTGGTCGCCGGCCGAGCCCGACACTGAGCGCACCCGGTCGCCGATGCTCGACACGCCCTGGCGGGCACCGTCGGCGGCGCCGGACGCGCTGCCGCTCGCCCCGTTGAGGGCGCCCCGAGCGCTGCCCTGCACGCCGCCCACCGCGTCGCGCACGCCGCTGGCGGCGTCAGACGCCCGGCCGCGCACCGAGTCGCCGACGCTGGAAAGGCTGTCGCGCACCTTCTCGGTCTGGCGGTTGAGGATGCGTCGGGGGCTCACCTTGTCGGCGACCTCCTCCAGCACGTGCTTGGGGCTGACCTTGTCGCCGATGGCCTCCAGGTTCTGGGCCAGCTGGCCCCGCGTCTGCTCGATCTCGCGTCGGATCTCGTCGGGCCTTCTGCTCATGGACTGCTCCTCTATCGGACGCCGCGGGTGAAGGAGTCCTTGGCTACCTGGACGTCCTCCTTCAGGGTCTGGACGGTCTGGTTGGGCACGGGATTGACGTTGGCGAGCCGCTTCTTGCCGGCCATGGCCAGGACGCCGGCCACGACTGCGAACAGCACGCCCACGATGGCGAAGGCGACTCCCTCGGGCACCACCTCGGACAGGGCCCAGGCCAGGGCGAAGGAGAACAGGATGAGGTCCAGGAAGCCGATGACGGCGGCCGCACCCAGCATCCCGCCGGCCTTGGCCGCCCGGGACACCTGCTCGCTGGTCTCGGCCTTGGCCAGCTCCACTTCCTTGCGGAAGAGGGTGGCGATCTCGGTGGTGACGTCGGAGAGCAGCTCGGACAGGGAACGCTCTTCGGTGCGGTAGGCCATCACGCCTCCAGCTCGCCGTAGGCGCCGTTGACCTCGCTCTCGGCGCTCACCGCGCCGGAGCGCAGGAGCCGGCCGACGCCGAACCCCACGACGGCGGCGCCGGCCAGGAAGACGCCGGGACGCCGGCGGGCGAAGTCGACGACATCGGTGGCCAGGCCCTCCAAGCCCCGCTCCTCGATGTACGAAGCCCGGTCGTCCAGCCAGGTGGCGGCCTGCTCGGCGTAGTCGACCAGCGGCCCGGCCTGCTCAGGACGGCCTTGGGACAGGGCGACTGCCTGGCCGCCCACCTGGAAGAGCGCGCTGGCCAGGCGGGACGCCTGCATGTCGGCCTGCGCCTGCAGCTGGCCCTGGGTCTCGGCCAGCATCCCCCGGGCCTGGCCGGCGAGCTCGCCCTTGACCTGCTCGGCCTGGCTGCGGACCGTGCCCGCCAGTTGGCGGACGTCCTGCTGGGCGGTGCGGGCGACCACCTTCGTGCCGCCGACGGCAGCACCCTTCACCTGCCGGGCTTCGGCCTTGGCCGTCGAGGTGACCCTGCGGGTCTCGCGCTTGGTCGTGTCCTTCGTCGTCGCCGCCGCCCGCTTGGCAGGTGCCTTGCGGGGGCGGGCGGCCGGCATGGGCCTGGGTGTGACGATGGCCTGCTGGGCCATGGGGGGAGCCTCCTCGATTGGTGTGCGCACGTTGCCGTGGGCCTACCCGCCGGCGGACCGCCGGAAAACACCCGGGTGGGGCGGGCCGAGGGGTTTGTCGACGCGCTCCCCGGGCAGGCGGCCGGCCGAGCGCGCCCCGGCCGGCTAGTCCCGCTTCAGGGCGTCGCGGGCCCTGTCGACCACCCCTCGATGGCGGCGTGCACGGACAGCTCTCGGAATGATCTCGGTCACGAGCGCGGAGCGGCTGTCGCCCTCGGGGAGCGACTCGACCTGTCGGAACATCTGCTCCACCTCGGCGTGGTCGGCGGTGAGCAGCTCGATGGCGTCGGGCTGGGTGGCGGTGTCGGACATGTCGCCGGTTCCTCTCCGGAGGGGGCGTGGTCGGGCGCGTACCTGCCCTCCCGGCCCGGGCCGGAAACGCGTACTCTGACCACATGGACCGCCCCCACCTCTGACGTCGTAGTCGCCGTTCCTTCTCCCCGGTGGCCCGGCGGGCGCCGGTGTCGGCCCTGGCCGCCGTGCTCCTCGTGCGGCTGGCCGACGAGTCGGCGGTCTTCCTGCCGTTCGGCTCCCTCGAGTCCTTCCGCGCCGACCTCGGCCTGACCTACGCCCAGGCCGGAACGGTCCTCGCCGCCATCGCCCCCGGTGCCCTGGCCGGCGGGGTCTTCGCCGCCGCCGCCGACCGCTACAGCCGGCGGGTGATCTCGGCCGGCGGGGCCTTCGGCTTCGCCCTGGCTCTGGCCATGTTCGCCCTCGGCGACTCCTTCACCGTCCTCGCTGCGGGCGCGTTCGTGATGGGCATGGCGTCGACGGCCATGGTCGATGCCGCCGAGGTCGCTCTGGTCGACATCGCCGCCGGCGACGAACTCCGGCGCTGGCTGGCACGGTCGAACCTGCTGGCCACGGTGGGGGACCTGCTCGGGCCGGCGCTGGTGGCCGGCGCCGTGCTCCTCGGGCTGTCGTGGCGGGCCGCGTTCTGGGTGGGCGCCGGCCTCATGGTCCTCTACGCCATGTCGCTGGCCCGGGCGCCTCTGCCGCCGCCGTCACGGGTGGAGGTGGAGGACGACGATGGTGCGAGCGGTGCGAGCCGGCCCCGCTTCACCGGCGTCCTCCGTGACCCGGCCGTGTGGGTCATGGGCCTGATCGGGCTGCTGATGGTGCCCTTCGACGAGCCCCTGGTGGGGTTCACGATCGCCCTGCTCGAACAGGAGCGGGGCGCCTCGCGGGCGGTGGCCACGACGATCGCCTTCGTCGGTATAGCCGGCGGCGTCCTGGCCTTCACCGTCCTGGCCCCGCGCTTCGAGGGCGTGGCCGACCACCGGCTCCTGACGGGGTCGGTGTCGGCCATGGCCGGTGGGGCGCTGGTGATCGCCGTCGTGCCGGTGCTGGCGGTGGTGGCGGTCGCCGGCCTGGTGGCGGCCATCGGTCTCGGCCTCGCCTGGTTGGCCGTGCAGCACCGGTCGCTCATGCTCCGGCCGGGCCAGGTGGGGGCGACCAAGGCGGTGCTGGGGGCGATCGAGTCGACCGGCGCCTGGCTGCCGATGGCCATCGGCGCCCTGGCCGACCGGGCCGGCCTGACGTGGGCGCTCGGCTCCTTCGGCATCGTCGGTGCCGTCCTGATCGGCCTCTCGTGGTGGGACGCCCGCCGGGCCATACGCCGCGTTCCGGTAACTGATTTGTCACCGTAGCCTGATGGTTACCGAGCCGGCGCCCGGCCCGTTCACCGCCCTGGGCGATCACGACCGCCGGCGCATCTACCGCCTGCACGACGAGGGGGCGGCGGCGGTGGAGGCCTTGGTCCGCCAGATCCGGGGTGACGCCGCCACCCGCTTCCGGCTCACGGGAACTACGTGCCTCCCGTCCTCGAGCACCTGGGCCTGGCCCACGTCGGGCACGGCGCCCGCGGCAAACGGATGCGTGCCATCTCCGGATCGCCGCTTCCTCGAGTCATGGTCGACGCGTGCCGCCGCCGCCCCGGCCTGCCCGAACGGCGTATCCGCACCTCAGCGCACCACTAGCGTCGATCCACGATGGGAAGCACGAGCGGCGAAGACCTGCCTGTGGAGGTTTCGTTCACCAACCTCGACGAGCCGCTGTTCGACGGCGCGGGAGCGACGAAGCGCGACCTCGTGGAGTACCTCGATGCAGTGAGCGACCGGCTCCTCCCGGCGCTGGAGGGCCGTCCGCTCTCGGTGATCCGGGTCCACCGCGGCCAGGAGGCGTTCATGCAGAAGAACGTCCCGAAGCACACACCGCCATGGGTACCGACGGTCCGGTGGTGGGCGGAGAGCTCGAAGCGCGAGGTGTCCTACGCCCTGTGCAACGACCGCCGCACGCTGTTGTGGTTCGCCAACCAGCGGGCCGTCGAGTACCACCCCACCCTGGTCACGGCGGCGCGTCCTGATCGCGCCACCCACCTCGTCCTCGATCTCGACCCACCCGATGCCGGCGCGTTCCCGCTGGCTGTTCGCACCGCCCACCTCGTCCGTCGGGCCCTTGCCGATCTGGGCCTGCACGGTGCGGTGAAGACCAGTGGCGCCAAAGGTCTGCACGTGTTCGTCCCCGTCGGCGACGTCGCACTGGAGGACGGCGCCGCCGCCACCCGGGCCATCGCCGCCCGCGCCGAGCGGTTCGACCCCAGCATCGCCACCACTGCCTTCATGAAGGCGGACCGGGAGGGAAAGGTCTTCGTCGACGCAACCCGCGTGGGTGGGGCCACGGTGGTCGCGGCCTACAGCCCCCGGGTGCGGCCCGGCGTGCCGGTGTCGTTCCCGTTCGCCTGGGACGAGTTGGACGAGGTGACGCCGTCGGACTTCACGGTGAAGACGGCCGTCGGCCGCCTTGACTCACGGGACCCCTGGGCCGAGCACTTGCCTGCGCCCCAGCAGCTGCCCGAGGAACTCGTCGAGGAAGGGCACGCCATCCCGGCGGGGCGGGTGCAGGCCATGCACGAGGGCAAGCGCCGGGCCCGTGCCCGTCGTACCAGCTGACCGCAACCTCGGCCGGCCGACGCCGGAAGGGCGGCTCCTTCTGCGACACTACGGGGATGGGGCGCCGGCCCGTCGCGGGCCTGCTCACGTTGGCGATGGTGGCAGTCCTCGGCGCGTGCTCGGAGCCCGCCCGTGGGCCCGTCGAGCGCACGGAAGCCGCTTTGACCGCCGGCGTCAACCCGGCGCCGGCGCCGGTGCAGCACGACGAGGCTCCGGACCCGGCCCCGCAACCGGCCGCCGACGTACCCACCGCCGTGCTCACCTCCGGCGGGATCGTCGTGCCCGTGCTCGGCCGTGAGGGCGACGCCTGGAAGGTGTCCACCCCCTGCGGGCAGGAGGCGGTGGTGACCTCGGTCACGCCGCTGCCTTCGCGGCCGGTGGTCCTCGACCCCGGCCACGGCGGCTACGACCCCGGTGCCGTCGGGCCCAACGGCCTGTACGAGTCCGAGCTCAACCTGGCCGTGTCCCGCCACGCCGCCGCCGCATTGGAGGAAGCCGGTTTCCCCACGGTGATGACCCGCAACGGCGACCACGGCATGAACCTGGTCAACCGGGCCCAGATCGCACTTCGTACCCAGGCCCGTGCCTTCGTCTCCGTCCACCACAACGCGGCATCGTGGGACCCGAGCCCGATCCCGGGCAGCGAGATGTACCACCAGGTGGCCTCGGCGGACTCCAAGCGTCTCGCCGGCCTCATCTACGAGGAGATCGTCGCCGCCCTCCGGGTCTACGACGTGCCGTGGGTGACCTCCGGCGCCGGCGTCACCTGGCGGACCCGCGCCTCGAATGGCGACGACTGGTACGCCATGGTCCGCCAGCCCAAGGGCATCGCCGCCGCCCTCGCCGAGCTGGCGTTCATCAGCAACCCGGCCGAGGCCGACCTGCTGGCCGATCCCGAGGTCCAGCGGGTCGAGGGCGAGGCTGTGGCCCGGGGGATCATCCGCTTCCTGACGACACCCGACGCCGGCTCGGGCTACGTGGAAGGCGGCAACATGCCGCCCCGTCAACGGGCCGGGGGCCCTCGCCCTGATCCGAACGACTGGACGGGATGCGACGACCCTTCGCTCTGAAAGGCCCCCTCGGCGGCCTGCTCGCCGCCGCCCTGGCCGCGGCGGCGTTGCAGGTGCAGGCGGCGGGGTCGGTGGTGCCGGCCACCACCACCACGGTGGCGGTGACGACCACTGTGCCGGCGACCACGTCGACATCGACGTCGACCTCCACGTCGACGACCACCTCGACGTCGACCACCTCGACGACGACCACCACACTGGCCGAGGGCCCTCCCGGCTTCGTGGACCAGATCCGCACCTCTCTCACCGATCCCCGGTTCGAGAGCGCCACCGTCGGCCTCGCCGTCTGGGTCGCCGGCGCCGGCATGGTGGTCAACCACAACGCCGATGTGGCCCTGCGGCCGGGGTCGAACGAGAAGCTGCTCGTCGCCTGGGGCGCCTACGGAGTGATCGGTCCGGCGGCGACGCTGACCACCGAGGTCAAGGCCGACGGTGAGGTCGACGGCAGTGCCCTGCGCGGGAACCTCGTCCTCGTCGGCGGCGGTGACCCGAGCCTCCGCTCGACCGGCCCCCACTCGATCGACCGCCTGGCCGCCCTGGTGCGGGCCCGGGGCGTCACCGAGGTGACCGGCGACCTGGTGGTCGACGATTCACGCTTCGACGACACCCGCAGGGCTCCCGGCTGGACCGAGCGTCACGTCCCACTGTTCGTGGGCCCGGTCTCGGCGCTGGCCGTGGACGGGAACTACCTGCGCAGCGACCCGGAGTACGTGACCAACCCGGCGGCGGGGAACCTGGCCGAGTTCCGGGCCGCCCTCGAGCGTCACGGCGTCACCGTGGCCGGTGGTGACCGGATGGGTGCGGCCCCGGAGGCGGCGTCGTTGCTGACGGCGGTCGACTCCGTGCCGGTCGCCCAGCTGGCCCGCTCCATGCTGACCAACAGCGACAACTTCTACGCCGAGATGCTGCTCAAGGAGGTGGGCCGGCGGGCCAAGGGCAAGGGCTCGCTGGAGAACGGCGTGGCCGCCGTCCGTGAGCTGGCGGCTGAGGCCGGCGTGCAGCTCACCGGCCGGGCGGCCGACGGCTCGGGCCTGAGCCGTGAGAACTCCCGCCCGGCGAGGGAGTGGGCCGAGCTCCTCGTCGCCGCACGCGACCAGCCGTGGTTCGACCACCTGCTGGGTGGCCTGCCCCTCGCCGGGCGGAGCGGCACGTTGGCCAACCGGTTCCTGGCCACCCCCGGGGAGGCCAATGTCCGGGGCAAGACCGGCTCCGTGCGGGCCACCCGGGCGCTGTCGGGGTACCTCACCACCGCCGGCGGTCGCCAGGTGGTCTTCTCGCTGGTGGTCAACTCCGACCCCCTGCCGCCGGCGGTGCTCGGGGCCATGGACGGTCTGGTGGCCTCCATGGCCGCCAGCCGGGCCTGAGCCGGCGAGACGTGGATCTCCGGCTGCGCACGCTCGCCCTGGTCGCCTGCCTCCTCACCGGCTGCTCTGCAGCCGCTCCTGACCAGACCGTCCGGGCGCAGAGCACCAGCTCGACCAGCACCACGACGACGACGGCGACCCCGACCACGACGACGACGACGGCGACTACGACGACGACGGTCCCCCCACGGCCCGTGACCGAACAGGACTACACGCCGTTCGCGACCGCAGGCGGCGTCGTCCTGCGCCACCCGGCGGCGCGCGTCGAGCGCATCGGCTTTCATGAGTCCAACCTCGACGGTGCCCAGCAGCTGGAGACACTTCCCACGTCCGCCCCCACGCTGGTGCTGGAAGGCCGGGCCCGCGACACCACGGCTCGCGGCGCCGCCGATGTCATGGTGGACCCCGACGCCGAGATCCGTGCACCCGTGACGGGAACCGTCCTCTACGCCGGCACCTACGTCCTGTACTGCCACTACTCCGACGACTTCCTCGTCATCGAGCCCGACGACCACCCCGGCTGGGAGGTGAAGATGCTGCACATCGACGGCGTGCGCGTGCGGCCGGGTGCGCGCGTCCGGGCGGGCGTCACCGTCGTCGCGCCCCGGGCCACGAGGTTGCCGTTCGAGTCCCAGGTGGAGGAGGGGTCGTACCGGCCGGCGTGGCCGCACGTGCACATCGAGATCGACGACCCCAAGGTTCCCGACCGCCCGACCGGGCCCGGCTGCTGAGGATCGACGGCGACAGAGGCCGCGGCGTCGGACCGGAAGGCTCGGTACGGTGTACAGGTGCCGGCATGCCTGCCACGGATGTCCCGGCACGTCGCAGGATTGCTGGCCCTGGTCGCGGCCGCCTGCGGGAGTGGAGCCGAGCGCTCCGGCGAAGCCTCGCAACGGTCGCAGCAGGTTCCCGCCACCGAGGCCGGCGCCGCCCCTGCGCCGGTCATCACCACCACGACCACACCGTGCCGGCCGGCGCCTCTGCAGGCTCGGGCGGCGGCGGTCCTGGTCCTCGGCATCGGGGAGGCCACCACGGCCGACGCACCTCTGGCCGCCGGGGTGGCGGCGCTGGGGGTGGGGGGCGTCGTCCTGCTGGGACCGAACGTCGTCGACACCGACCAGGTGACGAGACTGATCGAGGGCCTACGTCGAGCGGCGCCGCGCCATCTCCTCGTCAGCGTCGACGAAGAGGGCGGCCGCGTGTCCCGGCTGCGGTCGATCATCGGGTCCACACCTTCGGCTCGCACCCTCGGGCAGCGGCCGCTCGCCGAGATCGGCGCCGTCGCCGCCGACAGGGCCACTGTCCTGGCCAGTCTCGGGTTCGACCTCGTGCTCGCGCCTGTCGCCGACGCCGACGGAGGGCCCGCGGGAGGCGCCATCGGCGATCGAGCCTTCGCCGCGACACCGGCCGAAGCCGGCCAGCGTGCCGCCGCATTCGTCGAGGGCGTCCGTCGGACGCGTGTCGCGGCGACCGCCAAGCACTTCCCGGGCCAGGGCGGCCTGGCCGACAGCCACGACGGGACGGTGGTGTCGAACGCCCCGCTGAGCGACCTGGAGCGGATGGCAGCCGCTGCGTTCCGGCCGGTGATCGGAGCCGGCGTGCCGGCGGTGATGATGTCCCACGTCACCTACTCGGCCCTCGGCACGCGCCCGGCAAGCCTGGAGCCGGCGGCCTACCGCCTGCTTCGATCGATGGGCTTCGACGGGGTCGCCGTCACCGACGCGGTGGGAATGTCGGCGATCACGTCCGAGTGGTCGCTGCCCGAGGCGGCTGTCCAGGCCCTGGTGGCCGGCGCCGACATCGTCCTGGCCACCCCGGCGGACAGGGGAGCAGCGATGCGCGATGCCATCGTCGCCGCCGTGACCGACGGGCGCCTTCCCGAAGCCCGTCTGGACGAAGCGGTACGGCGGGTCGTCACCCTCGCCGGCGAGGACCCGTCGACGATGGTCTGCAGCTGATGGCGCCCAGCTCGCACCCGTTAGGGAGCTGTCACGTTTCCGGTCGCGAGTACAGCTCGAGCTGGATGTTGTCCGGATCGCGGAACACGAGAACAGATCCATAAGGCGTGTCCGCAATCGGTGACTGGGTGAGCGGACGGTCAGCTTCGTCGGACACCTCCACGCCGAGCATCATCAAACGAGACCGCCACAGCTCCAGGTCCGCTCGGCCAGGTACGGAGAAGCCGGCATGGTCGAGCCCGGTGCGCGTCTCGACGAACGACTCCTCCTCATTCGTCTCATGGCGATGCAGCACGATGATGAGCTCCCACGCATCGTCGGAGAGCAGAACGCCGACACCCCCGGCGTGCGGTGCCTCCATCCGGTAGGAAATCGAGAACACCTGTGTGTACCAGGCGACGCTCGCCTCGAGGTCGGTCACCGTCAGCGCCAGATGATGGAGCGCCGGCTGGACGAAAGGGGGCTGCTCGGGGTGTGTGATTGTCATCCCTCCGTTCGGCGGTCGGCGGTCGATCGCAGATCCCCGTGAAGAAGCGCGGGGGTCACGACCGTTGTACTTCTCGAAGCAGCATGTCAATCGCCAGCTCCACGTGCCGGGTCCAGCGATCACCCGTTGGTTCGTTGGCGAGCTGCGCCTCGGACAGTCCTGCGAGCAGGGCGACGAAAAGGTCGATGTGGGCCTCCGCCGCTACGCCGGCGAGGTGTAGCGGAGCCAACAGCCAGTCGAAGACCCGCCGCGCGATGTCGTAGGACTCCTCGGAGGGTTCGAAACCGGGAACGGTCCGCTGGTTCATGATCTGGTAGCGGGCCCAGTCTTCGGTGAAGAACGTCACGAGTTCCCGAGACACCTTCTTCAGCGCATCGTGCGGATCGCCGGGTAGCTCGATGGCCTCGAGCCGCTCCAACAGCTGGCGATTGCCTTGGGCGAACATCAGGTCGTACAGCTGGTTCTTCGAGGCGAAGTACGAGTACAGCGATGGCTGGCTGAGGTCCACCCGTGCAGCGAGGGCGCGCAAGGAGATGCCGGCGAGGCCCTGTTCCCGGGCCAGCTCCCAGGCCGCGGCCAGGATCGCCTCGGTCTTCGCCGCGTGCCTGTTCCGCCGGCGGTCTCCCTTGAGCTGGGTGATCAAGCATCCTCCTTGACAGGCGAACCCTATCATAGATAGATTTCCGATCGCTGATCGAGATGCTCCACCGAACGAGAGGGACGGCCATGACGAGACGTAGGCCCGACGCACCCGCACGCCGCGCTCTGGTGACGAGGATCGCAGCGGGGCCGGTGGTCCTGGCGGTGAGCGCAGGGCTTCTTCTCGCCCCGCCTGCGCAGGCCCAGACTGCAGGGCCCGCCACGGGCACCGAAGCCGTCCCGCCCTCCTTCACCCTGCGTGGCCCGGCGGACGTCGCGCCGAGCGGAGGGAGGGCAGCGTGCCCAGGCCCGGAGAAACCGTGCCAGACGGCCGCTCACTCCGGCGCCGGAACCGCCCGGGACGAGTTGAACTCGGCGCGCAAGGCCTATCAGTCGCCGGCATACACCGGAAAGGTGAAGGCCAAGCGGCGTGGGGCCGGGGAAGTGCTCACCGTGACCGAGTTGCAGTCGTGCTATGGGTACCTGTCGCCGGACGTCGCCGCACAGGCCGACTCCCGCGACCCGCTGGTCAAGATGACCACCGACCGGTTCGTGGGCCCGGTGCCGCCCGTCGGGGACGGGAACGTCAGTGATGTCATCACCAGGCACTACGACGCGAAAGGAAACCTCGTGTACCGCGAGCGGTCTTCCTCGGGGTCAGAAGCGAACGTCGTGACCTGCGGATATGACGGGCGCGGCAACTTGATCTCCAGGACCGACAACGCCTGGACGCTCGAGACCTTCACTGCCGTGATCGGTAAGACCGGATTGGTCGACGTTGAAGCGTTCTCCTACGACGGTGATCAGGACGGCGTGGCCGACGACCGGCGGACGGTCTCATACGTATACGACGACAAGGGTCGCCGGCTGTCACGAACCGATGTGCTCGACCTGGGCATCGACGGTGTTGCCGACTACGTCGGCCGCGAGTCTGTGACCTACGACAGCACGGGTCTTCGGAGCCTCGTCCTCCTCGAACTGGACTACGACGCCGACGGAGCGCTCGATCTGCGGGAGACGAGCTTCGCCGTTCGCAATGGCCAAGGACGGCTCGAACGGTCCGGCAGGGAATGGGATTACGACGTCGACGGCGTCGCCGACCAAAGACTTGAGACCAACAGGATGTACGACTCCCAGGGTGTGTTGACCCGCGAGGTGTACGAATCCGATTACCAAGCCGATGGCGTTCCAGAGTTCCGCATGGAGACGGACTTCACCTATGACTCCCGAGGTCAGGTCGTACGTGACGAATCAGCCCTTTACTGGGAGCTGCCGTTCGACGCCCCCGACGAGACGGAGGTGATGCTCTGGCACTACAACGCCAAAGCGCAGCTGGTTCGTCAGGTTTGGACTTCGGACCTGTACGCCGATGGCGTCGCCGACCTGACGATGACGGTCGACTTCGTCCATGATCATCAGGGCAATGTCGTCGACTATCTCAGTACCCTCGGCGGCCCAGACTTCGGGCCTTCATACCGCCACGAAACGACGAAGCTGGACGCACGAGGCAACATACTCGAGGTGGTCTTGACCACGTGGGTCGAAGGTGCACAGGCGACGGCCCAGGGTGAGCGGCTGCGGTTCCAATACGAACTGCCTGGTAAGTAGGCCGACCGACAGCCGAATGACGCGCATAGTCAGCGGTCGAGCTTGTAGGAATGCCGCGCGACTACCCCGAGGCCGGCGCCCACGGCGACAGCGGCCGCGAGGCCGACGGCGACTGGGAGGAGGGTACGGAAGGACCTTCGGTGCCCGCCGGTGCGTCAGGGTGGTCGCATGTACGAAAAGCGAACCCCCCCCTGACCTGGGCCTTTGCCGGCGCCCCCGGCAGGACTCGAACCTGCGACCCGCTGCTTAGAAGAGTGACACTCAATCGAGCAGCACAAGGACAAAAGCCCAGGTCAACGGGGGTGTAGGGGCACGACGGAGGACCCGTTTGACGCAACGTCCACGCGAAATCCACGCGGATCGCGGAGGTCGGCCTTGGCCCGGCTCTCGCGGTAGGAGCGGTCGAGGGAGTCGGTGAGGGCTTCGTCGAGGGCCGGGAACAGGTGCCCGTAGGTGTCGTAGGTCACGGTGATAGACGAGTGCCCGAGGCGTTCGTCTTCACCGCCCCCGGCGGCGGCCCGCTGCGCCACCACAACTTCTACGCCCGTCATTTCCGGCCCGCAGTGGTCGCGGCCGGGCTGCCAGAGCGGATGAGATTCCACGATCTCCGCCACACGTGCGCCGCCCTGCTGATCAACGCGGAGCCGCCGGCGCACCCGCTGGCAGTGATGAAGCGCCCCGGGCACTCGTCTATCACCGTGACCTACGACACCTACGGGCACCTGTTCCCGGCCCTCGAAGAAGCGCTCACGGACTCCCTCGACCGCTCCTACCGCCAGAGCCGGGCCAGGGCCGGCGAGCGCGATCCGCGTGGTTCCCGCGTGGTTGAGGGGTCGAACGGGTCCTCCGTAGTGCCCCTACACCCCCGCTGACCTGGGCTTTTGTCCTTGTGCCGCCCGATTGAGTGCCACTCTTCTAAGC
>DATLHA010000158.1:0-13249 GCA_035540095.1 Acidimicrobiales bacterium | reverse complement strand
GAGAGCACCAAGGCTCCGGCGCCTGACGCGTACCGCCTGGAGCTTCGGCACAGCTAGCTCCTGGCGGGCCCGGGGCTGGCCCCGCCTGCTGCCGGTCAACGTCACCGTCAGCACCAACTTCCGCTGCAACTTCAAGTGCCTGACGTGCAACGTCTACGACCGCAAGGTCGTCGAGCTCACCGCGGACGAGTGGGTGACGGTGTTCGAGTCCCTCGGCCGGGCGCCGGCGTGGATGACCTTCAGCGGCGGCGAGCCCTTCCTGCGGGGCGACCTGCCCGACATCGTCCTGTCCGCCGTGCGCATCTGCCAGCCGGCGGTCGTCAACATCCCCACCAACGGGTGGTTCACCAAGCGGGTGGTGGCCGGCGTCGAGCGCATCTGTACGGGCAGTCCCGGGACCCAGGTGGTCGTCAACCTCTCGATCGACCACCACGTGCCCGAGCGCCACGACGTCATCCGGGGGGCCGAGGGCTCCTACACCCGCCTGATGGACACCCTCGCCGGCCTGCGGGCGCTCGACCTGGAGAACCTCACCATCGGGGTGCACACCGTGGTGTCGAGCGAGAACGAGGGGGACTTCCCCGACATCGCCCGAGGCCTGTCCGAGCTCGGTGCCGACTCCTACATCGCCGAGCCGGCCGAGGAGCGGGTCGAGCTGCAGACCATCGGTACCGGCATCACGCCGGGGTCGTCGACCTTCGGACGGGCCGCGGCGGCGGTGCTCGAGGCCGAGGAGGCGGCGAGGGGCGCCGTGGCCCGGATGGCCCGCACCATCCGCAACGAGTACTACACCCGGGTGACCCGCTTCCTCGACGGCGACGCCACCGCCATGCCCGTGTGCCATGCCGGCTTCCTGTCGGTCCACATCGGCGCTGACGGCGACGTGTGGTCGTGCTGCGTCCTGGCCCGCTCGTTCGGCAGCCTCCGAGACGCCGGCTTCGACTTCGGCAAGGTCTGGTTCTCCCCCGCGGCCGAGGAGTTCCGCACCTGGATGCGGGAGCGCCGCTGCGCCTGCCCGCTGGCCAACGCCGCCTACACCAACCTGCTGGCCGAGCCGGCGGCGGCGGCGCGTATGGCCGCCGGCATGGTGAAGGCGCCCCAGCGCCGGCGCATCCCGGTGAGCGCCGGTTGATCCTGGTCACCGGGGCGTCCGGGTTCGTCGGCCGCCATCTCCTCGCCGCGCTGGCCGGCGGCGGGCGCCCGGTGCGGGCGCTCGTCCGGTCCGACGCCGGCGCCCGCCGTATGCCGGAGGGGGTCGAGATCGCGAGGGGCGACGTGACCGACGTCGACAGCCTGCGACGGGCGGCGGCCGGCGTGGGTCTCGTCTTCCACCTGGCCGGCGGCTACCGCGACGAGGGACCGGAGCTGCACGCCACCCACGTCGGCGGCACCGCCAACCTGCTCTCGGCGCTGGAGCCCGCCACCCGCGTAATCTACGTGAGCTCGACCTCGGTCTACGGCTGGGACCAGACGTGGCCCGCCCACCACAACAGCCCGACCAGGCCGGTCTCGCCCTACGGCGAGGCCAAGCTCGCTGCCGAGCAGCTGGTGTCGGCCTGGCAGGGCGGGCCCACCGCCATCGCCCGGCCCACCATCACCTACGGCCCCGGCGACGAGCGCGGCATGCTGGCCAGAGCCGTCAGGCTCATGGCCCGCGGTGTCCGGTGGTTCCCGGGCGACGGGCAGAACCGCATCCACCTCCTCCACGTCGACGACCTCGTCCACGGGCTCGTGCTCCTCGCCGGCAAGGGGGCCGGCGTCTACGTCTTCGCCGGACCGGAGGCCACCCCCGTCGAGCGGATCTTCGAGCTCCTGGCCGCCGGGGCCGGCCTGAAGCCGCCGAGGTTCGGACTGCCCATCGCGCCCGCTCGCATCGTCGCCCGCCACGCCGTCGACGTGCTGACCCGGGACCGGGCCTACTCGTCGACCCGCGCCGCCGCCGAGCTGGGCTGGCGGTCCCACGTCGACGTCGAGCACGGCGTCCCCGCCGCCGGCGCCTGGCTGGCCGACCGGCGCTCCACCGCCCACGGCTTCGACTGGCACAATTACGTCGACGACCCCGACGAGGGCCTGGGCACGGTCTATGAGCGGTTCGCCCTGCGTGACGTCCTCCAGTCGGCGATCGACCGCACCCGGGCGACGAGCGTCCTGCACGCGCCGGCGTTCGGGATGATGGGCTTCCCCGGCCTCGACGCCGTCTTCTGCGCCCGGTCCGGCGTGCGGGTGGGCCTCCTGGACCACGACGCCGAGCGGCTGGAGGCGGTCCGAGGGCAGTGGATGGAGCTGGGCCTCGAACCGGAGGTCCACCTCGTCGACGGTCCCGATCCGGCCACCTGGCCGGACCGCTTGCCCCAGCGCTACGACCTGGTCTTCAGCTTCGCCGCCCTCTGGTGGTTCGACGACCCGTGGGCCGTGCTGGCCGCCCAGGCCCGCTGGGCCGACAAGGCAGTCCTGTGCTGTGTCCCCAACAAGAACGTGTTCATGCAGCTTCGGGCCAAGCTCTGGCACAGGGAGCTGTTCCGGTCGGAGCTGAACGAGCGGGCGCTCGACCGGGAAGCCGCCACGGTGGCGGCCGGCAACCTCGGCCTGCAGGCCACTGGCACCGGGCTCTTCGACATCCCGCCTTTCCCCGACACCTCGGTGCCGATCGCCAAGATCCTGCGCCGGGGGAAGGCCTCGGAAGGCCAGCCGTGGGTGTGGTCGATCCTCCCCTTCCTCAGGGGCGACGACCCCACCATGGAGGACCGCATCACCCGCCTGGCGTCGTGGGAGCGCTTCGTGCCCGGCGCGGTGGCGCCGGCGCTGGCTCACCACCGCTGGCACCTGTTCGAGCGGCCTTTCTCCTGACCCAGGGGTATCCTGCGCTCGGTGCCTCTCCCGCGCTGGCGCAACACGGTGGCCACGGCCGCCCTGCTGGCCCTGGCGGCCTGCGGTGGCGGCTCCGGCGGCTCGGGGGACACCGCTGCCGACCCCCTGGCGGTCGACACCACCGCGCCCGCCCTCGCCGCCTGCCCGGCCGAGGGCCACGTCGACACCCTCGGCGTGCGGGGCCTGACACCGAACGAGATCGCCAACCTGCCGATCACCTACACGTTCCTCCACGTGGCGGCCGACGGGTGCTCGCCGGCTCGGTTCAACCCGTGCGAGCCGGTCCATTTCATCCAGAACGGCGCCGCGGCGCCGGCGTTCGTCGTCGAGAACGTGCGGGAGGCGTTCAAGCGCCTGGGCCAGGAGACCGGCATCACCTTCATCGACGACGGACTGACCGACGAGAGCACCCGCCGCGGCCCCTACGTTCCCGAGCGCTACCCCGGCCGGTGGGCGCCGATCCTCATCGTGTGGGAGCACTTCCCCGCCGAGCAGACCTCGGGCCAGCAGCAGATCCTGGGCAACACCGTGCCGTACCGCGTCGACGACGTCACCGTGTCGGCCCGCCTGCGGTTCAACGTCGACGCCTACAACGACGAGAGCACCAAAGCACCCATCCAGGACGGGTTCGGGCCGCCGGCCAACAGCGGCACCGGTCCTATCGGGCGCAACAACATCACGTGGGGACGGATCATTCTTCACGAGCTGGCCCACGTCGTCGGGCTCGGCCACACCCGAGAAGAGGCGTCGCTGATGTACCCCGACGCCGCCCAGCAGACCACCCGGCCCACCGGCTTCTCCAAGTCCGACCGCGACGGCCTGCGCTACCTCGGCCGGGCCGCCGGTTGCACCAAGAGCCCGCCGCTACCGTCGGGGTGAGGCGGCGGCGCCTCAGCCCGCGCCCTGGATGACGAGGATGGCCAGGTCGTCGCTGACCACACCACCGGTGTGGTTCAGCACCGCGGTCTCGATGCCCCGGGCCAGCTCCACCGCGCCGACCGGCCCGGTCTCGATGGCGGCGTACACCCCTTCCATGCCGAACCTGACCCCGTCGCGACGGGCCTCGACCACCCCGTCGGTGAAGAAGACAAGGGTGTCACCGACTGCGAGGGTGACCTCCGCGGACCCGAACCGCACGCCGTGGAACACACCGAGCAGCGAGCCGCCGACGGGTATCTCCTCCAGCTCGCCACCGGCCCGGCGGACGATCGGCGACGGATGTCCACCCCCGGCCATCACCACCTTCGACGACGTCGGCCCCGGGCTCAGCACGCCGAACACCGCGGTGCAGAAGCGCTCGCCCTCGAGGCCGCCGACCTCCGCGCCCAGCAGGGCCCGGTTGAGCTTGTCGAGGACGGACACCGGTGTGTCCTCGGCAGTGGCCAGAGCGCGCAGGCTGAACCTGACCATGGCGGTGAGGGCCGCCGCCTCCGGCCCGGTGCCGGCGGCGTCGGCGATGGCCAGGCCCCACCGACCGCCGTCCATGCCCCAGATGTCGTAGATGTCACCGCCGAGCTCGGTGCCGTCACCGAGGGAGTGGTAGACGCCGGCGATGTCGATGTGTGGCGGGGCGAGAAGCCGGCGGGGCAGCAGGCTGAGCTGCAGCCGCCGGCTGAACTCCAGGCGCTCCTCGTTCAGCTGGGCCCGGTACAGGGCCTGCGACGTCTGGGCGGCCAGGGCCAGCACGAAGCGGCGCTCGTCCTCGTCGAAGAGGCGGGGCCGGGGGAAGCTGAACCGGAGGGCGCCCAAGCGACGATCACCCAGGCTGAGCGGCACCGCGCACGTGGCGACGGTCCCCCGTTCGAGGTTGCTCAGCTCCGGGAACCGTGTGTCGCGCTCTTGGCGCGATTCGATCCAGACGGGCTCACCCGTGCGCAGGGCCACGGCCGCGGGGAGGTCGGCGTCCTTCGACTCGCCCTGCAGCCGCTCGACCAGGCCGTGCCCGTAGCCCACCGGGCCGGGAACGATCAGGCGGTCGGCTTCGGCGGCCAGGAGCAGGCCGCCGCCAGACGCGTCAAGGGCGGCCACGCCCTGCTCCAGCACCGCGGCGGCCACCGCATCACGGGAGGCGGCCCGGGCGAGGGCGGCGGAGAGCTCGTAGAGCCGCACCACCCGCCCCGCCGCCGCCTGGGCGGTGGACGCCTTGTCGAACTCCTGGAGCAGCCGCTCGTCGAAGGTCACCGGCTTCGGCGGTGGGAGCCCGGCCTCGGCGGCCCGCAGCTGCGCCACCAGTTCCCCGACGTACCAGTGCCGGAACAGCCGATGCCGGGGAGGCGACTCGACGGTCAGGAGGCGGGCGGCGTGGCAGTAGTTGTCCGCCTCGTCCAGCGCCCGCAGGTACTCCTCACCGGCGTCGGCGGCACTGGCGGGGAGGTTGAGCTCCAGGCGGACATGAGGCAGACCCATGTTCGCCGCGGCCAGGGCTTGGCGCTTGATGGCCTGGCGGGCCTCTGAGAAGCGGGTCACGACCGACTCGATCAACGTGGCCAGGTGGGGCGGCAGCTGGCCGCTGACATTGCTCTCGGCACCCCGGGCCGCGAGGGTGAACTCGCGCACCAGGTTGTCGACGTGAGCCTTGGCCGAGAGCAACAGTGCGGTGGGTACTTCGCCGAGCCACACGGGGTAGCGGCGAACCGCCTCGTCGGCGTCGAGCCAGCCGTCGTCGTCCCACGTCTCGATCAGGTCGGCGGTGAAGGGCGACGATGCGTGCGACTCGGATAAATCCGCCCAGACCGCCTTGCCCACCTCAGTGGGCTCCGCGCCCCACTCTTTGGACAGCGAGGCGACGAGGCGGAGGCCCCGACCGGTCATCGCCTCCACCGACTGGCGGGCCATGACCGGCGGGACGCGCGTCCGGTCCTGCACGGAGATGCGCACGCACTCGCCGCTCTCGGTCACGCTGACGGTGACGATGCCGTTGGCATGCAGGAGGGCGTTGGAAGCCAGCTCACTGGCGACGAGCACGGCGTCGTCGATCAGCCCGGCACGCTCCAGCGCGCGCAGCTCCTCGGCCACGAACGCCCGGACACGGGAGAGCTGGGCACCGTCGTCGATGGACTCGAACGCGGCGACTCCCAAATCACCTCCCGGACAGCGCGGCGGACGTCTATGACGATGCTGCCATAGTCCGCACGCCAAGCCGCGCTGGCGGCCCGGTCAGAGCTGGGTACCCCCGATCGTGGTGCACGGCGGGTTGGCGGTGCGGTAGATGTTCCCGCGCCAGGTGTTGTTGTCGCAGTTCGGATTGCCGTCGTTGAGGTCGAAAACCGGCCCACCGAGCTGGCTCTCCTCGATCGGCGGCAGCACCGCGTTGCCGACCACGAAGTTGTTGGTGGCGGTGCTGTCGGTGGCCGCCGGCCGGGGGCCCGACGGTGTGTCGAACACCCCATGGAAGATGATGCCGTTGGCCGCGTTGCCGCTGATCCGGTTGCCGACGAGCGTGGTGCGGTTGGCGCCCCCGAACACCCGGATGCCGTCGCCCCGACGGCGGAAGGGGTTGAGGAAGCCGTTGTTCTGGATGGTGTTGTACATCGCCGTGTTGTCGGGGGCGAAGCTGAAGAAGGCGATCCCGTCCAGCCCGCTGCCGGTGATGGAGTTGTTCGTCACCACGTTGAAGACGGACTGGGTCTCGACGCGGACACCGTCGGAATCGTTGATCTGGGGGCTTCGAGGCAGGTTGTTGTCGGTGATCTGGTTGGAGTCGACCACGTTGCCCCGGGAGACGCCGCTCGTCGTCCGGTTGTGCTCGGAGTTCACCACCGTGTAGATGCCCACGCCGCCGAACGGGCCGTTGTGGATGATCTGGTTGGCGACGATGCGGTTGTCCTGCGAGGAGAGGATCGCCACCCCCTCGCCGCACCTGCTGGCTCCGACGGCGCCGATGTTGTCCTGAGCCCGGATGCCGGTGACGGTGTTGCCGGAGCCGCCCTCGATGGCCACGCCACAGTCGAAGTTACGGATCGTGCCGTTCTTCACGGTCACCCCCGTGCGCCGGAAGACGTAGACGCCGGCGCCGTCGTTGATGAGGTTCGACGTGCCGGAGATGGTGTGCCCGTTTAGGTCGAGGGTGATGTTGTCGGCCCCTATCACGATGCCGTGGGCCAGGTTGTTCGGGCAGGGGCCGACGTCGGCGTCAAGCACCGTGTTCTGGGTGATCGTCTGCCCGCAGGCGATGTGCGCCGCGCCGGCGGTGCCCACCGGGCTCACCCCGCACCACAACGCAAGAACCGCCATGACCGCCATACCGAACCTGCTGCGCCGCACAGCAACCCCCCCTTTGGTCGTCCGCTCGGCGTGTGTCTATCACTGTCACGGGCCGATAGCGTTGTGCCGTGAGCGAGGTCGGTTTCCACCGGGCCCGGGCACTCGAGCGCCTCTCCTCGGAGCCCTTCGACGTACTGGTCATCGGGGGCGGCGCCACCGGCGCCGGCGTGGCCCTCGACGCCGCCACCCGGGGGCTGCGCACCGCGCTGGTCGAGCGGGGCGACTTTGCCGCAGGGACCTCGTCGAAGTCCTCCAAGCTGATCCACGGCGGGATCCGCTACCTGGCCCAGGGCGACGTCAGCCTCGTCTACCAGGCCCTGATGGAGCGCCGGCGGCTGCTGCGCAACGCCCCCCACCTCGTGCGGATCCTCGGGTTCATGCTGCCGATCTACCGCAAGGGCGGGCTGATCCCCCGCATCTTCGCCCGCGGCTTCGGGCTGGTGCTGTGGTTCTACGACCTCACCGGTGGTGCCCTCGTCGTCGGCCGGCACCGCCGGCTGACACGCGATCAGGCGGTGGCGAAGATGCCGACGCTGAAATCCGACCAGGTCGTGAGCGCCTACCTCTACTACGACGCCCGCGTCGACGACGCCCGGCTCACCCTTGCCATCGCCCGCACGGCCGCCGACCATGGCGCGGCGGTCGCCAACCACTGCCGGGTCACCGGCATCCGCAAGGACGGCGCCGGCAAGGCAGTGGGCGCCACCGTCGACACCGGCGCGGGTTCCATCGACATCTCGGCCCGAGTGGTGGTCAACGCCGCCGGCGTGTGGGTGGACGACGTCGGGCGCATCGACACCGGGCCCGGCCACGAGATGATGCGCCCGGCGCGTGGCGTCCACATGGTGGTGCCGTCGCAGCTCGTCCGGAACGAGGTCGCGGTGATCCTGCCCGTCCAGGGCGGGCCGGGCAGCGTCTTCGCCATCCCCTGGCACGAGGGGGACCTGACCTACATCGGCACCACCGACACCGACTACCCAGGCCACCTGGACCACATGGTCGTCGACGCCGGCGACATCGACATCCTGCTGTCACACATCAACCCCAACATGCAGGCGCCGCTCGCCAGTACCGACGTGGTCGGCACGTGGGCCGGCGTGCGCCCGCTCCTGAAGGGGGCCAAGACCGACAAGACCGCCGACCTCTCCCGCCACCACAAGATCACCCGGTGGCCCAGCGACGTGGTGAGTATCACCGGCGGCAAGCTGACGACGTACCGGCGGATGGCGCAGGACACGGTGGACACCGTGCTCGAGGTTCTCGACCGCAAGGCCCGGTGCCGCACGAAGGCCGTCGCCCTGCACGGGGCGGCGGGACACGACAAGGTGGACGACGGCGGCCTCGGCGCAGGCGTGCGGGACCGCCTCGTCAACCGCTACGGCGCCGATGCGCGGCTCATCATCGACAGGGTGGTCGCCGATCGCAGCCTCGGCGAGCCGCTGGTGGCCGGGCTCCCATACCTGCGGGCCGAGGCGCTGTACGCCGCAGAGCACGAGATGGTCGTCACCCTCGACGACCTCCTGTCCCGCCGGACCCGGGCCCGGTTGCTGGCCCGGGACGCCAGCGCCGAGGCGGCCGAGTCGGCGGCGGCGCTGGTCGCCGGCGCCATGGGGTGGTCGCCCGAGGAGCAGCGCCGGCAGGTGGAGCGGTACCAGGCATCGGTCGCCGTCGAGCGAGCCGCACTGGAGACGCCGGCCGCCCATGTGGCCGGCGGCGATCGCAGGGTCCTCCCGGGCTGGATGCCCGGCGTCTCCAAGGGCGGTTGACGGGGAGTGGCGGTCGCTGACCTACGAGATCGAGTTCCTCAGCGGTCGAACCTGGCCGCCGGCTTGGGCCGGGTGTCGACGGTGAGGGTGAACACGTCGGGCCGGGCGTAGTGCCCGACCGGGTCGAACTGCCGGCGGGAGGCGCGGGCGCGGGAGACGTCGATCTCGACCAGGAGCGTCCCCTCCTGTTCCAGCAGCGGCCCGGCCAGCAGCTCGCCCTCCGGGCCCACGATGGCGGTGTTGCCACGCGACATCCAGTCGTCGTCGCCGGCGTAGATCGCGTCGCGACCCGGGATGTCGTCGGGTACGTCTGATCCGCGCAGGCACGTGTTCACCCCGACCACGAAGACCCGGCCCTCCTTGGCGATGTGGCGCAGGGTCGGAACCCACACGTCGCTGTTGTCCCAGGTGGGAGCCAGGTAGATGTCGATGCCCTGGGCGTACATGGCCGCCCGGGCCAGCGGCATGTAGTTCTCCCAGCAGGTGAGCCCGCCGAGACGGCCGAACGGGGTGTCGAGCACGAGCAGCGTCGACCCGTCACCCATGCCCCACACCAGCCGCTCGCCACCGGTCGGCATGAGCTTGCGGTGCTTGCCCAGCAGCGTGCCATCGGGGCCGAAGTAGAGCTGGGTGTTGTAGAGCGTGGCGCCGTCCCGCTCGTTGACGCCAATGGAGACGTAGGCGCCGGCGGCCCGCGCCGCCTCACCGAGGGCGTCGGTGGCCGGGCTCGGGATCTCGACCGACTGGTCGAGGAGCCGGGCCGTCCAGTCGGCCTCGCCGTCGTCCCAGGGGCGGCAGCGCCACACCCAGTCGGGGTAGGTGGGCACGAAGGTCTCGGGGAAGACCACCAGGCCGGCGCCGTCGGCATGGGCCTTGTCGACGAGCCCGCAGGCCTTCTCGACGGTGGCCGCTCGGTCCAGGAAGACGGGCGCTGCCTGCACCGCAGCGACGACGACAGGTTCCACGGATCTCAGGGTACCGGCGAGCGTACGACCCGTGCGTCCTGGCGGCCACGCACCCGAGCCACCCGGTCGGCTTCGGCATCGACGCCGTCCCACCCCGCCTTCGACAGCTTCCCGAAGGGGGTCACCGTCACCTCGTAGGACTTGCCCTTGGACCCGCCGCGCCACGTCGCCACGGGCGTCGCCTCGTGCAGCACGACGCCGGGACCACCGATCACGGGGAACGCCGCCTTGCGATGGGTGGGGTCGGGAATGAGCACGTCTCGGTCCCGGGCCTGGAGGAACCCGTCCTTGGCCGGCAGGAGGCGCACGCCGGCCGGCGCCGGCGGATCCAGGAGCGTCTCCATGTCCTCTTCGAGCACGTATCGCCTGCCCACGGCGACGAGGCCGTCGGAGATCCCGGCCCACCGCTCGGCGGCATCGGGCTTGGTGATGCCCGCCCACTCGGCGAAGTGGCCCGAGGTCGTGGGCCCGTAGCAGTGGAGGTAGCGCCGCAGCAGCTCGGCACGGGCCGCTCCGGCGTCGCCGCCGGCGTCGGCGCCGACCCACTCCTTCGCTGCCGCCATCACCACGGGCGCGGTGCTGATGAGCACGATCCGTCCCAGCAGCGGCGTGGCCCGGAAGACGCTCTCACGAGGGTGATGCGCCTTGCACGACGCACACCAGGGGGTCAGCTCCGCCGGAAGCGTCGCGGTGACGGCCGCGCTCACCTCTCCCTTCGTCCGGCTGCCGGACTCCAGGACCGAGACCACCGCTGCCTCGACTTCGGCGAGGGCCTCCTCGGGCTCGCCCCAGAGCTTTCCCCGCGTGCCGTCGGCCGGTCGGGCACCGATCGTGAACACGGCGAAGTCGTCCCGCGGGATGACGTGCGGGGCACCGCGCACCGACCAGGTGACGAGGAGCTCCTTGGCCGCCACCGCACCCTTCACCAGTGGGCCGCCTCCCTGCAGGCGGGCGGCCAGGGAGACGTCCGCGTTGCCGGGGGGTGTGTCCTGGATGCCGCAGGCGCCGGCGACGTCGAGCAGGTCCTCGACGGGGCGCCGGCGGTCGAGGGAGTGCGCCGCCGCCCGGAAGGCCAGCACCTGGGCCCGGCTCACGCCCACCGGCTCAGCCAGGGGTCACCATTTCCAGGAGCCGGACAGGTCCTGGCGCACAGTGGCCGCGTAGCCCTCGAGGGCGCCGAGCAGCTCTTCGGAGCTGAGCTTCATCTCCGAGGAGCGCACGTGCCACACTGGCACCCCGTCGTCCCGCCGGGCCTTGATCACCGCCGACACCGACTCGATCAGGTACCCGTCGCCGACACCGACGGTCTGGAGGCCGGCGAGCAGCTCGCTGAAGGGGATCGGCACCGGCCGCGACTGGGCGCCGGTGGTGGCCGCCGGCGTCTCGGTGCGCTTCCACGCCCTGGTCAACCGCTCCCGGATGGAGGTGGTGAGCCCGTCGACGACGCCCAGCAGCTCCTCCAGCGACAGCGGCGCGCCCCCGCTGCGCACCGACCACGCCGCGCTCCCGTCCTCGGCCCGGACCTTGAGCAGCGCGAACACCGACTCGATGGCCATGTCGTCGCCGATCGTCGTCGTGCCGTAGCCGGCGAGAAGCTCGCTGAACGGGATGGGGTCCTCAGCCACCGCCGAGGACCGTACTCGCCTCGTCCCGTGGATGTGAAGCTACGACGCCGCGCTACCGGTAGCTGCTGGCCTGGAGGCCGTACAGCTCGGCGTAGCGCCCGCCGGCGGCCATGAGGTCGTCGTGGGTGCCCCGCTCGACCACCCGCCCGCTCTCGACGACGAGGATCACGTCAGCCATGCGAACGGTCGAGAAGCGGTGGCTGACGAGGAGGGTGACGGCGCCGGTGCGGCCGGCGGCCCGCCGGGCCTGGCCGGCGACGCGCTCGAAAAGGGCGCGGCGAGCTACGGCAGGAGGCGGCCGACTACGCGCTGTCCACGCCCGCCCGGCGCCGGCACCGGGCCCGGTGGTTCAGCGCCCTGCGCCGGCTGGCAGCGTGGCGGCGGGTGAACGTCCCGCCGCCGCTGCCGGTCCCCCGGCCACGGCACCCTCAGGCGTTCAGCAGCTCCGACGCCTCGTCGCGGTAGGCGCGGGCCGTCGATCGCCGGCGGGACGGGTCGCCGCCCGACATCTCCATGAACCGGGCCATCGACTCCTCGGTCTTGGCCTGCTCCATTCGGATGTGGCCCAGCTCGGCCTCCGGCGACTCGTCGAAGGCCGAGTTGAGGTTGGCCTCCGACTTGGCCAGCCAGCGGGCGGCCTGGTCGAGGTACTCCTGGCGCCTGTCGGCGTGCTCCTCGGCCAGCGCCATCCGCTGCTCGGCCACGTGGCGGGAGCAGATGCCGCGCATCCGCCGGCAATAGTCGTTCCGCGACCTCCCCATGGACACGGCTTCGCCGTACTTGATGTGCGCGTCCTTCCAGCGCCCTTCGGCCTTGTCCTTGTCCGCTTCTGCGATCAGTGCTTCGTACGGAGTCATTGCCTGCTCTCATGTTGTGTGATTCAGCCGGTGTTGCGTAGCCCGTTGGCAATTCCGTTGACCGTCAGCAGGAGCGCCCGCCGGAGTTCGGGGTCGGCCTTCTCGCTGTCGCGCAGCCGGGCCAGCAGCGATACCTGCAGGTAGCTGATCGGGTCGAGGTAGGCGTCGCGCGTCTCGAGCGTCCGCCGGAGCAGGGGGTGGTGGTCGAGCAGCCGGTCGCGCCCCGTGAGGGAGAGGATCTGGTCGACCGTGCGGCGGTGCTCGTCGGCGATGCGGTCGAACACGTCGTGCAGTGACGGGTCGGCAAGGCGGTCAACGTAGCGCCGGGCGATCGTGAGGTCGGTCTTGAACAGCACCATCTCGACGTTGGAGATGAACGTGCGGAAGAAGTGCCACTCCTGGTACATCCCCGACAGGCGCTCCGACAACCCCTCGGCCCGGGCCTGCTCGAGGCCGGCGCCCACGCCGAACCAGCCGGGGACGATCTGGCGAGACTGGGTCCAGCCGAAGACCCACGGGATGGCCCGCAACGTCTCCAACCCCTGGGACCGCCCGCCGGCGCGGCGGATGGGCCGGGAGCCGATGTTGAGGTCGGTCAGCTCCTCGACCGGCGTAGACGCCCGGAAGTAGTCGAACAGGCGGGGATCGTCGATCAGCCTGCGGTAGGCCGCGTGGGCGGCGTTGGACAGGGCGTCCATGACCTCGTCCCAGTCGGCGATGACGCTGAGGGGCACACGGGACTCCCGGTGCATCAGCGACGCTTTCAGCACCGCAGCGGTGGCGAACTCGAGGTTGCGGCGGGCCAGCGTGGGCAGGCCGTACTTGTCGGAGATCACCTCGCCCTGCTCGGTGATCTTGATGGCGCCGTCGAGGGTGCCGTAGGGCTGGGCCAGGATGGCGTCGCC
>DATLHA010000157.1:0-24655 GCA_035540095.1 Acidimicrobiales bacterium | reverse complement strand
GCCGCCAACCCGCAGCGCTTCTCCCAGCCGCCGGTCCCGCCGAGGCTGCCCGTCGCAGCCTGGATCAACGAGCCAACCCCGGAGGCACTCATACAGACCAAACGGTGAGGAGTTGTCTCAAACGGCTTGACAGCTTCCGCTTCGGTGACCGTCGACGTGTCGTGGAACGTCATGGCGCCACTCTTGGCCGCGGCGCCGGTCGAGACGAAGGTCGTCCCGACCGTCACCGGCTCGCCGGTGGCTTCGAGCGTCAGCAGGCGGAAGGCCTGGTTCGGTGCCTGCTCGCCGGCCCACTCCAGGTGGGTCGCCGGGTCGACCAGGAGGGCATAGACCGCTGCGGGAGCGGCTGCGGACCGGACGGTCACGTCGAAGGTGATGATCGGTCGCTGCGAGGTCATGGCGGGCCTACCGGGGCGACGAGAACAGCGCCTGAGGGCGCTGCATCGTGTGGGACTCGACCCGTGCGATCTCCTCCGTCGGGCTGAAGATCACGAACGTGGATCCTGCGTCGGCTCCCGAGGTGTGGCCTCCGGGGACGACAAAGGCGTCGCCCGGCCCGTGTGACTCTTGTCTGACGGTTACGTGGCTGACCTTGTCGTCGCCGAGCTCCGCTGAAGCCTCACGGGCCCGTCCCATGTCCACCTGCTTGGCGTCGTGCGTCGCCAGTCTCGGCATAGCCGCTCCCTCCTCGTGTTCGCAGGCCCCGTCGTCGGAGTCCGCGCCAGCACTGGAGGAACGTACGACGGGCAGCTCGAAAGATCATGGGGGATTCACCCCATCTTTCGGGTCGGAGGGATCCCGGGCACGACCAGGTGCAGATCGTCGACTTCGGCCTTTCGGACGTCGCCGTCCCCTCAGCGCGCCGTGGCCCCATGCGTTCCTGAACGGGCGCCGGCATGGTGATCGTCGTCGTCACACCTACGCTCTCGCCCGTGGCAGAGGATCGCCTGACGGGCGGGCGCGCAGGGCCCGGGCCGATCCTCGAGGTGGCCGACCTGCGGGCGGCGGCCATCGCCGTGGTCGTGGGTGGCCTGGTCGGTGTCGTCTCAGGCTACCGAAGGGGGACCATCGACGCTGTCCTCATGCGCACGGTCGACTTCGCCCTGGTGGTGCCGACCATCCCGCTGCTCATCGTGGTCGTGACTACCTGGAACGGGGCATGCGCAGCCAGATCCTGGTCGTCGCCGCCCTTCTGTGGGCCGAGCCGGCACGGATCGTCCGCAGTCAGGTCCTGTCTCTGCGGGAGCGCACCCACGTCCTGGCCGCCCGCACCTATGGCGGGCGCGGGCCGTACCTCGTCCGTCGCCACGTGATTCCCGCGGTGAGCCCGGTCCTGATCGCCCAGTTCGTACGGGTGGTCAGTGTCGCCATCCTGTTCGAGGTGGCCCTCAGCTTCGTCGGGCTCGGCGACCCTGTGCGACGGAGCTGGGGAAGCATGATCCAGTTCGCGACAGACCGAGGGGCATTCCTCACCGGCGCCTGGAAGTGGTGGATCGTCCCGCCCGGACTGTGCGTCGCCATCGTCGTCTGCAGCTTCGCCTTCGTCGGCCTCGGCCTCGAGGAACGGGTGGATCGTCGTCTGGGCCGAAGGGCGACGACGTAGAGGCCGAGTGTTCCCCTCACCGATGGCCGGAGGTTTGGCCAGAACTGCGCCGGCGGAGATGATCGCCTGCGGCGGCCAACAGGAGGCCCTCCGAGATGGCCTCCTGTTGTTGTCTTGTGGAGCGGACGACGGGATTCGAACCCGCGACCCCAACCTTGGCAAGGTTGTGCTCTACCACTGAGCCACGTCCGCGTTGCCCCCTACGTTAGCAAGCCGCCCCGCCGGTCACCACCGTTGCCGGGCCGGCGCCGGCGCCGGCGGGGCTAGCCTCACCCTCGGAGTGGCGTCGTGGATGTCGCGTCTCGTATGAACGCGCGAAAGAACAAGCCAAGGCAACGTCTTGTGAATGTTCGCTGGTGCACCAGTTGTCGACGGCGCCCCTCCCCATTCGCTTAGGAGGAACGGTGCCCTTCGCAGGAGCCATCACGGTCCGGGAGCACGTCCTCCGAACTGCGCTGCAGTCGGCCTACGCCAACGGCTCGGATGCCAGCAAGCGGTTCACCCAGGACCTCTCGGGCGACGGCCTCGGGGTCCAGCCCGATCTCTTCCTCGGTCCGCCCGACATCGACTGCGAGGGCGCCACCAACCTCCTCGTGGCCCTCATGCCGATGTGGGGGCACGTCACCGTCGTCAAGGACCAGGTCTCCCACGTCGTGGGCGTCACGGGGCAGATGGAGATGACGCTCACGCCTGAGTTCAGGACGGATCCGTCGGGGTCGTCCTCGCTGGTGATGAACCAGGTCGGCACCGTGATCACCGCTCGACGCTGGACGGCGAGGGTCACCTCCACTGGGACCCCGCCCGACGTCGCCGCCCTGGTGACCGGCGAGGAGTTCCGGCGCCGCTTCGAGCGGACGTTCCGGCAAGGCGTCGCCTTCGGCCAGGTCACCCTGCCGTCCATCGACGCCAGCTTCCTCGGCCCGGTGGCCAGCAAGGCCAACTCGGTGCTGGCCCGGGTCCGCAGCGGCGCCCTGCTCCTCGGCCTCAACTACGTCGACGCCACCCACTCCTTGACCGGCGATCCCGAGACGCTGCAGGACTTCGCCGGCAGCAACGACGTCGCCGGGACCGTGCACGCCGGCGCCGTCGACGTCATGCTCGACGAGCTGCACACCCGCCTCGTCGAGGGGGTCGAGGACGAAGGGGCGACGCTCAAGAGCTTCAACGTCAAGGCCCGCAACGGGTTCTTCTACGTGAGCGGCGCGGTCAGCAAGTCCAGCGGCACGGTGAAGTTCTCGTTCCGTGTCGTGCCGAGCATGTTCCACACCCGTCCGGGGGCCTACTTCCAGTGGGTCCACAAGCCGAGGCGGGTCCACAGCCGCACGTGGCCGGCGCTGGGCTTCCGCATCGACGGTGTCGAGACCGACGTGGACCGGGCGTGGTGGGTGATCCTGTTCGGCGAGGTGATCGGGGGCATCCTGACCGGCGGGCTGTCGATCCTGTACGTGGAGGGCATGGTCAGCGCCGCCGCCAACAGTTTCGGGGGACGGATCAAGGCGGCGAAGACCGGGGCGCCGGCGGCCCGCATCCGGCGGACGATCCCGCCGCCGGGTGGCGTGGCCGTTCGCATCGGTCTCGACCAGTTCGACGTCACCGAGTCGGGGGTGTTCGTCGGTGTCTCGGTGCAGGGCAAGCCGTCGCCGGCCGTCCTGTACGGGCCCACGACTGTCCCGGCCACCTACAGCGGCGACGTCCTGCGCTACATGCTGCGGCCGCCGTCCGCCGTGGCCACCAACGATCCGGCGCTGCGCGTCCGATGGACCCTGGAGGACCGCACGAACAATGCGGTCCTTCACGACGAGGACGGTCCCGCCTCCGGCCGGCTGCGGTTCGAGTTCCGGCCGGCGTCGTTCCCGGCGACCGACTTCGGCGTGGTCGCCCGCCTGTACCGGCAGCTGGGCGTGGAGGTGTCCGACCTGGCCACCGAGTCGGTGAACGTGCACATGCGGCCGGCGCTGCCGCCGAAGGCGTACGTGCGCTGGCGCTGGCAGGGCTCGAACCCCCAGATCACCGTCGACGAAGCCACCGACACCTGGAGCTACACCGGCGACGTGCGGGTGAACCGGTACTCGGAATGGCACCGCACCGATGCGCCCTGCCGTGCCGTCAATGCCCCGGCGCGCTTCCGGTACGACTTGGAGGAAGCCGACCGGTTGCCGTTCTCTCTCAAGGTGCTGGAGAACCACCGCAAGGGCCTGTGCCCGTACTGCTTCTACGGCGGGCCGGCCGGCGTCAACGCCAACCTCTGAGCACCCCTCACCGCCCGCTGTGGCCGAAGCCGCCGCTCCCCCGCTCGGACGCCGGCAGCTCGTCGACCACCACGAACGCCGCCTGTTCCACGGCGACCACCACCAACTGCGCGATGCGGTCGCCCCTGTGGACCTCGTAGTCGCTCTCCGGATCGGTGTTCAGCAGGACCACGGTCAGCTCGCCGCGGTAGCCGGCGTCGACCAGGCCCGGCGAGTTGGCGACGGTCACGCCGTGGCGGGCGGCCAGGCCGCTGCGGGGCACCACCAGGCCGGCGTAGCCCTCGGGGATGGCCACCGCCACGCCGGTCGGGACCATGGCCCGGCCGCCGCCGGCCGCCAGCACCACGCCCTCCCGGGCCACCAGGTCGGCGCCGGCATCGCCGGCACGGGCGTAGGCCGGAAGCGGGAGCTCGGGGTCGAGGCGGAGGACCGGCAACTCGGGCATCGGCCCACCCTTTCAGGGCTGGCCGATGGGTGTCCATGGACCGGCCTCCCGGCCGGTCGTAGCGGGTCAGCCTACGATCGGCCCATGCTGGGGTGGATCGACCTGGAGATGACCGGCCTCGACGCCGAGCGTGACGTGATCATCGAGATCGCGGTCCTGGTCACCGACGACGACCTGGCCATCGTCGCCGAGGGGCCGGACCTGGTCGTCCACGCCCCGGCGCAGGTGCTCGAGGCCATGGACCCCGTCGTCGTCAAGATGCACGGCGACAGTGGGCTCACCAAGGCGGTCGAGGCCTCGACGGTGTCGATCGACCAGGCCGGCGCCACGGTGACGGAGTTCCTGCGCCGGCACCTGCCCGAGCCCCACACCGTCCCCCTGTGCGGCAACTCCATCGCCACCGACCGCCGCTTCCTGGCCCGGTACCTGCCCGAGGTGGACAACTGGTTCCACTACCGCTCGATCGACGTGTCGACGGTGAAGGAGCTGTGCCGGCGCTGGTACCCCGAGGCCTACAAGGCGGCGCCGGCCAAGGCCGGCGGCCACCGGGCCATGGACGACATCCGCGAGAGCGTGGCCGAGCTGGCCTACTACCGGTCGGCGATCTTCCAGCCGTCGCCGGCACCCGCCCCCACGGCGCCGGCCGAGTGACGGCCTGGGCCTACCTGGACCACCCCGGGCCCATCCCCTTCGCCCATCGGGGCGGCGCCTCCGAGCACCCGGAGAACACCATGCCGGCGTTCGAGCACGCCGTCGGCCTCGGCTACCGGTACCTGGAGACCGACGCCCACGCCACCGGCGACGGGATGCTGGTGGCCTTCCACGACCCCATCCTCGACCGGGTGACCGACCGCCACGGGATCATCGCCCAGCTGCCATGGGAGACGGTGAGCAAAGCTCGACTGGGCGACGCCGGCATCCCCCTCATGGCCGACCTGCTGACCGCGTGGGACCACGTGCGCGTCAACATCGACCTCAAGCACGAGGCGTGCGTCGCCCCTCTCGTCGAGGTGATCGAGCGCACGAAGACCCACGACCGGGTGTGCGTGGCGTCGTTCTCCGGCAAGCGGCTGGCCCGTTTCCGGGCCATGACCGCCAACCGGGTGTGCACCGCCATCGGTCCCATGGACATCGCCCGGCTGCGCCGGGCCGGGTACGCGCAGCGGACCTGCCACCTCCCCGGAGCCTGCGCCCAGGTGCCCGTGCGCCAGGGCCGGATCCTCATCGTCGACCGCCGGTTCGTCGACGGCGCCCACCGCAGCGGGCTGCCGGTCCACGTCTGGACCATCAACGACGAGGCCGAGATGGACCGCCTTCTCGACCTGGGCGTCGACGGGCTCATGACCGACCGGCCCACCCTCCTCAAGGAGGTGCTGGTCCGGCGGGGCCAGTGGGCCTGATCAGCGCACGGCCAGCATGGCGGCGAGCATGTGCCCGAACTGCTCGTGGTCCGGGGGCAGCGCCGGCTCGGCGTCGGGCACCGACTCCAGCACCTGGAGGAACCGCTCGACCGACGTGCCGCTCGCCGCCGGCAGGTGGGAGGAGAAGATCTGCGACGGCTGCAGCCGGCGCACGCCGTCCAGCACCTGCCCGAACCGCTGGCGGTCGACCAGGTGGGCCCACGGCGAGTCGGCCTGCGCCCACGCCGCCATGCCGCCGGCCAGGGCCTCGTGCGGCACCTCGGCGGCGTCCTGGGTGGCCTCGGGCAGGAGGGCGCCGAAGGAGTCGACCGAGAAGAACGAACCGGTGGCCTCGTCCAGCAGCCCGATCGACATGGGGTTGTCGAACAGCGGCGGGGCGACGGCCCGCAGGGTGCGGTCGCCGACGGGCACCCGGTCCCCGGGGCGGATGGCGTGGACCCGCTCGAACGGCACCGGCCACCACGTCGCCATCCGCAGGGCGTTGAAGGCGTGGGTCACGAGGCGGGCGTTGGGCGCGGCCTCGAGCACCCGCCGGATGCTGCCGGTGTGGTCGGCGTCGTCGTGGGTGAGCCACACCCAGCGCAGGGCGTCGAGGTCGACGATCGAGGCCACCGCGTCGAGGAAGTCGTCGCTGTCGACGCCGATGCCCGTGTCGACGAGCACCGGCTCGTCGGCGCGCAGCACGTAGGCGTTGACCGGCAGCACCACGCCGGCGCCGGGAATGGGCAGGTTGGTCGGGAGGACGAAAACGTCGGGCGAAGCCTGGTAGGGAGCATCCATCGAGAGCACCTCCGAGTCGTGGTTTCACAACCGGGGCGTTCAATCAGTGCCGGGGCCGTTCAGTCAGGTCTGAACGGCCCAGCGAACGGCGTCGTCCTCATCGGGCTCATAGGCGCAATAGATGCCGGTGCGCAGGCGCTGCCCGAGGACGGCGCCGGCCTCGGGCACGATCTCGCTCAGCCGGGCGGTGGCCGCCCGCAGGGCCCGGGTGACGTTCAGGCGGGCCCGCTCGGCGGCCGAGGACGCCCGCCGGCTCCTCCCGCCCAGCCCGAAGGCCTGCGCCAGCTGGCCGACCAGGTGGTCGAGCTCGCCCTGCAGGGCCTCGGCGCGGTCCTCGGCGCCCATGTCGAGAGCGTCGTCGACCTCGGCCCGCAGGGCCTCGATACGGTGGCGGTACGCGGCGCGGGCCTGGGCGTCGAGCAGCTCGCCGGCGTCGCCGAGCCGGCGCCGGTCTACGCCGGCGGCCACGCCCTCAACCCGGTCGACGAGGTCCAGGGCGTGGCGCTCGACGCCGGGGTTGGCGACCAGCTCGGCGATGTAGCGGAGGCCCTTGGTGTCGGGCAGGGGGCAGCGGACGTCGCCGCAGGCCACCACCCACCCGCGATCCTCGCGGCTGAGCGTGGCCGCGGGCCGGCTCTCGCCCTTGGCCCCGGCCAGGCGCTGGAGCAGGGCCAGATCCTCAGGGCCGATGACGACGTCGAGGCCGGCCAGCGCGGCGGACGCCCGGGTCGCTTCCACCCGGGCCGCGGCGCGGTTGCCGGCCCGGTCGTGGAGCCGGGCCAGGTCGACGAGCAGGGTGGCTCGGAGCAACGGCACGCCGGCCGCCGGCAGCCGGTCGAGCGCACTCTCCACCGTTGCGATGGCGCCGGCGAGGTCGCCGCCGGCGGCCAGGACGCGAGCCCGCACGGCGGCCGTCCTGGCCTGGAGGCCGGCGACTTCGAGGCCGTCGGCCCGGGTCACCAGCTGCTCGCATGCCGCGGTGGCCGCGGCCAGGTCGCCGGCGGCCAGCTCGGTGTCGACCAGGACGGCGAGGAGGTCGGCGGCGCGCAGGCGGTCGTCGCCGATGGCCCGCAGGCCCCGGGAGGCGGTGGCCCTGGCCAGGTCATGGTCACCGCGGGCCAGGTGGAGGTGGGCCGCCGGGAGGAGGGCCTGCAGGCTCCCGTCCTTGCCCAGCAACAGCATCTCGGCCTCGGTCAGGCGACCCTGGCGGATGCGCAGCTCGGCCAGGGCGATGGCCGGGTGCCAGCTCGGCATGTGCATGCCGGACTCGAAGTCCTCGATGGCGCGGGTCAGCATGGCTTCGGCCTCGCCCCACCGCCCCAGCTCGCACAGGGCGGTGGCCTGGACGCTGTCGCAGTGGCTGCTCAGGAACAGCGCCGGCCCGGCGGCCCGGCCGATGAGACCCTGGCGGCGGAGGGCGTCGGCCCAGGAGCCCGCCCGGTCGAAGTCGGCGGCGAAGTAGCAGGCGGTGAAGAAGGAGCAGACCGACTTGCCGGCGGCGTCGGCGTCGTCCGCCGGCCCGCAGGCCAGGGCCATGGCCTCGTCCAGCATGGCCATCCCCTCGGCCATGCGCCCGGACTGGACGAGGGCCAGGCCGGCGTCGGCCAGGGCCTTGGTCTCCAGGTTGACGTCGCCGAAGCGGCGGGCCCGGTCCAGCGCCAGCTCGGCGCGGGCCAGGAGCACGGCGGGGTCGTCGACGTCGCACCCCATGGCGGCCACGGCCACCCAGCCCTGCTCGATGCACGGTGGCTCGTCCTCGATCATCCGGGTGGCCCGCACGAACCAGGCCCGGGCCGCGGTCAGGTTGCCCATGGCGTTGGCATACAGGTCGCCGAGGCGGGCGCAGACCACCGCCGCCTGCCGGCGGTCGCCGGCGGCGGTGAAGGCCCGGATGGCGGCCGACAGGTGGCCGGCGGCGGCATCGGCGTCGAAGGCGTGGAGCGCCTCGTCTGCGAGCTGCAGCTGGCGAGCGGGGTCGGCGTCAACCATCGCCACGGACCCATGGTGGCATGCCTCTGCGTGTCCCACCCCCTCGTTACGCTCGTTCTCGTGGAACTGACGGCGGCCCAGCGCCGGATCGTGGAGCACGACGGGGGCCCGCTGCGGGTGGCCGGCGGGGCCGGCTGCGGGAAGACGACCGCCCTGGTGGCCCGCTACCTTCGGCTGATCGACGGCGGCCGGGCGGCGTCGTCGGTCCTGGTGGTGTGCCACGACCGGGCGGCGGCCACCCGGTTCCGCCATGCCGTCCTGCCCCGGCTGTCCGGCGGGTTCGACGCCCTGCCCATCACCACCTGGTTCGGGGTGGCCTTCGACCTGGTGACGAGGGCGCGGGGCCCGGTCCGGCTGCTCACCACCTCCGAGCAGCGGGCCCTGGTCCGGCGGCTGCTGGCCACCGAGTCGCCGGCGGACTGGCCCGACCATGGGCACTACCTCCGCCGGGCGCTCTTCGCCGACGAGGTGGCCGGCGCCCTGCTGGCCGGCGTCACCGGCCGCCCCGAGCTGGACCGGTTCGCCCAGCGGTACGACTCGGTGCTGGCCCGGCGCCACGAGGTCGACCGCACCCGGCTGCTCGCCGCGGCGACGGCGCTGGCCCAGCCCGGGCGCTACGCCCACGTGCTGGTCGACGACCACGAGGGCGAGATGAACGGCCTGCTCGGCGCGGTCGCCGGCGGCCAAGCCGTGGTGGTGTCGGACCAGCCTCCCGCCGACGTCACCCTGGACGAGCCTTTCCGGCACCCCGCGGCCGGCGTGCTGATCAGCTGCCGGCATCCCTCGACCGAGGCCGAGGCAGTGGCCGGCGAGCTCCTGGCCGCCCGGGCCGAGGGCGTGGCCTGGTCGGGCATGGCCGTGCTGGTCGGGAACGCGGCCCGCCACGGCCGGTCGGTGGCCCGCGCCCTCAGCCGCCACGGCATCCCGGTGGCGCCCGGGCCGGGCTTGGGGGCCGGCGACAACGACCCGGCGGTGGCGGCCGTCGTCGACCTGCTGCGGTGGGCGGCCGGCGACGAGGGGGCGCTCGGGCGGCTGCTCGTCTCGCCGCTGTCCGTGCTCGGGGAGGAGGGGCTGGCCGACCTGGGGGACGACGTTCGGGCGCTGGCGCCCACCGCCACGCCGGCCCACCTCGCCTTCACCGTGTGGGAGCGGGGCCTCGGGCACCTGGTCGCCGGCGACGACGCCTCCCTCGACGCCGTCGTCGCCTTCCTCGACCGGTTGGAGCGCCGGGCCGAGCACGATCCGTCGGAGCGCCTCGCCGGCCTGCTCGCCGGCCTCGACGACGGCGACGTCACGCCCGACCCGTGGCGCACGCCGGCCGGCGCCGGCGGCGAGGCGGTCACCGTCACCTCCATCGCCGGCGCCGTGGGCCGGGAGTGGCACACGGTGGTCGTCGCCGGCTGCGTGGAGGACGTGCTGCCCCAGCTGCGGGGACGGGCCCCGCTGTTCGACCCCGCGCCGGCCACGCCGGCCGAGGCCCGCCAAGCGTCTCTGGCCGCCGAGAGGCGGCGCTTCCTGACCGCCTGCTCCCGGGCCACGGCCCGCCTCATCGCCACCGCCGCCCCCGGGCCCGGCGTCCTGCTCAGCCGCTTCGTCGAGGACTGGCCCCGCCGGGACGAGCGCCCGACGCCGTTCCGGGGGCCGGCGCCGGCGTCGCGCCCCGCCACCGCCAATCCCGTCAACGTCTTCCCCGGCGGGGAGCTGTGCCTCTCGGCCAGCCAGCTCTCCACCTACGTCGACTGCCCGCTGCGCTACGCCTACCAGTACGGCCTGCGGGTCAAGGACGACGCCGGCCCGGCGATGATGCTCGGCACCCTCACCCACGAGGTGCTGGCCGAATTCCTCCGACCCGACCGCGAGGGCGATCACACCCGCGACGCCCTCGTGGCCATCGCCGTCGACCACTGGACCGACGACATCGCCCGCTACCGGCCCCAGATCGAGGAGTGCCGGCGGGACTACTACGCCATGCTCGACACCTGGTGGGAGGCCGAGGGACAGAGCCTGGACCGCAGCCAGGTGCTGAAGGTGGAGCACGGGTTCGACATCGAGGTGGGCGACGTCCGCCTCGTCGGCGCCATCGACCGCATCGACCGCACGCCCGGCGGCATCCGCATCGTCGACTACAAGACCGGCCGCTCCGAGCCCCGGCCCGACTCCCTGCCCGACGACCTGCAGCTCGCCGTCTACCACCTGGCGGCCACGCTGGACCCCGAGCTGGCCGCGTTCGGCCCGCCCCGCCGGCTGCAGCTGCTCTACGTCCGCACCATGCACGCCTTCGAGCAGCCCATCCTCGCCGGCCACGCCGAGACCACCACCGCGAGGGTGCTGGCCGCGGCGGGCGACATCCGAGCCGAGCGGTTCGAGCCCTCGGTCGACGCCGCCTGCCGCAACTGCTCCTTCCATCGCCTGTGCCCCCTGCAGCGGGAGGGCCGGCAGGTGGGGGCCCGGTGACCGGCTTCGAGCTCACCGCCGAGCAGGTGGAGGCCGTCGAGGCCGAGCCGTCGTCGCAGCTGCTGGTGGCCGGCGCCGGCACCGGCAAGACGACGGTCATGGCCCGGCGCATCCTCCACCTGGTGCAGTCGGGCCAGGCCCGCCCCGACCAGATCCTCGGGCTGACGTTCACCAACAAGGCCGCCGCCCACCTCAAGGCCAAGGTCCGTGAGGAGCTCGGCGCCGACGCCGACGTCACCGTGGGCACGTACCACTCCTTCGGCGCCTCGGTGGTGGCCGACCACGCCCTCGAGCTCGACCTCCACCCCGGCACGCGCATCCTCAACCGGGCCCAGGCCTGGCAGCTCCTGTACGGGGTGTTCGACGAGTTCCGCTTCCAGCGCCGCAAGACCATGCAGCCCCAGGGCCTGCTCGACCACGCCCTGGCGCTGGCGTCGCGCTGTGCCGACCATCTCGTCCCCATCGAGGTCGTGGCCGAGGACTGCGCGCGCATCATCGCCGGCGCCGGTGGCACACAGAAGATCAAGGACACCGCTCTCATGCGCCTGGAGCTGTGCCAGGTGGTGGAGGCCTACGGCCGGCGCAAGCGCGAGCGCCACCTGATCGACTTCGGCGACCAGATCGCCCTGGCCGTGCGGCTGCTGACCGACCGCCCGGAGCTGGCCGCGGCACTGCACGACCAGCACCCCGTCGTCCTGCTCGACGAGTACCAGGACACCAACTTCGCCCAGCGCCGGCTGCTGCAGCTCATCTATCCCGCCGGGTCCTGGGTCACCGCCGTCGGCGACGACATGCAGTCGATCTACGGGTTCCGCGGCGCCCACCTGGCCAACATCCTCGACTTCGGCACCCACTTCCCTCCCGTCACCATGCGCCCGCTGCAGATCACGTTCCGGTTCGGCCCCCGCCTGGTCACCCTGGCCAACCGCATCCAGGCCGAGGTCGGCGAGTCGCTGCCCAAGGAGCTCTCGGTGCCGGCGGAGGCCCCCGACACCACCATCGACTGCTTCCTCGCCGCCGACGACGCCGAGGAGGCGTCCGCCGTCGCCGGCGACATCGCCGAGCGGGTGGCCGGCGGCGAGCCCTGCGGGGGCACCGCCGTCCTGTGCCGGAAGCGCCGGCTCATCCCCGCGATCGTCGCCGCCCTCGAGGAGCAGCACGTGCCGGTGGAGGTGATCGGGGCCAGCGGCCTCCTCGACCGGCCCGAGGTGGTCGACCTGGTGGCCTGGCTGCAGCTCCTGGCCGACGCCGGCGCCACCGTCGCCCTGCTGCGCATCCTCGAGGGGCCCCGCTACCGCATCAGCCTGCGCGACCTGGCCGCCGTCTCCCGCCACGCCCGCGCCGGCGAAGTGGGGTGGCCGGCCGCCCTCGAAGATGTCGACGCCGTGCCCGACCTGTCAGAAGTGGCCCGGCGCCGGCTCCGGGGCTTCATGGCCGAGCGGGCCGCCCTGGCCGCGGCGTCCACCCGCATGCCCGTGCTGGAGCTGGCCGAGACGATCGTCGAGCGCACCGGCCTGTGGCGGGCGTCAGGTGACCTCGGCCGGGAGAACCTGCTGCGGTTCCTGGATCTGGCCGAGGGCTTCACGCCCGTCGAGGGAGACACCGGCCTGCGGGCGTTCGTGGAGTACCTGCAGCTGCTCGACGAGTCCGACGACGACCTGGCCGAGGCCCACCTCACCGACGCCGACGCCGTGAAGGTGATGACCATCCACCAGGCCAAGGGGCTGGAGTTCGACGCCGTGTACGTGCCCGGCCTGGCCGGGAAGGGGTCGTCGAAGATCTTCCCCGACGGCCGCAGCGGCGAGAACGCCCTCACCAACGGCGCAGCCCTTCCCTGGTGGCTCCGGGAGGACGACGGCATCCCGCCGTGGCCGGGGACCAGGCAGAGGGAGATCGAGGACGTCATCAAACGTCGGCGGCTCGACGAGGAGTGGCGGCTCCTCTACGTCGCCTGCACCCGGGCCAAGCGCCGGCTCGTGTGCTCGGCGGCCCACTGGTACCCGGGGCCGGCGGAGCCCCAGGGCCCGTCGGAGTTCTACGACTTCATCGCCGGCCAGGCCGACCTGGTGCAGGAGTGGTTCCGGCACGAGCCGGCCGAGGTCAACCCCGAGGTCGCGGCCAAGGAGCGCCAACGGGCCGAAGCCCGCCGGTTCGCCGAGGGGACGTACGCTGACCAGGTGGCGCCCCGCCCCGCTGCCGCACCCACCCAGTTGCGCATGGACGCCCTGCTCGGCGACGCCGGCGAGCCCGCCGCCGCCAGGGTCGCCCCGCCGGCGCTCTCGGTCACCGGGCTCGTCACCTACGCCCGCTGCCCCAAGCAGTTCTACTGGACCGTGGTGCGGCCCCTTCCCCGCCGCTCCTCGGCCGTCGCCCGCCTGGGCACCGAGATCCACCGCTGGATCGAGCAGCGGGCCGGCCGCCAGCTCACCCTCATCGAGCCCGAGCCCGACGACGTGGACCCCGACCACCTCCCGACGGGGGCGAACGTCGTCGCCGGCCTGCGGGCGTCGTTCCTGGCCAGCCCGTGGGCCGACCTCGACCCGGTGCGGGTCGAGGCGCCGTTCGTGCTGGCCGTGGGCGGCCATCTGGTCAGAGGCCGCATCGACGCCGCCTACCAGCGCGACGGCCGCATGGAGCTGGTCGACTTCAAGACCGGCCGGCCCGCGCCCCAAGGAGACCGGGCCGCCGGCACCCAGCTCGACCTCTACGGCCTGGCCGCGGTCGACGCCTGGGGCGCGGACCCCGCCGGCCTGCGCACGACCTACTGCTACCTGCGGTCCGACGGGCCGGCGGTGATCGTCTCCGCCGACTGGGACGCCGGCACCGTGGCCGGCGTCCGCTCCCGGCTCGCGTCCACCCTCGACGCCATGGCCGAGGCCCGCTTCGGGCCCACGCCGGGTGGGTGGTGCCGGGGCTGCGACTTCCTGTCGTTCTGCCCCGCGGGCCAGGCCGAAGCCGACCCCCCTTCGAACTGGTGACATTCTCGGGGGTCCTGACCCCCGAGAATGTCACCAGTTCGGGGGAGGGGCTCAGACGCCGGCGCCGGCGAGGTGGTCGCTCGGCTCCACCGCCGGCGCCAGGGGAAGGGACACGGTGACGGTGGTGCCCTCGCCGGCGGCGGAGTCGATGTCGATGGTGCCGCCGTGGCCCTCGACGATGTGCTTCACGATGACCAGGCCCAGCCCGGTGCCGGGGATGGCGTTCTCGGTGGCGATCGAGGACCGGAAGAAGCGGGTGAACAGGTGTTGCTGCTCGTGCTCGGGGATGCCGATCCCGGTGTCGGCGACCACGAACCGCATGCGGTCGCCGGTGCGCTCGGCCCGCACGGTGACGCTGCCCTCCGCCGGCGTGAACTTGATGGCGTTGGTGACCAGGTTGAGCAGGGCCCGCTCCACCTGGCGGCTGTCGACGACCACACTGCCCAGCTCGCCGGCCGCCTCGAACCGCAGGACGACCCGCTTGTTGGCCGCCTGCGACACGACCTGGCTCTGGACCCGCTCGAACAGCTCACCGAGATCGGTGGCGCTGCGCTGCAGGCCGAGGCCGCCGGACTCGATCTGGTTCAGGTCGAGGAGGTCGCGGACCAGGTCGAGGAGGCGATGGCTGTTGCGGTCGAGCACCTCGACGGTGCGCCGCTGCTGGTCGTTGAGCTCGCCGAAGTCGCCCTCGGCCAGCATCTCGGTGGTGCCGATGATGTTGGTCAGCGGCGTCCGCAACTCATGGGAGACGGTGGCCACGAAGTCGCTCTTGATGCGGTCGAGCTCACGCAGGCTCTCGGTCAGCTCGCGCTCACGCTTGAGGGCCCCGAGCACGATGGCCTCCGCCCGCTTGCGCTCGGTGATGTCGCGGACGGCGGCCGAGACCAACCTGCCCTCGTCGGTCTCCATCGGGCTCAGGCTGATCTCGACGGGGAACTCGGTGCCGTCGCGACGGACCCCGAACAGCTCGAGGCCGGCGCCCATGGGGCGCACCTTCGGATCGTCGACGAACCCGGTCCGGTGGGCGGCGTGGCGGGACCGGAACTGCTCGGGGATCAGGATCTCCACCGGCTGGCCCAGCAACTCGTCCCGGTCGTAGCCGAACAGCTGCTCCGTCTGGCGGTTGACCAGCACGATACGGCCGTTGGCGCCGACGATGACCATGGCGTCCGGCGCCGACTCCATGAGGCCCCGGAACCGCTCCTCCGAGGACCGCACCTTCTCCTCCGTGGCCTTCCGCCCGGTGATGTCCTGGATCTGGGTGATGAAGTACAGGGGGAGGCCCCGATCGTCGCGGGCCAGCGACACGTTGAGCTGGACCCACACCACGTGGCCGCCGGCGTGCAGGTAGCGCTTCTCGACCTGGTGGGTCTCCAGCTCGCCCGGCAGCAGCCGGCCGATGGCCTCCATGTCGGCGCCCACGTCGTCGGGATGGGTGATGTCCTGGAACCCCAGCTTCAGCATCTCTTCCGCGGGGTAGCCCACGATCTGGCACAGGGCCCGGTTGACCCGGAGCCACCGGCCGTCGAGGGCGACCAGGGCCACCCCGATGGGCGCTTCGTCGAAGGCCAGGCGGAAGCGCTCCTCGGCCTCGCGCAGCTGCGCCTCCCGTGAGCGCACGGCGGTCACGTCCTGGCGGGTGCCCCGGATGCGCACCGGCTTGCCGGAGGCGTCGACGTCGACCTGGGCCCGGCCGTGGAAGATGCGGACCTGGCCGTCGGGCATGGTCATGGTGATGTCGTTCTCCCAGCCCTCGCCCGTCTCCTCGGCCCGGGCCACGTGCCGGCGCAGCTCCTCGGCCTCCTCGGGACTCAGCAGCTGGCAGAAGCCGTCGAGGGTGGGCTGGAACTCCCCCGGCGACACGCCGTAGAGCTCGAACAGCTCCTCGGACCACTCGGCCCGCTTGGTGGCCACGTCGACCTCCCAGTTGCCGATGCGCGCCAGAGCCCGGGCCTCGCCGAGCCGGCGCAGCGTGTCGGCCAGCGCATCCTCCCGGGCCCGGGTGACCGTGACATCCTGCACCGTGCCCGTCATGCGGACCATGCGGCCGCCGGCATCGAACTCCGCGTCGCCACGGGTGGCAAGGGCCCGGAGGGTGCCGTCGGGCCGGTGGATGCGGAACTCGAGCTCGAAGGGCCCTCGGCTGTGGAACGCCGATTGGAGCGACGCATGGACCCGGGCCCGGTCCTCCTCGACCACGCGGTCGACGAAGCTCCCGTACGACGGCGTGAACGTGGTGGGGTCCGTGCCGTACATCCTGTGCAGCTCGTCGGACCAGACCACGGTGCCGGCGACGGCGTCCCACTCCCACGAGCCGACGTGGGCGACGTGCTGGGCCCGGGCCAGCCGCCGCTCGCTCTCCCGCAGTGCCTCCAGGGCCCGGGCCTCTTCCTCGGCCGTGGCACGGTGGCGGATGGCTTGGTCGACGGCCGCCGGCAGGCGTTCCAGGCGGTCCTTCACCACCCAGTCCGACACCCCACGCTTGATGTGATCGACGGCAAGGTCCTCACCGACGGGGCGGCTGACGACGACGAAAGGGATGGCCGCCACCGCAGCCCGGGCCGCGTCGAGGGCTTCGACAACGTCGAGCCCGCCGGCGTCGAAGTCGGCGATGACGACGTCGACCGACTCGTCGACAGCAGTGCTTCGTGACACGTCGTAGCCGGCGCCGGCCAGACGGGTGACCACTCGATCCGCTTCCTCCACCGAGTCGGTCAGCATCACCACCTTGAGCGGTGAGGGTGTCGCCACGGAGGGTGGTTGCCGCTCTGGTTCCGCCGCGCCCCCTCCGGACAGCGTCATACCCATAGGTGTCGGCGTACCCGGATACTCCCTTGAGACCCCCCGGTAGAGTCGCGAGTCGTGACCAGCACCGGCGCCGAGGCCCAGCGGGGCGACTTCATCCGCGACATCATCGAGCAAGACCTCCGCGCTGGCAAGCACGCCGGCCGGGTCCTCACCCGCTTCCCTCCGGAGCCCAACGGCTACCTCCACATCGGCCACGCCAAGTCGATCTGTCTCAACTTCGGAATCGCCGGGGACTACGCCACCCGCTGCAACCTCCGCTTCGACGACACCAACCCGGCCAAGGAGGACGTGGAGTACGTCGAGTCGATCCAGCGCGACGTGCGGTGGCTGGGCTTCGATTTCGGCGAGCGGGCGCTGTACGCGTCGGACTACTTCGCCGAGATGTACGAGCTGGCCGAGGACCTCGTCCGGGCCGGCAAGGCCTACGTCGACCACCTGGGCGAGGACGAGATCCGTGAGTACCGGGGCAGCCTGAGCCAGCCGGGACGGCCGTCGCCCCACCGCGACCGCTCGGTGGAGGAGAACCTGGACCTTCTGCGGCAAATGCGGGCCGGCGACCTGCCCGACGGCACGTGCGTGCTGCGGGCGCGGATCGACATGGCGGCGCCGAACATGAAGATGCGCGACCCGCTGCTGTACCGGATCCGCCACGCCCACCACGACCGCACGGGCGACGCCTGGCCCATCTACCCCATGTACGACTACGCCCACCCGCTCTCCGACGCCATCGAGGGCATCACCCACTCGCTTTGCACCCTGGAGTTCGAGAACAACCGGCCCCTGTACGACTGGGTGATCGCCGAGACCGGTGTGTCGGAGCGTCACGGCTTCAGCCGGCCCCGGCAGATCGAGTTCGCCCGGCTGAAGCTGGACCACACGGTGATGAGCAAGCGCAAGCTGCTCACCCTGGTCGAGGACGGCCACGTGTCCGGCTGGGACGACCCCCGCATGCCGACCATCGCCGGCATGCGCCGGCGGGGGTACCGGCCGGAGGCCATCCGGGCCTTCGCCGACCTCATCGGCGTGGCCAAGGTCAACTCGGTGGTCGACATCGCCAAACTGGAGTTCTGCGTGCGCGACGACCTCAACTGGGTGGCGCCCCGGGTTCTCGGCGTGCTGCGGCCACTGCCGGTGACGATCACGTCATGGCCGGGGGGCGCGGTGGAGGAGCTGGAGGCGCCGTACTTCCCGGCCGACGTGGGCAAGCCCGGCTCGCGTGCGGTGCCGTTCTCCGGCGAGATCCTCATCGATCGGGACGACTTTGCCCTCGACCCGCCCGCCGGCTGGCAGCGGCTGGCGCCGGGGCGGACGGTGCGGCTGCGCCACGGCTACTGCATCACCTGCGACGAGGTGGTCACCGGGGCCGGTGGTGAGGTCGTCGGCCTGCGGGCTTCTCATGTGCCCGGCTCCGTGGGCAAGAAGCCGGCCGGCGTGGACGTGTCGGGCGTCATCCACTGGGTTTCGGCGGGCCACGCGGTGGCGGCCGAGGTGCGGCTGTACGACCGGCTGTTCAAGGTGCCCCGTCCCGACGACGTCGACGTCGCCGAGCTGCCGGCGGCGCTCAACCCCGGCTCGCTGCAAGTCGTACCCGGCGCCATGGTGGAGCCGTCGCTGGCCGGCGCCGGGCCGGGGAGCCACTGGCAGCTGGAACGGGTGGGGTTCTTCGTCGTCGACCAGGGCTCGGCGCCCCGCACCCTGGTGCTCAACCGCACGGTCACCTTGCGCGACTCCTGGGCGCCGGCCGAGGAGCCGGCGCCGGCGGCCGAGGCGCAGGTCCAGTCGGCCAAGGCCAGGACCCGGCCGCCGAAGAAGAGCCGGGCGGAGTACCGGGCGGAGGCCCGGCTGCGCGACCGAGAGCTGGCGGAGCGTTTCGCCGCCTGGCCGACCGAGCACGGGATCGGCGACGACACCGCCGACCTGCTGACCGGCGACCGGGCCACCGGCGACCTGTTCCTCGCCGCCGTGGCCGCCGGCGGGCCGGCGCCGGCCGTCGCCCGGTGGATCGTCAACGAGCTGCCGGCGGCCCTGGGTGACCGGGCGCTTGTGGAGACGCAGCTGACCGGCGCCGGCCTCGGCGCGCTGGTGGCCACCGTCGACCGGGGGGAGGTGACTGGCGCGGCGGGCAAGGAGGTGTTCGCCGAGCTGGTGGAGCGGGGCGGCGACCCCGCTGCCATCATCGCCGAGCGGGGCCTGGCCCAGGTGAGCGACGAGGCTGCCGTCGCCGGCGTCGTGGACCAGGTTCTGGCGGCCAATGCCGACAAGGTCGACCAGTACCGGGCCGGCAAGACCGCCCTGTTCGGGTTCTTCGTCGGCCAGGTGGTCCGGGCGTCGCAGGGGAAGGCCAACCCCCAGGTGGTGCAGAAGCTGCTCGCCGAACGGCTGGGCTGAGCCTCCGGGCCGTCGGGTTCGGCGGCGGCTACCGGTGGGGGGCCCACTTGACGGAGCCCGGCCGCAGTGTCGATCGGCTTGGCCGGCGCGTTCGTCGCCTCGCCGTCGTGCGGCCGTCAGAGACCGCCCGTTCTCCGGACGCCCTGCCCGGCTCCCGCCATGGCGGTGGTTCGGTCCTGCGGCTGGTCGGCTTCGCATGTTGAACGCCGCCACCGCGGCCGGCATCGCCGCCGGCTACACGGGCTCCGGCTCCGGCCGGGGGGGCTCGATCGTCGGCCGGAGCGGGCTCCGTGACGGATCGAGATCGGGCGGCACGGTCGGGTCGATCGTGGGGCTCGGCTCGGGCAGTGGCGCCGGGGCACCGGGGAACGGGTCGCCGGGGAACGGGTCGGGGGGTAGCTCGGTGGGGGGCATGGTCGCCATGGGCACCGCCTCCTTCATCGGGTACCCGTGGTTCCTACCCAGAGACGCCCCCGAACGTGCGCCCGTTTGCCGAACTGGTTGCAGTTACCCGTCATAGAGGCGGGCAACTGCAACCAGAACGGGGAGGATCGCTTAGGGGAGGTGCTGGACGGTGGCGGTGTAGGAGCCGCTGCTGCCCGTCATGACCAGCGTGTAGGTGCCGCGGACCGGGCCGTTGGCCGAGAAGGCGCGGGTGCCGGTGCCCGAGGTCTGGCCGATGACGGTCCCGTCGGGTGCCCGCAGGCTGGCGGTCACCGACTTGTTGGACGGGCCGCTCACCCTGACGGTCATGGCGCCGGCGCCGGAGGTGAAGCCGTGGCTGATCGACGTGCGCTTGGGCGAGAAGGAGCCGGAGAAGCTGCTGGTCACCGGGGCGCTCGGATCGGTGACGGTGACGGTCATGGTGTCGGTGCTGGACAGCTGGGTGTCGCTCGCCGTCAGGGCCAGCGTGTACGTGCCTGCGGCGGAGAAGCCGGCGGTCGTGTCGACCGAGCTGGCGGAGGCGAAGGTCACCGTCCCCGGACCGGCGGACTTGGCCCAGGCGACACTGATGGCCGCGCCGGCGGGCTTGCCGTCGTCGCTCACCGTGCCGTCGAGGGCCGCCTGCTGGCCGAGCTGGATGCTGCGGTTGGCGCCGGCGTCCACCGTCGGCGCCACGTTCGGCGGCTCGCCGCTCAGCGGTCCGCGTACGAGGAAGCGGCTGTTGTAGGTGTTCCAGTGGGTCGAGAGATACGAGCCCGCCGCCGGCACGCCGGCGAGGAAGTAGTCGTCGTGGTTGCAGTCGAACAGCCGGCCGTCACGCCCCCCGCACACCGACTGCATCACGACCGGGCCGGCGCCGTCGTCGTCGTAGCACATCTCGTCCCTCTCGTCCCGGCAATGGAACCCGGGCGTGGCGTTGGGTGCGTCGGGTTGGACGCCGCCGAGGTTGTGCATCAGCTCATGGGCCTCGGCGTAGCCCCAGCAGCCGGCGTCGACCCGACCGAAGGCGGTGTAGTAGCCGTTGTTGGCGTTGGTCTGCCCAGGCTGGCTGTCCCGGAAGATCTGGCCTATGCCACACAGGACGTTGGAGTCCATCCACACCATGTAGCGGCGGTCGACCCGGTTGTACCCCCGGGCCTTCAGCTCGTTGATGGTGTTGGAGAAGTTGTCATCGGCGGTCGAGGACAGCACCTCCTTGCGGACGACCAGCGTGCAGCCGCCTGAGCCGTCGGCCGCAGTGACGAACGGGACGTGGACCTCGCCGCCCGTCTCGGCCGCCGACATCCGGTACTGCCACTCCACGTACGGGGCGTAGCTGGTCTGGATGAGCGGGGCGACGGTGGCGTAGCGGTCGGTGCCGCCGGCGGTGGCGTAGATCGCCTCCACCCGGTGGCCGGTGGTGCCGTCGCCCGAGCAGGCGATGCCGTTGCCGTTCGTGCCGGGGCCGGGGGCCGGCGCCGGCAGGGCGGCCGCCGTGCCCTTCAGGGTCTCGGTGCTCACCGGCGCCCGGACGTCGACGTCGGCCGGCGCAGGGTCAGGTCCGTGGGTGCAGCCCAGCACCTCGTCGGCCCGGCCGCGGATCTCATAGAGGCCCTGACACCGGTTCTCCGCCCGCCCGGGCACCAGGCCGTCCCACACCATGCCCCGGGCCCGGTCGTTCGGTGGGGTGACCTGGGCGCCGGCGCCCGGGCCGGTGCCGGCGAGGGCGGCGGCCGACAGCACGGCGGCGGCGATGGCCTTCCAGAACGGGCGCTTGCGGGGGTGGTGTCGCATGCGGCGGTCGTCGGCGCGTCCCCCGAATGGCTTGAATGAATTAGTGCGTTCAGACCACCACGGTCACGGCGTCGGGCTCGACCCGGACGGAGATGACCCGGGCCCGGCCGGCGCCGGCGCCGTCCAGGCGGACCGGCAGCGGCTTCTCCAGCTCGACCTGGAGGGCGGCGGTCCGCCGCTCCTTGATCCCGGGATGGGGCAGGTGGGTGCCGTGGTGGAGGCGGGCACGGACCGCGAGAAGCTGGTTGCCGGGCAGGTGAGCTTCGTAGGTGTCGAGGAGGCCGTCGTTGGGATGGGCCCGGGGTCCCAGGTTCCAGTCGCCGAGGTACTGGGCGTTCATGGCCACGAAGGCGCGGGACCACAGCCGGGTGCGGGCGATCAGATGGGCGACGAAGAGGTGCAGGCGGCCGTCGAGCAGGGCCTCACCCAGATCGACGGTGAACCGGACGCCCTGGAGCTGGCCTCCGCCGCCCCCGCCGCCCAGGGTGCGGCACAGGTCTCCTCCCAGTAGGCCGAGGGCGGGTAGGGGCCGGCGGTCCCGGCGGGCGGCATTGAGGGCGGCGCCGGCCTCGGCGTCGGAGCGGACGACGGCTCCGCCTTCGGGCAGGTCGCCGGGCTCGCCGTACGGGTCACCCTTGCCGATCGGCACGGCTCGCTAGCCGCCGACGACGGAGGACGCGGCGACCACCCCACGGAAGAGCCGGTCGGCTGCCTCCCGGGCCGACTTGGCCGTCGCCGGCTCCGGCGCCATGTCGCCCAGCTGGCGGACCAGGTCGATGAGCTGCTTGACGTTGCGGACGAAGTCCCCGCCCGAGACCGCCTCGTCGACGATCACCTCCGACAGCTCCTCGCCGGAGGCCCACCCGTGGGCGTGGGCCACGAACCCGGCGTCGGGCCGGCGGGTGAGGGGCAGGCCGGCCTCCTCTTCGGCGAGGTTCAGCTCCGTGGCCATGTGCTCCAGGTCGGCCCAGCGCCGCTTCAGCCGGGACGACGGGAACCACGGCTCCTCGGGGCGTCCCTCGGGCCGGCGGGCCTCGTAGGTGAAGGTGGAGGCCAGGGCGGCCACCGCGGTGGCGTCGAGGTCGTCGAACAGGCCCGCCCGCAGCGCCTCGGCCACCAGGAGGTCGCACTCGTGGTAGATGCGGGCCAGCATGTCGCCGGCATCGGTGAGCGACCACCCCTCCACGTAGCCCCACGTCTCCAGCACCCGCATGACCCGGTCGAACTGGTGGCCCAGCGACTCCGTGCGGCTGGAGATGCGCCGGTCCAGCCGGCGCCGGTCCTTCTCCAGCCGGTCGGCCCGCTCGGCCGCCCGAAGGTGCCGGCGCAGGTCGGGGCACTCGGTCACCGGGTGACCGTTCGCCGAGTCGACGACGTGGCGGCCGTGCTTCTCGGTCACCGGCTGGGTAGGGCGAAGCCGGGCCAGGGACTGGGCCACCTCCCGGCGAAAGGCGGGGTTGCGGGGCGCGAACGGAACGGGGAGCTCGATCCGGCCCACCGTGCGGGGCGGGAAACGGAAGTCGCGCGCCGACAGGGTGAGGTACCGCCGGTCCGGGGTGATGGCGCCGACCCGCACGTCGTCGCCCCGGCGGTTGGCGGTCGAGATGACCGCCACCCGGCCGCCGGACTTGCCCCCCGCGATCATGAGCACGTCGCCGGGCTTGACCCGCTCCAGGGCGGCCACCACCCCGCTGCGGGCCGTGTGCCGCCTCGGCCGGCCGGTGTCGTCGTCGGCCTCGCGCAGGAGCTGGCGGTACTCCTCGACGTCGCCGAGCCCGCAGCTCGCCTCCTTCCGGGCCACGGCCAGCAGCTGGGTGGTGCGCTCGACCTGCGCTTCGAGCCGGACCACGTCGCGGTCGGAGGTGAACTGGGCGAACGAGAGGTTCAGGAGATGGCGGGCGGCGTCGGGCGAGTACCGGCGAACCAGGTTGGCGGCCATGTTGTAGGTCGGCCGGAACGACGAGCGCAGGGCGTAGGTGCGGGTGGAGGCCAGGCCGGCGACCTGGTCGAAGGGCACGTACGGCGACCACAGCACCACCGCGTAGCCCACGTCGTCGATACCCCGCCGGCCGGCGCGGCCGGTGAGCTGGGTGTACTCCCCCGGCGTGAGGAACTCATGGCGCTCCCCGGTGAACTTCGACAGCTTCTCGATGACGACCGAGCGGGCGGGCATGTTGATGCCCAGGGCCAGGGTCTCGGTGGCGAACACGGCCTTCACCAGGCCGGCGGAGAAGCAGGCTTCGACCGTCTCCTTGAACGGCGGCACCATGCCGGCGTGGTGGGCAGCCAGGCCGCTCTCCAGGGCGGCCAGCCACCGGCGGTAGCCCAGGACGGCCAGGTCGGCCTCGGAGAGGATCTCGGTACGGGCCTCGGCGATGGCCCTGATCTGGGCCGCCTCCTCTGGGGTCGTGAGGCGGAGGCCCGAGTCGAGGCACTGCCTCACCGCGTCGTCGCAGGCGGCCCGGCTGAAGATGAAGTAGATCGCCGGCAGCATGCCCTCGTCCCACAGGCGGTCGACGACCTCGGCCCGCCGAGGCGTGTGCAGCCGGGCTCGGGGCGAGGTGCGCCACCGGTCACCCGGGTGGGCGGGCCGCGACTCGAGCCGCAGCGCCTCGGGGTTGGGCTTGCCGTCGACGAAGGTGGGCATGAGCCGCAGGTCGCGGCCGTTCTCCCGATGACCGGCCTCCCGGTCGCCCACCAGGTAGAGGTGGTTGAGGGTGACCGGCCGCTTCTCCTCGATGATGGCGGTCGTCGCCCCCCGCACGGTCTGGATCCAGTCGGCGAACTCCTCGGCGTTCGAGACGGTGGCCGACAGGCAGACCAGATCCACCTCGGGAGGGGTGTGGATGATCACCTCCTCCCACACCGGGCCCCGGTAGCGGTCCTGGAGGTAGTGGACCTCGTCGAGGACGACGTAGCGCAGGCCGTCGAGGGTCGAGGACGCGGCGTAGATCATGTTGCGGAGGACTTCGGTGGTCATGACCACCACGGGGGCGTCGCCGTTGATGGAGTTGTCGCCGGTGAGCAGGCCGACCTTCTCGGGCCCGTGCCGGCGGGCGAGGTCGCCGAACTTCTGGTTCGAGAGGGCCTTCAGGGGGGTGGTGTAGAAGGTCTTGCCCCCCTCGGCCAGGGCTTTGGCCACCGCGTACTCGGCCACCACGGTCTTGCCCGAGCCGGTGGGAGCGGCCACGAGGACCGAGCGGCCGGCGTCGAGGGCGTCGAGGGCCTGGACCTGGAAGTCGTCGAGGCCGAACGCGTAGGTGGCCGCGAACTCGTCGCGGGTCACTTCTTGAGCAGCCGGCCGATGAGGATGGCGCCCTCGT
>DATLHA010000156.1:0-13735 GCA_035540095.1 Acidimicrobiales bacterium | reverse complement strand
CGGCCACCACCAGGGGGACGTCGACGTCGTGGCGCCAGCCCGAGGAGTTGTCGACCACGGTGGCGCCGGCGGCGGCCACCTTGGGGGCCAGCTCCTTCGACAGGGTGGCGCCGGCGGCGAAGAGGGCGAGGTCGAGGCCGGTGAAGTCGGCGGCGGCCGCGTCCTCGACGGTGATCTCGCCCCCCTTCCAGGGCAGCGTCCTGCCGGCCGAGCGGGCCGACGCGAACAGCTGCAGCCGGTCGACGGGGAACTCCCGTTCCGCCAGCAGCGTGCGCATGATGCCGCCGACGAGCCCGGTGGCTCCCACAATCCCTACGTTCATAGCTGTAAACCTACCGGGATCAGGCGGGGGCGGTATCCAGTTCGAAGGCCGAGTGGAGGGCGCGGACGCCCTTCTCCACGTCTGCCGCCCGGACCACGCAGCTGATGCGGATGGGGCTGGTGGAGATCATCTCGATGTTGAGACCCTCGGCGGCCAGCGTCTCGAACATGGTGGCGGCCACGCCGGGGTGGCTTTTCATGCCGGCGCCGATGAGGCTGATGCGGGCGATGTCGGCGTCGGACACCACCCGGGCGGCGCCCAGCTCGTCGGCGATCTGCTCGGTGATCCGGGTGGCGACGGAGAGGTCGGCCTTGGGGAAGGTGAAGGAGATGTCGGCCAGGCCGGTCACGGACACGTTCTGCTCGATCATGTCCACGTTCACGGCCTCGTCGGCCAGGGCCCGGAACAGCCGGGCGGCGATGCCGGGCTTGTCGGGCACCCCGACCACCGTGACCTTGGCCTCGGACGTGTCATGGGTGACACCCGAGAGAATGGCCTTCTCCACCTCTTCCTCCTTCTTCACCCAGGTGCCGGGCTCCCAGGTGAAGCTCGACCGCACGTGCAGGGCCACGTCGAAGTTCCGGGCGTACTCCACCGACCGGGCGGCGAGCACCCGGCCGCCGGTGGCGGCCATCTCCAGCATCTCCTCGTAGGCCAGTGCCTTCAGCCGGCGGGCCTCGGGCACGATCCGGGGATCAGCCGTGTAGACGCCGGCCACGTCGGTGTAGATCTCGCACATGTCGGCGTCCAGCGCCGCGGCCAGGGCCACGGCGGTGAGGTCGGAGGCGCCCCGGCCCATGGTCGTGACCTCCTTCTCGGTGGACACGCCCTGGAAGCCGGCCACGACGACGATCTTGCCTTGCTCCAGGGCCTCGGTCACCCGGTCGGCGCGGATCTCGAGGATCTTGGCCTTGCCATGGGTGGTGTCGGTGACGATGCCGGCCTGGCTCCCGGTGAACGACGACGCCGGCTCCCCGAGGTCCCAGATGGCCATGCACAGCAGGGACATGGAGATCCGCTCGCCCGCGCTGACCAGCATGTCGAGCTCGCGGGCCGGCGGCTCGGCCGAAATCTGGCCCGCCAGCTGGAGCAGCTCGTCGGTGCTGCGGCCCATGGCGCTGACGACGACCACCACGTCGTGGCCGCGACGGCGCGTGCGCACGACGTGATCGGCAACGGCGCGGATCCGGTCGGCGTCGGCAACCGAGGTGCCGCCATACTTCTGAACGACGAGTGTCACTGGCGGGACTCACGGTACCAGCGACGATTACGGTGGTTAGCCGACAGCGCCGGCTGGGGCAGGGGCCCCACCTTCGGCGAGGAGGCGGCTTGGCCGCCGGGGAGAAAGCATTGCCTACACAGAAACGCGACCGGAAGCGCCAGGGCCACCAGGCGCGCCAGGCCGCCATCGCCGCAGCTCGCAAGCGCAAGCAGGCCCGGACCCGGGCCATCGCCGTCGGCTTCCTCGCCTTGGTGCTCATCGCCGGAGTCGCCGTCCTCGTGGACCCCGGGGGCGACGACCAGGACGTGGCCAGCACCGGGCCGGCGACCACGATGGCCGGCGCGCCGGCCACCACAGTGGCCAAGAAGCCCGTCGACCTGCCGCCGGTGGCGCCGGGCGCGTCGGTCAGGGGCGACACCCCGTGCCCGCCGGCCGACGGGTCGGCCCCGCGGACCACCTCGTTCGAGAAGCCGCCGCCGCTGTGCGTCGAGGTGGCCAAGACCTACACCGCTGAGATGCAGACGTCGAAGGGCACGATGACCGTCGCCCTCGACGTCAGGAACGCCACCAAGACGGTCAACAACTTCGTCGTCCTGGCCCGCTACAAGTACTTCGACGGCATCGCCTTCCACCGGATCATCCCCGGCTTCGTGATCCAGGGCGGGGACCCCCAGCAGACCGGCACCGGCGGGCCCGGGTACAAGTTCGAGGACGAGCTGCCCAAGGCCGGCTCCTACAAGATCGGCTCCCTGGCCATGGCGAACTCCGGCCCCAACACCAACGGGAGCCAGTTCTTCATCATCAGCGGCGACGCCGGCGTCAGCCTTCAGCCCCAGTACTCGCTGTTCGGTGAGGTCACCCAGGGACTCGAGGTGGTCAAGGCCATCGAGGACGTAGGCATCCCCGGCAGCGAGGGCGGGAAGCCGAGCGAGGTCGTGAAGATCCTGACCGTGAACATCAAGGAGACGTGAGCCCATGCCCACCGAGTGCCCCGCCGCCGACGGCTCGAGTCCCAGGACCCAGAAGTTCAGCGGGCCCCCGCCGATGTGCATCGACCCGGCGAAGAGCTACACGGCCACCATGGTCACCAACAAGGGGACGATGACCATCGCCCTCGACCCCGTCGCCGCCCCCAAGACGGTGAACAACTTCGTCGTGCTGGCCCGCTACCACTACTTCGACGGCGTGACCTTCCACCGGATCATCCCCGGCTTCGTCATCCAGGGCGGCGACCCCCAGGGCACCGGCATGGGCGGCCCGGGCTACCGCTTCGAGGACGAGCTGCCCCGCCCCGGCCGCTACGAGATCGGCTCCCTGGCCATGGCCAACGCCGGCCCCAACACCAACGGCAGCCAGTTCTTCATCATCTGCGGGATGAGCGGCATGCAGCTCCCGCCCCAGTACTCCCTGTTCGGGAAGGTGGTCGACGGCCTCGACGTCGTCCTGGCGCTGGAGGCGGTCGGTAGCCCGGGCGCCGGCGTACCCAAGCAGAAGGTCTTCATGGAGTCGGTGACCATCACCGAGTCCTGACCCCCCCAGCTCGTTCTGGTTGCACTTCCCCGCGTATACGGGGGTCAAGTGCAACCAGTTCGCTAACGGGGGAGGGCCTCCAGGCCGGCGTCGTGGCCGTTCTGGAACACCACCACGCCGCCCACGCCGGCCACCGTCCAGGTGCCGGCGCCGTCGCGCATCAGCGCCGTGCGCTCGTCGATGCCGACGATGGGCAGGCCCTTGGGCGCCAGGGTGATGGTGCGCTTGGCCTTCTCCTCCGACCACGTGTTGTGGTGGGGGATGATCGCCACCTGGGCCAGCAGGCCCAGACCGAGGGTGAAGGCGCCGCCCCGGGGGTCCACCATGGGGTCGCACAGAGCCATGGCGCCGGCGGAGGAGCCGGCCAGCACCGCCCCGCCCTGCCAGGCCTGGCACAGGGCGTCCCACGCCGGCGAGTCCTTGAGCACCGAGCGCAGGTGCAACGGGGAGCCGCCGGAGAGGTAGATGAACCTGGCGTGGCGGATGGCGGCGGCATTGGCCTCGGACTCGGCGTCGGGCCGGGCGAGGACCATGAGGCCACGGACCTTGGCGCCCATGTCGGCGAACCACTGCTCGGCCGTTTCCACCGACCGCTCGGGATGCTCGTAGGCGGCGGCGGTCGGCAGGACCAGGACCTCCTCAGTGCCGCTGGCCGCCAGGAGGTCGCGGTCGAAGGTGCACCCCTCGCGCCATTCTCCGCCGCCGACGAGGGCCAAAGGTCCGGGCATCGGGTCAAACTAGCTTTCATGCTCCGAGGCGACCAGGTGACCTTGCGCCCGGTGACCGTCGACGACGTGCCGGCGCTGACCGACTTCTTCGCCCTACCCCAGGTGGCCGAGTGGTGGCCGGGGGAGAACTCCGAGCGCCTGCGGGCCCGTCTGGACGACGAGGACGAGGGCGTCGGGATGGTGATCGAGCTCGAGGGCGGCCTCATCGGGTTCGTCCAGTACTTCGAGGAGACCGATCCCGACTACCGCCACGCCATGATCGACATCACCCTGCACCCCGACTGGTGCAACCGCGGGCTGGGGACCGACGCCCTGCGGACCTTGGCCCGCCACCTGTTCGAGGATCTGGGCCACCACCGGATCATGATCGACCCGGCCGTGGTCAACACCCGCGCCATCGCCTCCTACCGCAAGGTCGGTTTCCGCGACGTCGGGGTCATGCGCCGCTACGAGCGGGCCAACGACGGCACCTGGCGGGACAGCCTGCTCATGGACCTGCTGGCCGAGGAGTTCGTTCCGTAGGGACCGCAGCGGGCCGCCCTCCACGGCCTTCGCAGGGCTATCGTCCCGGCTCGTGGCGGCCAGGACGCAGGAGTTGCGGGTCCACGGGGTGGGGGGATCCCACGGCCCCCGGATGCTCGGCTTCGACTCGAAGCACGACATCGTCATCGTCGGGGAGGGGATCGGTGGCACCGCGGTGTTCGCCCGTCGCAACGACCCGTCGGTGGAGAGCTACGACTGGGGTGACCTCACCTCGGGCACCGGGTCCAAGCCGTTCTGGGTCTTCCTGCTGCCGTTCACCTTGATCAACCTGGCCGGCTGGATGCACCCGCCGGAGGACCGGGCCGCCCCGTGGCTGATCCCGTCGATCCGGGTCTTGGTGCACCTGCTGTCGGGCCTGCTGACGGCGATGTACGTCTTCACCTTCGCGATCATCCTCGTGGACATCGCCGGCTTCCAGTGGACGCGCCGGCTGGCGGCGCCGGCCACCGAGATCGTGTGGCAGCAGAAGGCGGGAGTCGGCGCCGGCCTCCTCCTCCTGCTCGGTGTGGTCGGGGCGCTCGTCTACACCGCCGGCACGTCGCAGACCCGGTTCGAGCAGCAGCCGTTGTCGGCGTTGCAGGACATGGACCGCCCGGCCGACCAGCCGTGGAGGCCCGGTGAGCGCCTGAGCTGGCAAGGCTTCTTCTTCCACCCCATGGCCGCTGCCCGGCGGTTCAAGGCCCACCTGGCCATCGCGTTGGTGTGCTGGCTGATGGTCTGCGGCCTGGCCGTCTACCGCACGTTCATCGACCCCTACAGCGAGTACGACACGCCGCTGGAGCTCCACGACCTGCTGGGCGCGGTCAGCGCCATCGCCTACGTGGCGGTCGCCCTCCTGTGGCTGACGGCGTTGGGAGCCAAGCGCCGGCCCCGCGAGCGGTGGACCCGGGCCGGGCCGGCGATCGCGGCAACGTTGGCGTTCGGCCTGGTCAACGCGGTCGTCTCGGGCACGATCCTCCTCCTCACCAAGCAGCTGAACCAGGTGCCGGACCGGCCGGCGAACGCCACCCCGCTCCAACCGGGGCCGGAGGTGAACCTCGTCGACGTCTGGGGCGGGCTGGCGTTGGGCTTCCTGGCCGCCGCCATCGTGTTGGGGGTGATCGCCGTCTTCAAGCCCCTGGCCCGCACCGACGACGTGCAACCCGACCGTTCGTCGGGCCCCGGCTGCGGGGTCGACGGGCTACCGGGCTCCATGCGCAAGCCCCTGGCGCGCGCTCGGTTCTTCGCCATCCTGGCCAGGCGGGGTTGGGTGATCGCGCTCCTCATCGCACTGTCGATCTACCTCGTGGGCCTGGTGTCGGTGGCCTTCCGGGTCGACTGGAAGTGGTTCCCCGAGCTCGACCCACCGTCGGACCAGAACGCACCCCTCTACCAGGTGGGCGCCTACGCCCTGCCGGCGCTGGCGCTCCTGCTGGTCCAGGTCGTGCGCAAGGGGCGCAAGGGTGCTCGCACCTTGGCGTCGACCCTGTGGGACGTCTTCACCTTCTGGCCCCGCCGGTTCTCGCCGCTGGCCGTGCGGCCGTACTCCGAGCGGGCGGTCCCCGAGCTGCAGGGCCGCATCCTGCACCACACCAAGAACAAGAAGGAGCCGTGCCCACTGCTGCTGGCCGTGCACAGCCAGGGCACGGTGCTGGCCTTCGCCGCCCTGTCGCCCCTGACCGCCGACCAGCTGCAGCGGGTGGCGCTGGTCACCTACGGGAGCCCCATCTCCAGCATCTACGCCATGTTCTTCCCGGCCTACTTCGGCGACGAGCAGGTCGCCGCCCTCCGCGACAAGCTGCCGAAGCTGCCCGGCGGCCTGGCCGGCTGGCGAAACTTCTACCGCCGCACCGATCCCATCGGTGGACCGATCTTCGGCGACGACTGCGACACCGAGGTGCTCGACCCGTTCCGGGGGCCGGCGGTCGACATCGCCGACAGCACCCCGCCGCGTGAGCGCGACCCGACGCCGTGGCTCCGGGTTTCCGGTCACTCCTACTACGAGCAGGAGCCGGCGCTGAAGGACTGGGTGCGCCGGGTCAGGTCGGCGCTGGACCAGCAGGGCCCGTGACGTAGAAGCAGCGGTCCTCCAGGCTGCCGAAGGAGTAGCTCGGGTACAGCCCGCCGAACATCGCCCGGGTGCGGTCGGTCCACGCCAGCGCCTCCGGCGAGGAGATGCGGTGCACGACCTGCATCACCGCCCCCTCGTAGACGCGGTACTCGGCCCACACGCCGGGATAGTCCTTGGTGGCGCCCACCTCGGCCCAGGGGACGTCGCCCGTGGCCGCCATGCGACGGACGAGGTTCCGGTGACTGTGGCCGGCGAAGTAGCCGGCGAGCGCCGGCCGTCGGCCGAAGACCTCGACGAGCCGCTCGGAGTCCTCGGCACTGATGCCGGCGGTGAAGGCGGCGTGGTCGAACAGGGGGTGGTGGCCCATGACCAGCACCGGCGTGTCGTCGCCGGCGCCCAGATCGTCGAGCCACGCCAGCTGGTCGTCCGACACCCTTCCGCCGGTCTGGGCCGGGATCGACGTGTCGAGCAGGGCGATCCTGGCGCCGGCGACGTCGACCAGCTCCATCGCCGGTTCGGGCCCGAGCTCGGAGCGGGAGCTGACGTCGTGGTTGCCGTAGGTCCAGTGGAGCGGGAGGCCGGCGAAGATGTCCTCGAAGGCGGCCAGCTCCGACCTGGCGCCGCGGTCGGTGAGGTCCCCCTTGGCGATCACGGCGTCGGCGTCGACGGTGGCGATCTCCGCCGCCGCGGCCCGGGCCATGGTCTCGGGGTACGGCGGCTCGCCGGGCTCCACGGTGAGCGGCGGTCCGAGGTTGACGCCCTCGTACCGGCCACATTCCGTCTCGCCGATGTGCAGGTCGCTGACGGTGACGACGGTGGCCAGGCGCTCACCGGGCGGCTTCGCCAACGTGCCGAAGGTCACGTCTTCGACCGTGTGCTCCTTCCCCGGCCGTAGGCCGTCCACCCGTACCACCCGTAGCCCGTCGTGGAGGACGGCCTCGGTGTCGGTGACGGTGGTCAGCTCCACCGGTGGCTCGTGTCCCGCTCCCACCGGCGGTCGGCCCAGCGCCATCGGCTCGCCGGCTCGGCCGGCGGTGGGCCGGCGCTCTCGGCCGCCTGTAGCTCGACGGCGAGGGCCACGGCGACGGCCAGCACCTCGGGCGGGATTTCAGAGGGGGACATTGCCGTGCTTGCGCGTCCCGGTCTCCTGGCGCTTGGACCGCAGCATGGCCAGGCCCTTGATGAGCACGGGGCGGGTGGCCGCCGGCTCGATGACGTCGTCGACGTAGCCGTGCTCGGCGGCGATCCAGGGGTTGGCGAAGTGCTCGACGTAGCCGGCGATCAGCTCGGCCCGGGTGGCGGCGGGGTCGTCGGCCTCGGCCAGCTCCCGCCGGTGCAGGATCTCCACCGCGCCCTGCGGGCCCATGACCGCCAGCTCGGCCGACGGCCAGGCGTAGGCCAGGTCGGCACCGATGGCCTTGGAGTTCATCACGACGTAGGCACCGCCGTAGGCCTTGCGGGTCACCACCTGGATACGGGGGACGGTGGCCTCGCACAGGGCGTAGAGCAGCTTGGCCCCGTGGCGGATGATGCCGTTGTACTCCTCGTCCTTGCCGGGCAGGTAGCCCGGGACGTCGACGAAGCAGACCAGCGGGATGTTGAAGGCGTCGCAGGTCCGGACGAAGCGGGCCGCCTTCTCCGAGGAGTCGATGTCGAGCACGCCGGCCAGCACTTTGGGCTGGTTGGCGACTATGCCGACGACGTGGCCGTCGAGGCGGATGAAGCCGCACACCATGTTCTGGGCCCACAGGGGGGCGTACTGGAACAGGTAGCCGTCGTCGGCCACGGCGGCGATGACCTCGGTCATGTCGTAATGGAGGTCGCTGCGGTCGGGCAGGAGGTCGTTCAGGGCGGGCGCTTCGCGGGCCGGGTCGTCGGTGGGCTGGACCCACGGCGCCGGCTCGCCGTTGTTCGACGGCAGGAACGACAGGAGCCGGCGCACGTCGTGAAGGCAGACGTGGTCGTCCTCGGCCACGAAGTGGGCCACGCCCGAGCGGGTGGCGTGGGCCATGGCGCCGCCGAGGTCCTGGAGGCTCACGTCCTCGCCGGTCTCGGCCCTCACCACGTCGGGCCCGGTGATGAACATGTACGAGGTGTCCTGGACCATGAACACGAAGTCGGTGAGGGCCGGGCTGTAGACCGCGCCGCCCGCGCAGGGGCCCATGATCACGCTGATCTGGGGTATGACGCCGGAGGAGTGGGCGTTACGGCGGAAGATGCCCCCGTAGGAGTCGAGGGCGACGACCCCCTCCTGGATTCGAGCGCCGGCGCCGTCGTTGATGCCGACGAAGGGGGCGCCGGCCCGGTCGGCCATGTCCATGACCTTGTGGATCTTCTCGGCGAAGACCTCGCCCAGGCTGCCTCCGAAGACGGTGAAGTCCTGGCTGAAAACGAAGATCTGGCGGCCCTCGACCGTGCCCCACCCGGTGATAACGCCGTCGGTGTAGGGCCGGTTGCCGGCCACGCTGGGCTCGGTGGAGCGGTGGCGGGCGAGCAGGTCGACCTCGACGAAGCTCTTGGGGTCGAGCAGCGCCTCGATCCGCTCCCGCGCCGTCATCTTGCCGCGGGCGTGCTGGCGGTCGATGGCGTCGGCGGAGCCGGCGTGGATCGCCTCGTCCTTGCGGGCGCGGAGGTCCTTGAGGCTGGCGCCGTTCGGGTGGAAGGTCATGCTGGGGGACGAGGTTACCGGGGCTCCAGGGCTGCGATTCTGTCCATGAACCGCCAGGCCCGCAGGCGGGTCGCCATCTCCTCCAGGCCGTCGCCCGGACCGGTCCATCGGAGGTCGTCGACGTCGGCCAGGACCTTGGCCTCGCTCCGCAGCGTGGCCAGGTCGCGAAAGAGCAGGGCCAGGTCGCGTTGCTCGTTCAGGGAGGCGGCCAGGCGGGCCGCGCCCCGCACGTTCACGTCCCACCGGAAGTGGTGCTCGGGGATCTCCTCGATGTGGAAGTACCTGGCCAGGACGGCGCTGGCCGACGTCTTCCCCCAGCCGGCGAGACCCGGGAAGCCGTCGGCGCTGTCGCCCACCAGCGCCAGCCAGTCCGGGATCGACTCCGGCAGCACCCCGTACTTGGCCGTGACCCCGTCCTCGTCGGTGAACGCCTTGGCCCGCCGGTCGAACTGGACCACCTTGGTGCCGAGCACCATCTGGGCCAGGTCCTTGTCCGGCGTCATGATGATGACCTGCTCGACCCGGTCATCGGCGGCGGCGGTGGCCGCGGCAGCGGCGAGGGCGTCGTCGGCCTCCAGCTCGACCATGGGGAACACGGTGACGCCGAGGGCTTCCAGCGCCTCTTCAAGGAGCGGGAACTGGGCCAGCAGCTCTACGGGCACGCCGGCGCTGGACTTGTAGCCAGGCCACATGTCGTTCCGGAAGCTCTCGATCACGTGGTCGGTGGCTACGCCGAGGTGGGTCACCCCCTCCTCCAGTAGCTGCAGCACGCTCCACATCACGCCCCTGGTGGCCGCCACGGTGTCCTCGGGGTCGCGGTCGCCCTTGGGCACGCCGAAGTGGTGGCGGAACAGCTCGTACGTCCCGTCGAGCAGGTGGACCTTCACGGTGTGACGCTACGTCGGACCGGGGGGCTCCCGTCTCGCACCACCCACCCGAGGAGGCCCGGCGAGGGTGAAGCCGAACGCGTTGAGGGTGCCGTGGATGCGCGCCATGGCGGGCACGTGGGGGGCGGGCACGTCGTTGACGGCGGCACGCAGGTCGGCGACGACGCCAGGACCGTAGGCTCTGCCCATGGTGTCCCGCTGGCGGTTGGTGGTGACGGTCCTGATGCTTTCGTTGCTCGCCGCATGTGGCGGCGGAGGCGGCGGCGGAGACGACGATGCGGTCGGGCCGGCGCCGGCGACCGGCCAGGCCGGCGACACGGCCCGGGCCCGCACGATCGTCCTGCAACAATCCGATATGCCGGCGGGCTGGCGGGGCGTCGCCCATACCGAGACGCCACTGGAGGCCGAGCGGGCCCGTGCCATCTCGATCTGCCTCGGCCGGCCCGATCCGGACACGTTCCGCAGTGCACGCGTCTACGGACCCGACCTGACGATGGGCCAGAGCCAGGTCTCGTCGATCGCCACCGTTCTCAACACCGTGGAGGACGCCCAGGCCGACCTGGCGGCCGTCCGGGGGCCGAGGTACGGCCAGTGCCTGGCCCCCGCCTTCCGGGACGACCTCCGCCGGCAGGCCACCGACGCCCGGGTGGAGAACGTCGCCACCGAGCCCCTCACCGTGGAGAGCTTCGGCGACGGATCGGTCGGCATCCGCCTCACCGCCGACCTGGTCTACCCCGACCGCACCGACAAGCTCTTCGCCGACCTGGTCTACATGTCCAAAGAGCGGACCACGGTGAGCGCCACGTTCTTCTCCTTCGGTCAGCCCTTCCCCACCCAGCTCAAGGAGGCGTTGGTCTCCCGGATGGGACACCGCATCGCCGCCTCCTGATCAGCTGGCGCGCTCGTTGAAGTGGACCCAGTGCGGGTCGAGCCGCTCGCCGGTCGGGTGCGACCACACGCCGGCGGGGATGTCCAGGTCCTGCGCCGCTTCGACGAACCCTCGCCCGGGGAGAACGGGTCGACCTGATGCGTCGATTGGCCGTCCGCATTCATCGGTGAAAATCGATCCCAGTCGGATCGTCGGCATTCCCCACTATCCCGAGCTTGCCGAGATGGTGTAACCGGTGGTGGCGATGACAGAGGGTGGCCAAATTCCCGGTGTCGGTTCCACCGCCGTCCTCCCATGCCTGATGTGGTGGACGTGCAGCCACCTGCTCCGGTCGCACCCGGGCACCCGGCATCCTCTGTCGCGCTCCTCGATCACGATCCGAGTCCGGTCGGGCACGGTCCGGAAGGCCCGCCCGACGCTCACCGCCTTGCCGCCGGCCTCCAGTACCGGCCGGATGCGAGCGTCGCATCCGACGAACCGGCGGAGCCCGTCGCTCACGCCGGCGCCAAGGTGGAGGTGCCCGTTCGTGCGGCACTCGCGCCCGTTCCACAAGGGCCCCTTCGTCTGCCGCCAGCTCGGCCGAGAGTTGCCAGGTGCCCCGCTCCGTGGTGGCGAAGCTGACCTTGCGGGGCTCCGCCGGCGTGCCCGGCTCCTTGGGCTCGGCCGTATCACCCGTCGCCTCGTCGGCGAACGGGTAGCTCCCGAGCACGCGACGAAGCCGGACCACGGTGGCCGACCGGGCCAGTGTCGCCGCCTCGGCGTCGGCCCCGCCGGCGCATGGCGGCAGACCACCGCGACCTGGTCCTCGCACAGCCCGCCCTCGTCGAACGCGTCTCGGGTCTCGGGGAGTTCCGCCAGCCGACGGGCCATCGGCACCAAGGTCCTGGCCCGCGCCGGCGTCGTTGGCTTCGGCCCATGGCGATGAGGTGAGCCCTCGCCCCGGTCAGACCGCCGGCGCCGCCGGCGCCGGCGGCGCCGGCCGCCGCCGGACGACCCGGCTCCCACCCCACACCAGGAGCCCCAGCACGCCGATCGGGATGAGGTACCCCACGACGACGATCATGCCGCCGACCACCGAAACCATCCCGTCGATCGCCTCCTGGAAGCTGCGGGCCAGCGACGGGCCGTCGTCCACCGGGCGCACCACGCCGGCGCCGGGCTCGAACAACGAAACCCGCAGGGTCGCCAGGCTCACCGACTGCTCCAGGCTGGCCTGCTGGGCCTTCAGCTGCTCGATCTGCTGGCGCACGTTGAACAGGGTCGACTGCACCTGCAGCACTTCGCCGACGGCCGTGGCCCGGCCGACGAGGACGAGCAGCGACTCTTCCTGCGCCTGCAAGCTCTTGAGCCGGGCGTCGTAGTCGACGAGCTGCCCGCTGACGTCCTCGCCCCTGATCGACTGCGACTCCACGTCGCCCAACTCGCCGAGGCTCAGGCGCAGCGTGTCGAAGCGGTCGGCCGGCACCCGCACGGTGAGCTCACCGGAGCGGGCGTCGTCCACGGAGCCAGTCGTCGAGGCGGAGACGAAGCCTCCGTTGGCCGCCGCCACCGAGGCCACCCGGTCGAAGGCGGCGCTGAAGCCGCCCTTGGCCACCTTCACCCGCACGTCGGCGGTGCGCACGACCCGGGGGGATCCGGGGACCACAGGCGCCGGCCCGCCACCATCCGGCGGCCGCGGTGCGACCTCCGCCTTCGCGTTCCCGGAGAACGCCGGTGCCGAGCCGGCGGTGCCGCCGGCGCCGGCTACCGAGTCGGTCGCCCTCGCCGGGGCCGTCGTCGCCATGTCACGGCCCACCGTCGACATCTCGTCGTCACCGCTCCTGCCCATGCCGGCCTGAACTGCGCCGGCGACCACCAGCGCGACCACGGCCACCGCGGCCAACGACCAACTCTTGCGTGCCATCTCCGAGACCTCCTCGTTCTCTGCAGATGGGACGTCGGCCAAGGCTGTTCTGGTTCCCGGCTAGCCCTCCAGCTCCCGCCGGCCCTCCAGCGCACGGCCCAGGGTCAGCTCGTCGGCGTACTCGAGGTCACCGCCCACGGGGAGCCCGCTGGCGATGCGGGTGACGCGGATGCCGAGAGGCTTGAGCAGGCGGGCCAGGTACATGGCCGTGGCCTCACCCTCGATGTTGGGGTTGGTGCAGAGGATGACCTCGGTGATCTCCTCGGCGCCCAGACGGGTCAGCAGCTCACGGACCCGTATCTGGTCGGGGCCGACGCCCTCCAGCGGGCTGATGGCGCCCTGGAGCACGTGGTAGCGGCCCCGGAACTCGCCCGTCTTCTCCACGGCCACCACGTCACGGGGCTCCTCGACGACGCACACCAGAGTGGCGTCGCGACGGGGATCGGCGCAGACGCCGCACTCCTCGCCCTCGCACACGTTGAAGCACCGCCGGCAGAACGACACCTTCTCCTTGGCCTCGGTGATGGACCGGGCCAGCCGGAAGGCGTCCTCGGCCGGCAGCTTGAGCAGGTGGAAGGCGATGCGCTGGGCCGACTTCGGGCCCACGCCGGGCAGGCGGCCGAGCTCGTCGATCAGGCTCTGGACGGGCGGGGCGTACACCCGGGGGTCAGCCGAACAGGCCGCTGCCCAGACCACCGAGGTCCAGGCCGCCCATGGCCTGTTCGGAGATCTGGCCGGCCTTGGTGACCGCGTCGCGGATGGCCGCCAGCACCAGGTCCTCCAGCATGGAGACGTCGTCGGGGTCGACGGCCGCGGGGTCGATGGTGACGCCCTGGAACTCCATGCCGCCGGTGACCCGCACCTTCACCATGCCGCCGCCGGCCTGGCCCTCGACCACCTGGGTCTCGGCCTCGGCCCGGGCGGCCAGCAGCTGTTCCTGCATCTTCTGCGCCTGCTTCAGCAGCGCGTTCATGTCGGGCTGACCACCAGGGG
>DATLHA010000155.1:0-3976 GCA_035540095.1 Acidimicrobiales bacterium | reverse complement strand
CTCGCCGGAGCACTCGATGACCTCCTCCGCCCACCGTCCCGACAGAGGGGAGGAACGATCGAGTAGAACACTCATCCCAGGAGCCCGGTGGGGAATAACGGCAACGTCGGGCTAGGGAATTACGGCGGCGCTCACAAGGCGGCGGTACGCACCCCGACCGAGGGCCTGATCTACGCCACCGCCCGCCACGCCACATCCCGGGCCGGCGACCCCGGGCCCCACGACCACGTGCTGCTGGCCAACCTGCTGCGCATGAACGACGACAAGGGCGGCTGGAAGGCGGCCGTCACCGCCCTGTGGACCGAGCACCTCCACGCCGCCACCATGGTCGGGCGCATGGCCTCGGCCCGGGTCGCCGTCGAGCTGGGCTACGGCATCGTTCCCGACGACGGACCGTCGGGCAAGCTCGGCCACTGGGCCATCGCCGGCGTGCCCGAGGCCGTCATGGACATCCACTCCAAGCGGGCGGCGGAGATCGAGGCCGAGATGCAGCGCACCGGCAACGAGTCCTACCAAGCCCGCAACGTTGCCGCCCGGGCCACCCGGGCGCCCAAGCGCCACCAGCCCGTGGGCGAGCTGATGCCCCGGTGGGTAGCCGAGATCGGCGAGGCCGGCTTGAGCGTGGAGTCCATCGGCCAGGCAATCGGCCGGGAAGCACAAGCGCGCCGGCCGCCGTCACCGACCCTGAGTGCCGAGGGGGTACGCGCCGTCGTCAACCGGGTGCTCGACGCCGACGGCGCCCTTGCCGCCCGCAAGGTGTTCACCCGCCGGGACGTGGTGGTGGCCGTGGCTCCCTCCCTCTACGGCCGTGATCCCGCCGAGCTCATCCGGGTGGTCGACCGCACCCTGGCTGATCCTGAGGCCGTGCCGTTACTGGGAGTGGCGGGCGCCAGCGAGCGGGCCTACGCCACCGCGGTGACCATCGCCCGGGAGCAAGCCATCGCCCGCTGCGTCGAAGCCCAGGTGGAGCGGAGCAACGCACCGGCAACATCGGTTGCGGACGCCCGCGCTGCTGCAGCGCGCGCCGAGGCGCGACTCGGACGCCCGCTGACTGACGGCCAGCGCGAGGCGATCGAGGCCGTGTGCACGTCGGGGCGCGGAGTGGACCTCGTCGTCGGCATCGCCGGCTCAGGCAAGACGACCGCCCTGGCCGCCGCCCGCGACGCCTTCGAGGCCGCCGGCTATGAGGTGGTGGGCACCTCGACCTCGGGCCAGGCAGCTCGAACGCTCAGTCGCGAGGCGGGCATCGACAGCCGGACCCTGGCCTCGCTCAACTGGCGCATTGCCCACAACACGCTGCGCCTGTCGCCCCGCCACGTGGCCGTGCTGGATGAGGCGGCCATGACCGACGACGCCGCCCTGGTCGCGTTCCTGGAGGCGGCGAGGGTGGCGGGAGCCAAGGTGGTCGCCGTGGGCGACCCTCGCCAGCTGTCCTCCGTCGGCCCCGGTGGCGGCTTCGAGGCCGTGGTGCGGCGCTTCGGTGGCGCGGTGCACGTGCTCAGCGAGAACGTCCGCCAGGTCGACCCTGCGGAGCGGGAGGCTCTGGCGCAGCTGCGCTCGGGCAAGGTCGCTGACGCCGTGTCCTGGTACGCCGGCGCCGGTCGCATCGCCGTGTCCCCTGATCGAGACACGGCTGTGGACGCCACCGTCGCCGGGTGGGCCGCCGATGCGGCCAAAGGCACCCCGGCGGCCATGTACGCCTGGCGGCGGGCCAACGTGGCCGAGCTGAATCGCCGGGGACGTGAGGCGTGGGAACGCCTTGGCCGGCTGTCGGGCAACGAGCTCCTCGTAGGCGACGTGGGCTACCGGGCCGGGGACCGCATCGTCACCCTGGCGCCGGGCGCCGGCGGGGAGACCGTCACCTCGGAGTGCGGCACGGTCCTGGCCGTCGACGTCGCCCGCCGGGAGCTGGCCGCCACCATGGACGACGGGCGAATCCAGCGCTTCGGCCCCGAGGAGCTCGACGCAGCGCATCTGGCCCACAGCTACGCCATCACCGTCCATCGTTCCCAAGGGGCCACCGTGGGCCGGGCGCACGTCCTGGAAGACGGCGGGGGACGGGAGCTGGCGTATGTGAAGATGAGCCGGGCGCGGGAACGCTCGCCGGTCTACGTGGTTGCCGATTCGCCCGAGCAAGCGGCCGAGGACCTGGGCCGCTCGTGGAGCCACTCCCGGCGCATCGGCTGGGCCATCGACCAGGGGAGGCCGGCGCCGGGCATCGGTCCTGAGCTGGTCCCGAACGCCCCCACGGTGTCGGCCAGCCTCCGTCACGCCCGGTTGGTGGCGGAGCGCGCCGCGGTCGCCGCGGTCATCCCGTCTGACCCCAGCTCCGCCTTCTACCGGGCCCGTAACACCGTGGACCATCTGGATCGCGAGCTCCGGGACCTGGACAAGGCCGAGGGATGGGCCGAGTGGCGGGGCACGCCACTCGGAGAGGCGGCCATCGCTTGGAGGGGAGCTGTTCAGGAGAGGCGGGCCTGCCTGGCCCAAGCCGAACACGTCGGGCTGCGGGAGCGTCACCGCCTCCGCCAGCGGGCGGCCAAGGCCGACGAGCAGATAGGCCCGCTGCGGGAGCGCTTCGAGGCGCTGGCCGGGCCGGAGCGGGCCCGGCTGAAGGTTGAGCTGCCAGAGGCGAAGCGGAACCTGGCCGACCTCCAGGGCCGGCGCAACGCCTACATGCGCTTCCAGCACGAGCATCCCGAGGCGCTCCGTCGGCTCGGCCTTCTCGACGACCAGATCGCTACTGCCGCGTGGCAGCTCGACGTCGAGCGTCAGGGCCTCGACGGCATCCGACCCGAGCTGACGCAGTCGAGCGCACAGCGGTGGGCCATGGAGCGGGGGATCGGGGGCATGGACCGCGGGATGGATATGGGGATCGACTTGTGAGCTAGTCACGTGGCGGCTCCGGCAGGGTCGGTTGTCTCTGCGACTCGATACGCTTCCCGACGCGATCCCGGCGCTCGACACCACCCGATGGTGAGGGATTCGTTGACGATGACAAGGAGGCGCGATGGCCAGCGTTCACAAGCGGCCGCTTGCCCGAGGCGGGTCCGCATGGATCGTGCGGTACCGCGACCCGAACAACCGACCACGGGAGCGAACGTTCCGTACCGCCGCCGACGCACGCGCGTTCGCCAAGACGGTTGACGCCGACGTCGTCAGGGGCGACTTCGTCAACCCGACACTGGGCCGAACACGCTTCTCCTACTGGGCAGATCAGTGGTTCGCCACGACCGCCGGCCTGAAGCCCAAGACTCGGCAGGGCTACGAGTCGATGCTTCGCGTCCACGTCGTCCCGCACTTCGGCGGCTGGCAGGTCTCGGCCGTCGACACGCCTGCCGTTCGGGCCTTCCTGGCCAAAATGTCCGACGGCGGCTCGGCAGTGGGAACCCAGCGCGCCGCCCGGAAGGTACTTCGCCTGGTTCTTGGCACGGCCATCGAGGGCAACGCCATCAAGCACAACCCCTGCGACGGCGTACGCCTCGCCCGGTCGCAACGCGAAGAGATGGTGTTCCTGACGCTCGACGAGGTGCAAGCACTCGCTGCCGCGATGCGCCGGCCCGAGTACGGGCTGCTCGTCCGGTTCGTCACCCTGACGGGCTGCGGGCCGGCGAGGTCGGCGCCCTGCGGATCGGCCGCCTGGACCTCTTGCGAGGTCGCGTTGATGTCGTCGAGGCCGTGTCCGAAGTGACCGGGCACGGGCTCGTCTACGGGCCGACCAAGACCTACGAGCGGCGCAGCGTTCCCATCCCCCGGTCCATGTGCGACGAGCTTGGTGCCTACCTCGCCACCCGGCCGGCGGACCCTGAGGCGTTCGTCTTCACCGCACCCGATGGCGGCCCGCTGCGCCATCACAACTTCTACGCCCGTCACTTCCGACCCGCGGTGGTTGCGGCCGGGCTGCCGGAGCGGATGAGATTTCACGATACCCGCCATACGTGCGCGGCTCTGCTCATCAACGCCGACCCACCCGCCC
>DATLHA010000154.1:0-15818 GCA_035540095.1 Acidimicrobiales bacterium | reverse complement strand
CGGAGGTCGATCACCTGAGGGTCGTCGGTCTCACCCTCGACGCCGCAGTTCCATGATCGGTTGTCGTCGGTGCCGTCGCGGTTGCCCTCGCCGTTGGCCTCGTTGTGCTTGTGGTTGTAGGCGACGAGGTCGTGGAGGGTGAAACCGTCATGGGCGGTGATGAAGTTGATCGAGGCGCCGGGACCCCGGCCGTCGCCCTGGTACAGGTCACTGGAACCGGTGAGGCGGTAGCCCATCTCGGCCAGCGACGTGCCCTGGCCCCGCCAGAAGTCCCGGACCGCGTCGCGGTACTTCCCGTTCCATTCCGTCCACAGCACCGGGAAGTTGCCGACCTGGTAGCCCCCCTCACCCACGTCCCACGGCTCGGCGATGAGCTTGACCGACGACACCACCGGGTCCTGGTGGATCAGGTCGAAGAAGGCCGACAGCCGGTCCACCTCGTGGAAGCCGCGCGCCAACGCCGACGCGAGGTCGAACCGGAAGCCGTCGACGTGCATCTCGGTGACCCAGTACCGGAGGCTGTCCATAATGAGGTGGAGCACCTCGGGGTGGCGGGCGTTGAGGGTGTTGCCCGTGCCCGTGTAGTCCATGTAGTGGCGGGCGTCGTCCTCGACCAGACGGTAGTAGGCCGCGTTGTCGATGCCGCGGAAGTTGAGGGTCGGGCCCATGTGGTTGCCCTCGGCGGTGTGGTTGTAGACCACGTCGAGGATCACCTCGATCCCGGCCGCGTGCAGGGTACGGACCATGGCCTTGAACTCCCGTACCTGCTCGCCCCTGCTGCCCGACGAGGAGTAGGCGGCGTGGGGGGCGAAGTAGCCCACCGAGTTGTAGCCCCAGTAGTTCGACAGTCCCTTCTTGAGCAGGTCGTGCTCGGAGACGAAGTGGTGCACCGGCAGCAGTTCCACCGCGGTGATGCCGAGGCTGGTCAGGTGGTCGATGGCCGCCGGGCTGGCCAGGCCGGCGTAGGTGCCCCGCTGGTTCTCGGGGACGCCGGGGTGGCGGGCGGTGAAGCCCTTGACGTGGAGCTCGTAGATCACCGTCTCGTGCCACTCCCGCCGGGGCAGTTGGTCCTCCCCCCACGGGAAGAGCGTGTCGGCGACGACCGACTTCGGCACATGGGGCGCTGAATCGCGGGGGTCGGGGACGTCGTCGGACCCGCCGACCACGTAGCCGAACACCGAGTCGTCCCAGTCGAGCTCGCCGTGGATGGCCTTGGCGTAGGGGTCCATGAGCAGCTTGTCCGGGTTGAACCGCTGGCCCCACTCGGGCTCGTAGGCGCCCTTGCACCGGAAGCCGTACAGCTGGCCCGGGCTCACGCCGGGCACGTAGCCGTGCCACACGTGGGCGGTGACCTCGCTCAGGGGGATCCTGGTCTCAGCGCCGTTCTCCTCGAAGAGGCACAGTTCGACACCGTGCGCCGCCTCCGAGAACAGGGCGAAGTTCGTCCCCTCTCCGTCCCAGGTCGCGCCGGGCGGGTAGGGGCGACCAGGCCACAGTTCCATGGGCAGTAGCATCTCCTACCGGGACGCTGTCGCGAAACCCCAGCTTCCCCGGAGGTCTCCTTGCAAGGCTTGGCTCGCTGGTGGTCGGGACTCGACCGCCCCTACCGCTTCAACGTGGGGCTCTACGTCCTCGCCACCATCGCCCTGGCCGCCATGCTCTTCGAGGTGGCCACGGGCGAGGACACCTCGCCCAAGGAGCAGGTGGCGACCCAGTCGCCGACGACGACCGTGCGGCCGACGTCGACCACGACGGGGCCGACCACGACGTCGAACGAGCCCTCGACCACGACGTCGTCCACGGTGGAGCCGGCCACGACCACCGTGGTGACAATCCCTCCGGGCCTGACGGGGACCACCCAGCCGTTCGCGGCGCCGACGGCCCCCCGCAACATCGGGACGAGCGCGCCGGCTACCACCGCGCCGCCGGTGGCGACCCCGACGGCCACCACTCAGCCCGAAGTGACGACGACGACCGAGGCGCCGCCACCGACCTCCTCGACGTCGGTGCCCTCGACCACGGCCGGACCGCCCACGATCCCACCGACGACACCGCCGCCGCCGACGATCCCGCCGCCGACCACGGCTCCGTAGCGCGTCGCTGTCAGATGGCGCCGTCCCCGGCAGTGCCGGGGCGTGGCTAGCTCCCGACGAGATGGTTCCGGGCCGGCTGGCGGAGCACCGTCGGCGGGTCTGGCTGATTGCCACCAGCTGCGCCGGCCAGCATGCGCCCCACGGCCACGGCGATCGGGATCGACACCGCGCACCAGATCAGCAGCGCCGTCAACAGGAGCCTCACCCCACTCCTATCGGCGTAATCCCACGAAAGCTGAAGAGCCCTCGGGCGGCACGCCGGCCGGTGCCCGGGGTGGGATTCGAACCCACATGGTCCCTGAGGACCAGAGGGGTTTAAGCCCTCCGCGTCTAACCGGTTCCGCCACCCGGGCGGGTGCCTACGACACTACCGCCAAGGTCCAGGACATAGGCGAGCAGGAACACGCCTCCTTCGAGCTCGTGGTCGTGGGCCGGGTCACGACGGAAGCCGGCCCGTCGGTAGAGCCGGTGGGCGACGACCATGGGGGCGGTGGTGTGGAGGAGGAGCCGGCGCTTGCCGGCGGCGACGGCCCGGTCGACGCATGCCGCCACCAGGCGGGCGCCGGTGCCTCGGCCCTGCGCGGCCGGGTCGACGGCGAGCATCCGCATGCCGGCGTCGCCGGCGCCGGTGAACCACGCCATGGGCCCCGGTCCCGGGATGTAGGTCACGCCTCCCAGAACCCGCCCGTCGTCGTCGGCCTCGACCAGCACGTCCACCAGCGCGGCCCGGCCGGCGACGTCGGCCAACTCCGCGGCGTAGCCACTGTCCATGTCGTCCCCCAGAAGGGCCCGGTAGGCGGCGACGGTGAGAGCGGCGAGGGCCTGGTACTCCTCGGGACGCACCACGCGGACGGCCATGGGGCCCCAGGATGCCAAGTGGCGGCGATCCGCCCGGCGACGGTGTGTGACACCGGCACGTCCAGCGGTCAGGCTAGGGGGATGAACGAGCCCGAGGACCGCCCGACCACCAGCAGCGCGCCGGGGCCGCAGGGAAATCCACCCGACGTCGCCGCCGGCGGGGCGCCCTCGGCCGGCGGACCGCCACCGCAGCCGGCGGAGCCGGTGAGCAGGCAGCCGTCGCCCGCCTCCGAGCCCGAGGCGACCTGGGAGGACGTCGTCGACCCTACGCCCGACCCGGCACCGCCAGTGGCGGCCAAAGCCGAGGCAGGCGACGAGTGGCCCGAGCCGAACCGCGTCCGCACGGCAAGGCCGGCGCCGGCCGCGGCCACCGACGGCGACGACGAGTTCGACGACTACCTCGACGCACCGGCGCCACGCTGGCCGTCCTTGCTGGCGACGATCGGCACGGCCCTCATCGGCATCGTCACGGTCCAGGTCCTGACGTCCCTGGTCGAGGGCCTCAGCCTCGAGAGCGGGCAGCGCGTCCAGATTCCCGACGACCTCTTCCACCGGCTCGGCTATCCCTTCGGCGGGCTGGGTGCGACCGCGCTGGTGTTCCTGGTGCTTGGTGTGGTCCTCGTCTCCATGCCCTCGGTCCTCGACGAGCTTCTCTCGGAGTCACAGGACCGCGTCGTGGGAGTGGCGTTGGTCGTCGCCGTGCTGATGGGCGTCATCATCGCCGTCGGCAGCCTGCTTGCGGTGCGGGCCAATCTGCACGAGTACGCGGCCAAGAACGTGCCGGTGCCGACCTACGTGCGGGTGCAGTTCACCAACTTCCTGCTCGGCAGCCTGGGAGCTGCGGCGCTCGCTCTGTTCGGCGCCATCTCCTCTCTGAACGAACGCAGCCGCGAGCGCCTGGACTGAGCTGGTGGGCCACTACCCGTTGCCGGCCGTCGGGTAGTCGATGATCCCTTCCCGCACCGCGGTGGAGACGGCCTCGAGCTTCGAGTGGGCGCCCAGCTTGGCCAGCACCGACTGCACGTGGTTGCGGATGGTGTTGACGCTCAGGAACAGCTCGGCGGCGATGACCTTGTTCGTCATGCCGCGGGCCAGGAAGCCGAGGATCTCGCGCTCGCGCTCACTCAGGTCCTCCCCGAGGGTCCGCTGGGTGCGGTTGAGCTTCGGGAGCAGGCGGGCCAGGAGGGCGGGCGAGATCAGGGCTTCACCCACTGCGGCCGCTCGCACCGCGTGGACCACCTCGGCCGCGGCCCGGTCCTTGGTCAGGAAACCTGAGCAGCCGGCGTCGATGGCGGCCAGCAGCACGCGGTCTTCGGTGGAGCCGGTCAGCATCACCACCATCACCTGGGCGCTCTGGCGCCTGATCTGAGCCGCCACCGAGACCCCGTCCTGGTCCGGCAGCTGGTAGTCCATGAGCACCACCTTCGGGTGCAGCCTGGCCACCATTTCGATGGCGTCGGCGCCGGTGCCGGCCACGCCGAGGACGGTGATCCCGTCCTCGTCGGCGAGCAGCCGGGCCAGGCTCTCGGAGAACACGCGATGATCGTCGACGATGAGGACCCCGACTGTCGTGTCCTCAGGCTCCGCCATCGACGACCTCCCGGATCGCTCGCAGCAACTCTTCCTCCGCCACCGGCTTGGCCAGCAGGCGACCGCTTGTCGGGCCGTCCTCCTTGTTGTAGCCGGTCATCATGATGACGCGCGTGCCGGGTCGACGCTCGCCTATCACCCGGGCGAGCTCGTCACCCCGCATGCGGGGCATGGCGATATCGGTTACGACGACGTCGATGTCCGGCTCGTCGTCGAGGAACTCCAACGCCTCGACCCCGTCCGAGGCGGCGATGACCTGGTACCCGTGGCCCGTAAGGATCCTGGCCGTCGCCACCCGCAAGGACTTCTCATCCTCCACGAGCAGGATCCGTTCCCGGCCATCGAGTAGATCGATGCCCGTCACGTCCTGACGAGCGGCCGGATCATCGGCGGAGCGGAGCCCGATGGTGACAGTGGTGCCGGCCCCCACCTCGGAGTCGATGCGAACCTCGCCACCGTTCTGGCGAACGATGCCGTAGACCGTCGCCAGGCCCAGGCCCGTCCCCTTGCCGTGCGGCTTGGTGGTGAAGAAAGGCTCGAACGCTTGCTTGACCACCTCCGGCGGCATGCCCTCACCCGTATCGGCGACCCGTAGGGCGATGTCGAGCTCCCCTTCGACCCGCTCGGTGGCGATGGTGATCTGGCCACCGTGGGGCATGGCGTCTCGTGAGTTGATGGCCAGGTTGATGACGATCTGCTCGATCTGCTGGCGATCGACGATGGCGATGACCGACCCTGGCCAGAGCTCCAGGCGCAGTTCGACGGGTTCGCCGAGGGTCCGCTCCAGCATGGCCACTACCCCTCGCACCACATCGTTGACGTCGACGCGTTCGGGGTTGGCGACGTCGCGCCGGGCGAACGTCAGGAGCTGACGGGTCAGGGCCGCGCCTCGCTCCGCCGCGGCGCGTATCTCCCCCAGGTCGGCACCGGTGGCCGGGTCGGTGGCCCGCCGCGAGAGGAGGGCGGTGTAGTTCAGGATCACCCCCAGCAGGTTGTTGAAGTCGTGGGCGATCCCGCCGGCCAGCTGACCCAGGCTCTCCAGGCGGTGCGACCGCTCGCGCTGGGCCTCGAGAGCCGCACGCTGCCGTTCGGCCGCCAGTTCGATGCGTTCGGTGACGTCACGGATCGACGCCAGGACCAGGACCGAGCCGGGTGCTTCATGGACCGCGCTGAGGCTGATCTCGGCGGGGAACGTGGTGCCGTCCTTGCGCCGGGCCGAGAGTTGCCCGCCGGCTCCCATGGGGCGCGCCTCGGGGTCGGCGACGTAGCCGGCCCTGTGCAGGGCATGCTGGTCACGGTCGGCTTCGGGTACCAGCACCTCGACCTGCTGGCCGAGCAGCTCGCCGGCCGTCCAGCCGAGGAGCCGCTCCGCCTGGGCGTTGAGCAGTTCGATGCGGCCGGAGGCGTCGACGCCGATGGTGGCGTCGGGGGCCGACGCCAGCACGGCGCGGTAGCGGTGCTCGGTGCGCCGTGAAACCGTGACGTCGCGGATAGCGGCTGCCACCAGCAGCGACCCCTCGGCGGTGGTGAACCCGCTGAGGCTGATCTCGGCCGGGAACTCGGTGCCGTCCCGGCGGCGGGCCCACAGTTCCAGTCCGACGCCCATCGGGCGGGTCGTCGGATGCTCCATGTACCCGGCGCGGAGATCCGGGTGACGGCCGGCGAAGCGCTCCGGCACCAGGCACTCGACGGGCTTGCCGATGAGGTCGGCCCTGGGCCAGCCGAAGACCCGCTCGGCCTGGTCGTTGACGAAGACGATGGTGCCGGCCTCGTCGACGGCGAGCAAGGCGTCGGGCGCGGCGCCGAGCAGCCCTCGCAGCACGTCTTCTGAAGGATCCATGGCTCCCCCCAACCGGCAATTAGAGCACAGCAGGATCCGGAGTTACACCGTATGGGGGCACATCAGGTCTTCGGCCAGGCTTCTTCGCCGGTCCGTCCCGGCAGCAATCAGCCGGCGTACCGAAGGCGGGCCGAGAGCGTCGACAGGAGATCGGCCAGGATCTGTCCGCCGGGACTGCCACGCATGGCCTTGGTCTTCTGCATCGCCCACCTCCCAGCCGTGTCCGGCTGCTTTCACCTCATGATCGGGGGTGTGGGGGAGGTGGACAAGGGCCGATGGCACCGACCTACCAGGTGCAAATGCATCAGAACGGACGAGAAGTTTCGGCCGCCTCGCTGCGACTAGGATCACGCCGTGGAACTCGGCGGGAGCGACGGTGTGAAAGCACACGAGATCATCCATGATCTCCGCAACGCCCTAGGACTGGTCATCAACTACGCCAACCTGATGGCGAACGATCTGGCCGACCGTCCCGAGGTCCTCGAGGACTTGACGGAGATCAGGACTGCAGGCCGCCGGGCCGCCGAATTGGTGGGAGAGCTGTCGGCAGTCATTTCAACGGGTGGCCGCCCCCGTGAGGAGCCAATGGCGTAGGCATTGATCGAGTCCAATCCGCCGCGGTACGGTGCGGGCAGATCACCCTTCAACAGCGAGGGTTGTCGATTTTGGTGGAGAACGGGAGGACGGCGATGGGGTCGACTGCATCGACCCCGCGACACACCCGCCGGCGGATCTCCGCGGCCACGTTCGTCTTCCTCATTCTGACTGCGGGAGCGTTCGCGGTATTCGGCGTGACCCGCAACGTCGTCGAAAGCAATGAACGCCGCCTCCTCCGGCAAAGAGCCGCGGAGGTGTCGGCGCTATTACGGGACTCCGTCCAGTCTTCACATTCGACGCTCGGCCTCCTCGCCGTCCTCGCTGCGCTGCCGGACCAGGCCGGGTTCGCCCAGGGAGCGGGGGCCGTGAGCCGCGGTCTCGGCGGGTCGGTGCTGGCCCTGACCGAGGGCGACGCCGGCTTCACAGTGACCGCGGCAGCCAGTGGGGAACCGGCCACCGGACAGGTCATAGGTGGCGACCTCGGGTCGCTGGCGGCCCGCGCCCTCGAGGCGCGGGCCCCCGCCGCGGACCTGGTGCGTGATGGTGGGCGGACGCGATTGGCGTTCGCCGCCGCCAGCCCGGCGCCGGCGCGCGTCGTGGCCGTGCTGCTGACGGATGTGGACCCCAGCCGGCCGCTCCCGCGGACCGCGGGCTCTGCGTTCAGCGAGATGGGTGGCGCCCTCTACGCCTCCCCTCGGCCCGACCCGGACCGCCTGGTGCTCACCAGCGAGGAGTCGTTGCCACTCTCCGGCGAGGTGGTGGAGGTTCCGTTCCCGGTGGGCCCCGACCAGTGGACCGTGGTCGTCAAGGCCCGCTCCGAACTCGTCGGCACCTTCCCCGCCATGGCCCCCTGGATTCTCCTTGGAGCCGGCCTCCTGGTCGCCCTCCTCATCAGCACCGTCGTTCGCACGTTGGCCCGCCGGCGCCAGTTCGCCGACGCCCTGGTCCAAGACCGGACCCGTGAGCTCGAGTCGACCCGGGAGTTCCTCGAGCGCCTCCTCGTCTCGGGGCCGGCGGTGGTGCTGCGGGCCGACCCGGGTGAAGAGGACCGGCGCATCACCTACGTGAGCCCCAACGTCGAGCGGGTGCTCGGCCTGCGGCGCGCCGATGTGGTCGAGAATGCCAGCCTTCTCCCCTACCTCCATCCGGACGACGTGGGCCTGGCTCGGGTAGCCCTCGATCAGCTGCGCGACACCGGCCGCCCCGTCGAGATGGAGTTCCGTGTCCGCCGCCCGGACGGCCAGGTCGTCTGGGTGTCGGCCCTTTCCGTGCCTGAGATCGACCACCAAGGCGCCAACAGAGGCGTGTTCGTCTATCTCACCGACATCTCCAAGCGCCGGGCGGCGGAGGACGCGCTTCGCAATGCCCAGCTGGCCGCCGAGGCGGCCAACCGATCGAAGAGCGAGTTCCTGTCACGCATGAGCCATGAGCTGCGGACCCCGCTCAACGCCGTCCTCGGCTTCAGCCAGCTCCTGAAGATGCAGCCGCTCAACGAACAGGAGTCGGAGGCTGTCGAGCACATCCTCAAGGGCGGCCGCCACCTCCTTGACCTCATCAACGAGGTCCTCGACATCTCGCGGATCGAGGCCGGGCGCCTGCTGCTGTCACCGGAGGCCGTCTTCGTATCGGAGCTGGTGCAGGAATCCATGGACCTGGTGCGGTCGATGGCGGAGGAGCGCGAGGTGAGGCTCGTGGCCGACCGCGCCGGCATGGACGCCTATGTCTTCGCCGACCGGCAGCGCGCGAAGCAAGTGCTGCTCAACCTGCTCTCGAACGCAGTCAAGTACAACCGTCCTCGTGGTTCGGTGGCGGTGTCGTGCCGGGAGCACGGCGCCACCGATGTGCGGATCAGCGTGGCCGACACCGGGCCCGGCATCCGCCCGGAGATGATGAGCCGCCTGTTCGCTCCCTTTGACCGCCTCGATGCGGGCCACACCGAGGTGGAAGGGACCGGTATCGGCCTGACGCTGTCGAAGGTCCTGGCCGAGGCGATGGGTGGGACGCTGAGCGTCGAGAGCATCCCTGGCCAGGGCAGCACCTTCTCCTTGGATCTTCCGCGGGTGGAGGGGCCCGTGGAGCGTTACGAGCGCCTCCAATTCGAGCCGGCGACGCTCGCCGTCCACCCCACGAACGGCCACATCGCCCCGGGCCAGCGCCACAAGGTGCTCTACATCGAGGACAATCCGTCGAACCTGCGCCTGATCGAGCGCATCCTGGCCAGGCGAGGCGATGTCGATGTCGTCTCGGCCATGCAGGGCCGGTTCGGGATCGACCTGGCCCGCCAGCACCACCCGTCGGTCATCCTGCTCGACCTGCATCTGCCCGACATCAGCGGTGAGGAGATCCTCCGGCGACTCCTCGACGACCCGATCACGGCATCCATCCCGGTGGTGATGGTCACCGCCGATGCCACGGCGGGCCAGGTGCAGCGGCTGCTGTCGGCGGGTGCCGCCGCCTACCTGACCAAGCCACTCGACGTGGCCAGGCTGCTGGGCCTGCTCGACGAGATGCTCGCCACCCGTGAGTGACCTGCTCGGCTCCAGCCGGGTGATGGTCATCGACGACAGCCCGGCCAACGTGAGGCTACTTCGCCGTTTGCTCGGCGACGCCGGGGTGACCGCGGTCGAGGGTTTCACCGATCCCCAGCCGGCGCTCAGCCGGTGCAAGGAGTCACTGCCCGATGTCCTGCTCCTGGATCTGCACATGCCGGGCCTCGACGGTTTCGCGGTCATGGACGCGCTGCGCTCGATCGTGCCGGACGACGCCTTCCTCCCCGTCCTGGTCCTCACCGCCGACGAAGATGCCGTGGTCAAACAGCGGGCGCTCTCGGCCGGCGCCAAGGATTTCCTGACCAAGCCGTTCGATGCCATCGAGGTCGTCCTCCGGGTGCGCAACCTCCTCGAGACGAAGGACCTCTACAGCCGGCTCGAGCGGCACAACGCCCGGCTGCAGGCCGAGCTGGACGCGCAACAAGCCGCCAAGCGGCGTCTGGCCGAGGCGTTCCGGGAGAGCGAACGGCGGATCGAGAAGGTTCTGGCCGAGGACCTCGTGTCGATGGTGTTCCAACCCATCGTCAGCCTGGTCGACGGGCGCCTGGTGGGCGTCGAGGCACTGGCCCGGTTCGACGCAGAGCCCCGCCGGCCACCGAACGAATGGTTCGCGGAGGCCAACGCCGTGGGACGCGGAGTGGACCTCGAGCTGCATGCGGTGAGGACGGCCTTGTGCCAGCTCGACGACCTGGGCTTCGGTGCCTACATGTCGGTCAACGCGTCCCCCGCGACGATCGGCCCGGGGCTGGCCACGCTGCTCGCCCAGTTCCCGGGCAACCGGATCGTGCTGGAGCTGACCGAGCACACGATCGTCGGTGACTACGGAGCGCTGGTCGAGGGACTGGTGCGCTCACGACGCGAAGGGGTCCGGATCGCGGCCGACGACACGGGCGCCGGCTACTCGGGGCTGCAGCACCTTCTGCGCCTGCGCCCGAACGTCGTCAAGCTCGACACCGGGCTCACTCGCAACATCGACGAGGATCCGGTCCGGCGGGCCCTGGCCTCGGCGCTGGTCGCCTTCGCCGCCGAGATCGGCGCCGCGCTGGTGGCCGAGGGGGTGGAGTCGGTCGGCGAGCTGCGCTCGCTCAGGGCGCTGGGTATTCCTGCCGCCCAGGGCTACCGCCTCGCCCGACCCGGCCCTATGTCGGCCCTGCGGTCGGAGTACAGCGACATGTTCGGCGACGTCCTGGGCTGAACGGCTACGGGGAAGAGGCGACCGGCCGGTGAAGGGCGGGGTAGCAGGCGGCGCAAGTCCCTCCTGCGCTGGCTCGATGACGACGGAACGGCCTTGGCCCAATCGTGCTTCGACCTCGGCCGGGAGGGCGGCGTCGAGCGCCAGGTGCGAGTCGGGACAGTGGTCGCACCCGCAGGCGGCGACCGGCGGGGATCCGTCGACGCCGAAGAGAAGCAGCGCCTCGGCTCCGGCTCCGGCCAGCATGGTGCGATCGCACATTCCCCGGGCCCGGGCGGCTCAGGCGGCACCTCTGCGATGCACGGCGACTTCGGCGGCCCCGACGCGGGGCAGCAGAACACGGCTCAGGATGGCGTCCAGGTCTCCGGCCTTGATGGGCTTGGCCATGTAGTCGTCCATGCCGGCGGCCAGGCACCGGTCGCGGTCTTCGACCAGGGCGCCGGCGGTCATGGCGACGATCGGCACGCAGTTCGTCGGCGCCGGCCCCCGGCGGATCTCCGCCGTGGCCTCGAACCCGTCCATCTCCGGCATCTGGCAGTCCATCAGGACGGCGTCGTACCGCCGGCGGGCGAGGGCCTGGAGGGCCTCGACGCCGTTCCCGGCCACGTCGCAGTCGAAGCCCAGCTTGGCCACGATCCCCTTGGCGACGGCCTGGTTTATGGCGTTGTCCTCGACGACGAGCAGCCGGCCGCGGGTCAGGTGGGCTCCCGACGGGAGCGGCGGCGCCACCGGCGGCTTGACCGCAGGTGGCGCTATCGCCCGCAGGATGGCGTCGTGGAGCTGGGAGAGGCGGGCCGGCTTCATGAGGCAGGCGCGGAACCCGGCACGGGCCGCCTCCTCGGAGCCGACGATCAGGGAACTGAGCAGGATCAGGCGGACCGACCGCAGCGTCGGGTCGGTGGTGACGGTGCGAGCCAGTTCCAGGCCGTTCATCCCGGGCATGGCCATGTCGAGGAGGGCCAGGTCGTAGGGATGGCCGGCGTCGGCGGCCCGGCGCAGCCGGTCCAGGGCGACAGAGCCGTCCGGAGCGACGTCGGCGGTGATGTCCCAAGCCAGCAGCTGGGCGCCGAGGACCAGGCGGTTGGTCTCGTTGTCGTCGACGACCATGACCCGTAGGCCGGCCAGTCCTGGGCTCATGACCGGCTTGGGCTCGGCGACAGCCGCCCCGGCGAAGGGCAGCTCCACCCAGAAGGTGCTGCCATGACCGGGGACGCTGTCGACCCCGATGGTGCCGCCCATGGCCTCGGACAGCCGCCGGGAGATGGCCAGGCCCAGGCCGGTGCCACCGTAGCGGCGGGTAGTGGAGGCGTCGGCCTGGGAGAAGGGCTCGAACAGCCGCTCGGCGGCGGACGGAACGATCCCGATCCCTGTGTCGATCACTTCTATGCGCACGGGCACGGACTGGGCGGTCGCCGGGGCGCTGAGCCCGGCCCGGATCACCACCTCCCCCTTGTCGGTGAACTTCACCGCATTGGACGCCAGGTTCAGCAGGATCTGGCGCAGGCGCCCGACGTCGCCGCGGACCATGGTCGGGACCTCGGGCTGGCAGTAGGCGACCAGCTCGAGGCCCTTGGCCCGCGCAGACTCGGCCACGAGGGTGGCCACGTCGTCGACGGCGTCGGCCAGGTTGAAGTCCACTGTCTCGAGCTCCAGCTTGCCGGCTTCGATCTTGGAGAAGTCGAGGATGTCGTTGATGATGCCGAGCAGGGCCTCGCCCGACGTGCGCACGCCGTGGGCATACTGCTGCTGGGTCTCGGTGAGGCCACTGTCGAGCAGGAGCCCCGTGAGCCCGATCACGCCGTTCATCGGCGTACGGATCTCGTGGCTCATCGTGGCCAGGAACTCCGACTTCAGCTTGGAGGACTCCAGCGCCTTGTCTCTCGCCTGGGCCAGTTCCTTCTCGAGGCGCGTGCGCTCCGTGACGTCGCGGAAGCTCCACACCCGGCCGACGACGGTGCCGTCGACGCGCTGGGGCTCGGAATACCGCTCGAAGATGCGACCGTCCCTGAAGATGACGGTGTCGTCGCTCTCGGCGTCTGGTTGGCCGGCCAGACGGCTGATGGTTCCGACGAAGGCGTCGGGGTCGGCGAGCTGGTCGAGCACCGGGGCCAGGGCGTGGTCGGCGGGCTGTGCTTCCAGCGCCGTGAGGGGGAGGCCGCACATCTCGGCGAACTTGCGGTTCGCACTCGAGATCCTCCCGTCCGGCTCGACGACGAGTATCCCGTCGGCCGTCGACTCCAGGGTCGCGGCCAGCAGGGACAGGGTCTGCTGGAGCTCACGCTCGCTTCGCTTGCGATCGGTGATGTCGCGCAGGAAGGCGCTGAACTGCTGCGTGGCGCCACCGCCCATCCACCAGACGGCCACCTCGACCGGCAGCTCGTGGCCGTCTCGGTGAACGGCGGTGATCTCCATGCGCCCGTCGAGGCCGGTGCCGTCGGCGGCCGCCAGGTAGCACTCGAGGTCGTTGGCCCCTCGGAGTCGCTCCGGGATGATCGTCTCGGCCAGCGGGCGCCCGACGGCATCGCCGCGTGACCAGCCGAAGGTCACTTCCGCACTGCGGTTCCAGTCGGTGATGAGGCCGGCGCCGTCGATGCCCACGAAGGCGTCTCGGGCCGTGTCGATCACCCGGCGAGTCCGTTCCTCGCTGGCCCGCAGAGCCCGGTCCGCCTCCAGGCGGTCGGTGATGTCGCGGGCAATGGTGGCGCCGCTGACGATCTCGCCGGCGAGGTTCCGGACCGCCGATATGGTGATGGAGACATCGACCAGGCTGCCGTCCTTGCGGACCCGGCGGGTGTCGAACGGCTCGACCCGGCGGCCACTCCAGAGCTGGGCAAACCGGGAATTGGCTTGCTCCGTGAGGTCCGGGGGCACCATGGCCCGCGTGCGGCCGACGATCTCCTCCGCCGTGTACCCGAAGAGCTCCGTCGCCCCCTGGTTCCAGCTGGTGATCGTGCCGTCGGGTGACCACCCATAGATGGCGTCCTGGGACGACGCCACGATGGCGGCCATGGCGGCCAGTTGTGACTGTGACCGCTCGTTGAGCTTCCAGCTGGCGATGCCGGCCGCGCTCATGGCCAGGATCCCTGCCCCGTGGACACCCGCCCAGATCCAGGGCTGCTTCCACGCCCCCTCGTGGTTGTAGACGTCCTGCGGGGAGAAGACACCGACGACGCCATGGTGAAGAACCACGAACCCGATGGCTATGAGGAACGGGCGCCAGTCCTGGTACAGGACGACGACGCCCACCATGACGAAGAAGTGGAAATGGGCCTCGATCATCCCGCCCGACAGGTGGACGAGCACCGCCGAGGCCGTCATCAGCCCGATGGCGGCGAAGATCGTGCTCTCCCGGCGCCGGCCGGTGCTGAGCCAGGCGGCAACGGCGGGACAGGCGACCACCGCCGCCTCGAACAGGGAGTGGATGGCGCTGCTGCCGGTGGCCAGCCCGAAGACGAACAGGCCCGGGACGTGGAGCCAGAGGAGGATGAGGATGCCTTGGTGGCGGGTGCGCCAGACATCGTCGGGCAGGGTGCCGCCCCGAGGGAGGAAGGTGCGGATCCTCGCCCTCACGGACGGTTCGGCCGGTGCCAGCGCGGTCGTCACCGAGCAGCCATCGTGCCGCAGTGGACTCGGCCCATGGGAACGTAGTTCGGCATCCGGGCCCCGCCCTTTGATGATGCGTTCGCGCCATCGCTGGGGCGGTCGCATCAGTTCAGCCCGGCCACACCTCGGTGACCGGGAGCCCCTTCTCGACTGCGGCGGCCTCCGCCAGCTGGAAGCGGTCCCGGAAGCGGGCCGCGGTGGCGCGAAGGGCGGCCTCGGGATCGACCTGGGCCCGCCGGCAGCGGTCCACCAGGGCGAACAGCTCCGCGCCCGGCCCCTCCTCATCGGTCACCGGGTCGACGCCGGCCGACGCCGCCTTGCGCTGGACCTTGTGGGCGTAGAGCAGCGACGGCAGGCCGTCGCCGATGCCGTCCATGATGCTGGCCCGGCCCTTCTCGGCCCGCTTGATCTGTTCCCAGTTGGCGACCACCTCCGCCGGCGTGTCGGCCTGCACGCCGGCGAAGACATGGGGATGTCGGTGGACGAGCTTGTCGTGGATGCCCCGGGCGACGTCGGCCAGGGTGAACCAGCCCTCCTCGGCGCCGAGGGTGGCGTGGAAGACCACCTGGAACAGGAGGTCGCCGAGCTCCTCCTCCAGGTGCTCGAACCCCTCGCCGCCGGCCTCCGCTTCGGCATCCGCAGGCAGCGCTTCGATGGCTTCGAGGACCTCGTAGGTCTCCTCCAACAGGTGCCGGGTGAGGGTGCGGTGGGTCTGCTCCCGGTCCCAGGGGCATCGCTCGCGGAGGGTCCGGACGAGCTCGGCGAAGCGGGCCACTTCCCGGGCCACGGGAGGGGCGCCGGCCGGCAGGTAGATGGAGGTGAGGTGGTCGACCTCGACCACCCGGTCGAGGTCGGCCCACGCCACGCTGGTGACCGACTCCTCGGGCAGGCCGAGGCGCTGGAGGACGGTCACGTCGGGCCTCTCGGCGTCGACGGCCAGCTTGATGTCGGAGAGGATCTGGCGGGTGTCGCACTGAGCGACGAGCAGGGGGCCACGTTCGCCGGCGGCTTCGACCGCGAAGCGCCGGCCGTCGACCACCCGCACACCCTCGGCCACGGGATCCACACCGAGGACGCCCCAGGCCAGGTCCAGGAAGGAAAGCCCCGGGACCAGGCGGACGTCGACCCGGTCGTCGGTGCGCAGGAGCTCGACCGTGCGTTCGGCCACCAGCGGCGATCCGGGGACGGCGTAGGCCACCGTGCCGTGCTCGCCGGCTGCCTCCGCCAAGGCGTCGACGATGCCGGCGTAGACCTCCTCCAGCGAGGCCGCCGACTCATAGATCGAGTCGAAGGAGGTGGCGCCGGCGGCGGCCACCGCCGCCGGGTGACGGGTCGTGCGCAGGTACCGGTGGGGCGTGGACGCCAGGGCGTCGACCGCCGCCGTGGTGAGCAGGTCGGGGCCCGCCGGCCCCAGGCCGACGACCACGACGGTGGGGCGCACGGGCGTGATTACGGGGGGGTGGCGCCGCCGGCGGGGCCACCCCCCCGTAATCACG
>DATLHA010000153.1:0-10932 GCA_035540095.1 Acidimicrobiales bacterium | reverse complement strand
CCCGGCTCACGCCGCCCTCCGCCAGTTGACCGAGCAGGACAACCCGCTGACGCGGTACTTCCTCGCCAACGAGGGCCGCCTCATCCACAAGTGGATGCACTACTTCGACGTCTACCACCGCCATTTCGAGCGGTTCCGCGGCCGCCCCGTCACGCTCATCGAGTTCGGCGTGTACCACGGCGGGTCGCTGCAGATGTGGAAGCACTACTTCGGCGCCGGCGCCCGGATACTGGGCGTCGACATCGACCCGGCGTGCAAGACGCTGGAGGAGGACCAGATCTCCGTCGTCATCGGCGACCAGGAGGACCGGGCCTTCCTTGCCGGCCTGCGTGAACAGATCGGCCCGGCGGACATCGTGATCGACGACGGCGGCCACACGATGGCCCAGCAGATCGCCACCTTCGAGGAGATGTTCCCCGCGGTGCGCGACGGCGGCGTCTACCTGGTCGAGGACCTTCACACCAGCTACTGGGAGGAGTACGGCGGCGGTCACCGCCGGCCCGGCACGTTCATCGAGTACGCCAAGGATCTCATCGATCAACTGCACGGCTGGCACCGGCGGGAGGAGCCGGCGCCGGTCACCGCGTACACCCGCCGAATCCGAGGCATGCACGTCTACGACAGCGTCATCGTCCTGGACAAGGAGGTGGTCGGACCGCCCGACGTGCAGAAGTCCGGGACCCCGTCGTTCGATGTCTAGGAAGCGGAGCGGGCCTGGCGCTCCACCGCGAGCGGCGACCACTTGCCCCCGAGGGCGACATAGCCACCCGTCTCCCGGGGATCGCCGTGGAGGACGTCGAAGCGAAGGCAGCGGCGCATGTAGTCGACGATCTGGGTGCAGGTGAAGTCGTTGATCGACGCCGAGATGTCGAAGGTGCCGGGCTGGAGCATGAAGCGGTCGAACTGCAGCTCGATACTGCCCTTTCCTTCTATCCAATCCGGGATCGGCCCCCCCTCACGCGTCCCGTGGGCCCACAGCCAGGTGCCGTCCATGGTTTCGATGGCGATCCCGAACACGGGCTTGGGCACCGGCTCGGTGGCGTCGTAGTCGAGGCGCATGGTGACCTTGTCGCCGGTCTTCACCTGGGTCACCGGGTGGCCTGTCGCGTCCAGGAGGTGGACGCCGGTCAGCCGGGCCTCGCCCGATCCCCACCGGCTCTCGGCCACCTCGGCGGCCACCTCCACCCGGTCCTCGTGGCCCTCGTCGACGTAGTGGTCGACGATCTCCTCTGGGCGGCCTTCGGAGACCACCCGGCCGTCCTGGAGCCAGGCCACCTTGTCGCACATGGTCCGCATGGCGTCGGAGGCGTGGCTGACGATGACGACCGTCCTGCCGGACCGGCGCAGATCGGTGAACTTCTCGTTGCACCGGCGCTGGAAGACGGCGTCGCCCACTGCCAGCACCTCGTCGACCAGGAGGACGTCGGGGTCGACGTTGATGGCGATCGAGAACCCGAGGCGCACGTACATGCCCGAGGAGTAGTTCTTCACCGGCTGGTCGATGAACCGCTCGAGGCCGGCGAACTCCACGATGTCGTCGAAGCGGGCGCTGAGATCGCGCTTGGACAGGCCCAGGATCGAGCCGTTCAGGAAGACGTTCTCCCGGCCGGACAGCTCGGGATGGAACCCCGAGCCGAGCTCCAGGAGGGCGGCCATCTTGCCCTGGGTACGGATCCGGCCCTCGTCGGGACGGAGGATCTTGGCGATGCACTTGAGGAGGGTCGACTTGCCCGAGCCGTTCTCGCCCACCAAGCCATAGGTCTTGCCGGCCTCGATCTCCAGGGAGACGTCACGCAGGGCCCAGAACTCGTCATAGCGGGCCCGCCGCCCCCGCAGGACGGCCGACTTCAGGGAGCGGTTGCGCTCGTGGTACAGCCGGAAGCGCTTGCTGACGCCCTCGACGACGATGGCCGGCTCAGCCACGGAACAGTCTGGCCCGCAGCCGGCGCAGGCCGCTGTAGACCTCACGGACCTCGTGGGTCCACCGCATGGTCCGGGTGTCGAGCACCTCGGCGAGGTGCCGGCGCATCGCGTCGAGCTCGACCCGGGCGGCGTCGAGCTCCTCCACCGTGCCGGCCAGCCTGGTCTCCAGATCGGCGGCCCGCTTCTCCGCGTCCTCGGCCCGGGCCAGGCTCTCCTCCGCCCGCGCCTGCGCCGCGGCCAGCTCGGGGGTGAGGGCCGCAATCCGGTCGCGAAGAGCCTCGGCGTCGGCGCGCAACCTGGAGACGGTGGCCTCGGCGTCGTCGGATACCGCCCGGAGCACGAACTGGTAAGTCGCCGACTCCGGGTCGGCCCGGACGGTATCGACCACCTCGGGGGCGAACTCGCCCTCGCTGACAGGGATCGGGGTGTCGAAGAAGCCGGCCGTGGTCCGCCGGACGTCGATGGGGACCATGCCGGCCTCGCGGAAGAGACGCTCGAGGGAGGACCGGGTGAAGAACCGGACGTGGGTGCTGTCGAGCAGGCCGAGGTCCTGGTAGTCGAACCGGCCGGCCAGCAGAGCCAGCCGCACGCTTCCGTGGGCGATGTTGGGGATCGAGACAACCACGCTGCCCCGATCGGCCAGCAGGGCCTTGGCCTGCCGGAGCACGGGGAGGGGGTTGCGCAGGTGCTCGAGGACGTCGCCGAAGACGACGACGTCGAAGCGGTCGTCGCCGAACGCCTCGGCCAGGTCCATGGTCTCCAGGTCGCCGATGACCAGGCGCTCGAGGTAGGGACGGGCCTCCTCGGCGGCCTCGGCGTCGAGCTCGACGCCGGACACGGTGCAGCCGCGCTCGACCAGCGCCCGGGCCAGATAGCCGGTGGCACAGCCGACGTCGAGCACCCGCTTGGTGCCACCGACCAGCTCGACCATCAGCGTGTGGCTGTTGTTGTGGTTCGAGAGGTCGACGTCGGTGTCGTACCGGGGACCGTCCATTCCTCAGCCAACCCTACCGGCTCGCCTCCGGCGTCCCGCCGGTACCACGAAGGCAAGGCCGGCGGCGACCAGGCCGGCGCCGGTGATGCCGGCGCCGGCCTGGAACGTGCGAGGCAGGTAGTGCAGGGTCACGGTGTGGTCGCCCGGCGGGACGAAGACGCCGATGAGGGCCCCGTCGACGGGCACGATGGGGGCCGGCTTGCCGTCGATCCTCGCCTTCCACCCCTCGGCCAGGTTCTGGGAGACGACAAGGAGCGACTCCACCCCGCCGCTCACCTCGGCCCGTACCCGGTTGTCCTCGATCTTCGACGACCGGACCTCGGGCGCGGGGCCGGCGCCGGCCCGTGGCTCGGGATGGTCGCCGACGAACGGGGCGACGTCGGCGTCGGCGGGCGGGCGGCTGACCACCCATGCCAGGAGCGACTCCTGGTCGGGGAAGGCCCGCCACCGGGCGTGGGCGCTCACCAGGGGCCACGCCGACGGCCGCTCGTAGATCCAGGACTGCTCGGTGGAGACCAGGACCACGGCCTGATCGGGGTCCTCGATCAGGAGCTGGCGGGCGGCACGGGTCCCGAGGAGGCCGACGTCGACGGCGCACGAGGGCCGGTTCGTGGTGGCGGTGAACCGGTACGGGTCGCCCGCCTCGAGGCTGCGAGCCAGGAGGGCGAAGCCGGCCCAGCCCCCGCCGATGTCGAACGCCGGCCGGGTGGTGTCGGCCACCACTCGATCGCCACTCATCAGGGTGAGGGTGACGAAGGCTCCCCGGCAACGCCCGACGGCCCGCAGCGGGACGTAGATCCCGTTCAACGGCCCGGGAGCGATTCCGGACGTCATCTCGCCGGGCAGGTCCGTGCCACGCGCCCACCGGTCCCAGGTCAGGTCGGCGCCCTCGGCCACCCGGCCGAACGGCAGCTCGTCGCCGCCCTCGGCGAAGAAGCGCACCGCCAGGTGGTCGAGGAGGGGCGAGGTGAGATTCCACTCCTCGCGGCGCAGGTTGATCTTCAGAGGGTCCCGTGAGAAGGCCTGGGGGTTGAAGGCGCTGACGATCGCCTTGAACTCCTCGGCGTGCAGGGCCAGGCCCCGCAGGTCGGGCAGCCCCAGCGCCTGGCCTGAATTCGGGTAGTAGTGGTACTCGGTGGCCGCGAAGCGGTAGCGGCCGTCGAGCAGCGCCCGCAGGGCCCGGTGGCCGGCCCGCTCGCCGTAGAAGTCGGCGATCGGCGCCTCCGGCGTGAAGTGGCGGAGCGGCCAGCCGAGCTGGGCGAACAGCAGGGCGGCGAGGACGACGGTCGCACCGATCCGGGCCCGCAGCGACTTCCGCCACACGGCGTTGAGGGCGACGAGCGCGGCGCCGGCGGCGAGGAGGACCGCCAGGGTGAAGTGCAGGGTGACGTGGCGCAGGAGGTTGTAGGCCGACGCGGTGCGGAAGAAGTCGGTCACCGGCAGGAGGAAGGCGCCGGCCAGCGTGGCCAGCGTGACGGCCGACGCCACCCGGGACGGTGTCGAGGCCGGCTCCCGGCGCCGGGCCCACCAGGCGTCGAGGGCCAGTGCGGCGAGCACGGCGACGGCCAGGCTGATGAGGAACCGCGAGCGGCCGATGGGGTTGCGGGCGATGCCGGGCAGCCGCTCGGCCACCGACAGCAGCGGCGTACCGATGAAGTTGACCAGCACGCCCACCGCCGCCATCCCGCAGAAGAAGAGCCAGGCGTCGAGCCCCTCGCGGGTGAAGCTGATGCGGCCCGCGGCGGCGGCGAGCAGTCCGGCGGCCACGGCCACGGCGGCGATCATGCCGACGTGCGACACGCTTTCCACCGGGTTGAGGCCGCTCCACCACGGCCCCGACAGAGGCGGCCCGGTGGCGCTGAGGTCGAGGAGCCCGAAGATCTGGATCGACGGGATGTGCCCACCGCCGGGGCCGACGCGGACGTCGAGGGTGCCCCGGTCGAGCACCTCGGACACGAACGGCACGAGGGTCACCGCCGACAGGGCCACGCCCCAGACCAGGCCCACCGCGGGCAGGACCGCCCGGCGGACGACACCACCCACCCCGCCGCCGGCCCGGACCGCCAGCCACGCGGCCCAGGCTCCGGTGGCGTAGACGCAGAACACCCAGCCCGACGGGAACCCCTCGGCCCACGCCCAGGCCACGAAGCCGGCGAGGATGGCGGCGCCCCGCACGTCGGCCTTCCCGCCCGTCAAGCGGTGCACGGCCCAGAACAGCGCCGGCACCAGGAACACCGCGTCCACCCGGTGGATGAAGACCAGGTTCACCCCGCTGAAGGTGTAGGCCACGCCGGCCAGCACCGCCGGCCCCACGGCCGCGCCGAGCCGGCGGAGGAGGAGGTAGGTGAAGGTCTGGCAGAACAGCAGGGCCAGGAACACCTTCAGCCCGATGGCGTACCAGGCGGGCAGGAAAACGAATCCCACGCTGAAGGGCGAGAAGAACGCGTTGAGGGGCAGCGTGCCCGTGGGCTGGCCGGCGGCCAGGTTCGGGTCCCACCGCTGGAAGGTGCCGCTCCGGAGGGCACGGAAGAACGACACCCGGCCGGCGAGGACCTCGGCCTGGTCGGTCTGGACCAGCGACACGACGTGCGGCGGCCGGGTCAGCGCCTCCCGGTACGGCGACTTGGCCTCCATGAGGTCCACGCCGGCGTAGGTCCGCTGGCCGAGGACGGCCTGGGGCATGAGCAGGAACGCGCAGGCGAGGAAGACCGCGGCCGGGAGCACAGCCCGCCGGAGGGCGGCCTTCGGCACAGCCCGCCGGAGGGTTTCGCGGGTCATGTCGGCGGCGATTCTTGCCGCTGGGGCGCGACCGTCGCCTGTCCGGAGGCCCACTAGCCTCCGGCTCCGTGCGTCGGGGTCGGCCGGTGGTGTGGGCCGCCTTGAGCTATCTGGTGATCGCCACGGTGATGCTCTGGCCGTCCATCCGCCCCGGGCGGACGCTGGTGCCGGCCGACGCGGTCAACATCGTCACGCCGTACTCGGCCCTGCCGAGCGCGCACGAGCCCCACAACCTCCAGCTCTCCGACGCCACGTTCCAGTTCTTCCCGTGGTTCAAGTTCCTGGCCGAGGGCATGCGCCACGGAGAGATCCGCCAGTGGAACCCGACGCTGCTCGCCGGAGTGCCCGTCTCCCCCAACGGCAACGTCAGCCCCTACTACCCCCCGTCGTGGCTGGGAGCGGTGCTCTCGCCATTCGACGCCTACGACCTGTTCGTACTCCTCCACCTGGTACTCGGGGCCCTCGGCGTCTACGTGCTGGGGCGGACGTTCGACATCCGCCCGCTTGCATCGTGGCTCGGCGGCCTGCTGGTCTTCACCGCCGCCTTCTGGATCCACTGGTCGACCCACCTGGTCCACCTGGCGGGCATGGTGTGGATGCCCTGGCTGCTGGCTGCAGTGTGGTGGGTGGTCACCGGGCCGTCCCTGCGGCGGACGGCCGCGCTGGCCGCGGTCGCCGGTCTGTGGATGCTCGGCGGCAGCCCTCAGTACCTGTACTACGGCGGTCTGGCCCTCCTGGGCTGGGCCGCCACCCTGCTGGCCGGCCGCCGGCTCAGGAGCAGGAAGCCGATCCTCTGGCCCGCCGTGGCCTTCGCCGGGGCCATGGGGCTCGGCGCGCTTGTCGCCGCCCCCGCACTGCTGCCCACGGTGGCCATCGCCGGCACGGTCGTCCGCAGCCGGGAGACCGAGGCCCCCACCGCCCACATCCCCCGCCGGGAGGCCATCCGGGCCGTCGTGCCCGACGCCACCGGCAACGCCGCCGACTACGTCTTCGTCGGCTCGAACGACGAGCTGCGCATGGACTCGCCGTTCATGGGGGTGACGGGGCTGCTCCTGGTCGGCGCCGCCCTGGGCGGCGTCGGGCGCCGGGCGAGGGGCCGGCTCCTGCTGGCCGGGGGGGCGCTGGCCGCCGTGGCCCTGGCGTACAGCGCCGTGCCCCACCAGGTTCTCTACGAGATCGTCCCCGGCTACGACCGGTTCCGCTCCAGCCCCCGATGGCTGTTCCTGCTCCCCGCCTTCGCCCTGCCCCTCGCCGCCCTGGGCCTCCAGGACCTGCTCGCCGGGTTCCGCCGGGCTCGGCTCGCCCTCGTGGCCACGGCCGCCGTCGCCGCGGTGGCCGTCGCCGGCTGGTTCGCCTACGAGCAGGGCCGGCCGGAGGCGCCGGTGGCGTACTTCCGCAACCGGGCCCTGCTGGCCGCCGGCCTGCTGGCGGTGGTCGCCGGCGCCGGCTGGGTGGCCCGCGCCCGGCCCCGCCTGGCCGTCGCCGTGGTGGCCGCCGCCGCCCTCGGCGAGATCGCCTTCCACACACCCCGCTGGTTCCCGAGCATCCGCCAGTCGACGGCGTACCCCGAGACCGCGGTGAGCGACATCGCCGGCGCCCGGGGTGGCCGGTTCGTCACCGTGGGCGCCCGTACTCCGTTCCCCCCGTTCGCCCCCGACGTCGCCATGGTCTACGGCGTCGCCGACGCCCACGGGCTGTCGGTGCTGTTCCCCAAGGACTACGACCGGTACCTGCGCCTGATCGACGACTATGGGCGCTACGCGGAGGAGTTCAACCTGGCCCCGTCGCTGATCGACGGCGAGCGGCTGGCCTCGCCCCTCCTCGACGTGCTCGACGTGCGGACGGTCGTGGCCGAGCGTGACGTCCCTATCCCCGGGCGCTACCGGATCCTCGTGCCCCCGGAGACCGAGCCCTGGGTCTACGAGCGCCCGAGCCCGGGCGGGGCCATGGTGGTGGCCGACGCCGCCCCGACCACGGAGGCCGACATGTGGGCCCGGGTGGCCGCCGCCGGTTGGGACCCCGCGGCCACCGCCGCCGTCGTGGGCCTCGACCGGCCCGTCGCCGGCGCCGGCGGCACCGCCACCCCCCTGCCGGCCCCCGCCGACCGGGAGCGCTGGGACGTCGACGCCCCCGCCGGCGGGTTCCTCCGCGTCGGCGCCCGCTGGGATCCGGGCTGGTCGGCGACGGTCGACGGGCGGCGCGCCGAGGTCTTTCGGGCCGACGGTGCCTTCCGGGGCGTCGTCCTCCCGCCGGGCCGCCACACCGTCGCCTTCTCCTATCGCAACCCCGACGAGATGCGGGGCCGGCTCGTGGCCGGCGCCGCCCTCGTCGTCCTGGCGGGCCTCCTGGTGGCGGGCAAGAAAAGTCGTGGAGACGTCAACCGGAGGGGCCGTCCCTGCGTCTGAGAGGGTGGGCGGCTATGGTGGCGGCACCCGAAGGCGGCTCGGCTATCGCCTCGGTCCCCAGGTGCGGTCAGGTGATCGCCGTTGTTACGGGGCCCTTGGCTCGACAAGGAGAGATGCATGAGGAAGCGCAACGTGTGGACCGCGTTGGCGGCGGCGGCGATGGTGCTGCAGCTGGTCGGCACCGCCGGACCGTCCGCAGCCCAGACCACACCCGAGGTCGAGTTCACGTTCACCCCCCTCTCGGGGCCGGCGGGGACCAAGATCAACATCACCGGCACCGGGTGCCCCCACAGCGCGACCGCGCAGTTCGACGGCATCGCCTTCCTGGCGCCACAAGGGAGCCAGACGCCCATCGCATCGACCCAGGTGACGTTCACCTCGACGGCGGAGGGCACGTTCGCCCCTGAGCTCGACACCACAGGCCTCGCCCCTGCCGGGTACACCCCGTTCGTCCTTTGCGCCACCACATCCAAGGGCGGGCCGGGAAGCACCTTCACCGTCACCGTCCCGGTGATCCCAGGCTCGACGTACTTCCCGATCAGCCCGGCCCGTGTCCTCGACACCCGCACCGGCCTCGGCGTCGGCGGCGCCATCGACAAGATCGGCGCCGGCGGCCAGATCGACGTGAAGGTCACCGACCTGCTGGGCGTGCCGGCCGCCAACGTGACCGCCGTCGCCCTCAACGTGGTCGCCACCGACGTCGTCGGCCCGCCCAGCTACCTCACCGTGTGGCCCGCGGGCCAGGAGCGCCCGCTGGCGTCGAACCTCAACTACGTGCCCGGCGTCTCGGTGCCCAACCTGGTGATCGCCCGGGTCGGCATCGACGGCAAGGTCTCCATGTACAACAACCTCGGCTCGGTCAACGTGGCCGCCGACATCCAGGGCTACTTCCAGGGTGACACCACCGGCTCCACCTACATCCCGCTGGCGCCGGCGCGGATCCTGGACACCCGCGTCGGTACGGGGGGCACCTCGGCCCCGGTCGGCCCCGGAGGCACCATCGAGCTGAAGGTGACCGACGCCGGTGGCGTGCCGGCGGCCGGTGGCACCGCCGTGGCCCTCAACGTCACCGCCACCAACGTGAGCGGCCTCGAGAGCTACCTCACCGTGTGGCCGTCGGGCAGCTCGCGCCCCGTGGCGTCGAACCTGAACTTCATCCAGGGCCAGACGGTGCCCAACCTGGTCATCGCCCGGGTCGGCGCCGAAGGCAGGATCTCGATCTACAACAACGTCGGCAACGTCGACGTGGTCGCCGACACCCAGGGCTACTTCGCCGCCCCGGTGGAGGCCCCGCCGCTGCCCGGCTCGGTGTACTACCCGGCGAACCCGGCGCGCATCCTGGACAGCCGGACCGGACTCGGCGTCCCCGGCGGGCACCAGGGCCAGCTGGGCACCGCGAGCACCATCGACGTGCAGGTGACCGGGCAGGGCGGGGTGCCGGCGAACGCCACCTCGGTGGTCCTGAACGTGACCGCGGCCGACTCCCCGGGCCCCGACAGCTACCTCACCGTCTACCCGACGGGCACCGCCCGACCGCTGGCCTCGAACCTCAACTTCGTCGCCGGCCAGACGGTGCCCAACCTGGTCATCGCCAAGATCGGCTCCGGCGGCAGGGTGACGATCTACAACAACCTCGGGTCCACCGTGGTGGTGGCCGACGTGCAGGGCTGGTTCACAGCCTGATCTCCCTGACGATACCGGCGGCGGATCAGCCCGGTCCGCCGCCGGTATCGTCCCCGCGGTGACCGAGGGCCACAGGCAACGGAGCCGGGTGGCCCTGGCCATCCACCTGTTGACGCTGGTGGCGGGCTTCTTCGTCCTCCTCTACTGCAACCGCGACCAGTGGTTCTTCGGCGACGAGTGGGACTTCCTGGCCCACCGGGGCCTCTCCGGGGCCGATCTCAGCCTCTGGGAGCCCCACACCGAGCACTGGTCCACGGTTCCCATCCTCATCTACCGGGCCCTGTACTCCCTCTACGGCGTGCGCACGTACGTGCCCTACGTGGTGGTGCTCGTCCTGTTCCACCTCGCCGTGGCCCACCTGCTGTGGCGGCTGCTGCTCCAGGCCGGCGTCGACCGGACCATCGCCACCGCGGTGGCCGCCGTCTTCGTCTTCCTGGGCGCCGGCTACGAGAACCTGCTGTGGGCGTTCCAGATCGGCTTCATCGGCTCCGTCGCCCTGGGCATGGCCTGCCTGCTCCTGGTCAACCACGACGGCCGCTGGGGCGCCCGTGACTATGCCGGGTGGGCGGTGTCGATCGTCGGGCTGATGTTCTCCGGCGTCAGCGTGACCATGGTGACCGTCGCCGGCCTGGCGGTCCTCATGCGGCGAGGCCGGCGCCACGCCGCGCTCACCGTGTCGGTGCCGGGGGCCGTCTACCTGACCTGGTTCTTCCTCACGGGGAACCAGAACGTGGGCGACGAGGAGCGCACCCTCGACGACGTCTTCAAGTACCCCGAGTACATCTGGAACGGCCTGCGCACGGCCATTGAGGCGACGGTCGGATTCCCGGGCGGGGGCGCGGTCATCCTGCTGGGCCTGGCCGCCTTCCTCCTGCGCCAGGGCGAGCGGTCCCGGGGACCCGCGGCGCCGGCCTTCGCCTGCGCCCTCGGCGCGCTGATGCTCTTCGCCATCATCGCCACCGGGCGGGCCGGGCTGGGCATCGAGTCGTCGGGCGCTTCCCGCTACACCTACCTGGTCATCGCCCTGGCCGTGCCGGCCATGGGGCTGGCCCTGGCCGAGCTGGTCGGCCACGACGGTGTGGCCACCGCCGGCCGGCGGGCCGCGGTCTGCCTGCTCCTGCTGTTCGTGGGGGTCCACAACGCCGGCCT
>DATLHA010000152.1:0-2028 GCA_035540095.1 Acidimicrobiales bacterium | reverse complement strand
GTCCACTTCGGTCACCAGACCCGGCGCTGGAACCCCAAGATGAAGCGGTTCATCTTCGGCGAGCGCAACGGCATTTACATCATCGACCTGAACCAGACCCTGGTCAGGATCGAGCAGGCTTACACCTTCGTCCGCGACCTGGCCGCCGAGGGCGGCACCATCCTCTTCGTCGGCACCAAGAAGCAGACCCAAGACCCCATCGCCAACGCGGCCAACAAGTGCGGTATGCCGTACGTGAACGAGCGCTGGCTGGGCGGGATGCTCACCAACTTCACCACGATCAGCGCCCGGGTGAAGAAGATGATGGAGTACGAGCGCATGAAGGAGGCGGGCGACTTCGAGGCCATGCCCAAGAAGGAGGCGCTCATCCTCAGCCGGGAGCTGGAGAAGCTGCAGCGCAACCTGGGCGGCATCCGCGGCCTGTCCCGCATGCCCGATGCGGTGTTCATCATCGACACCAAGAAGGAGCACATCGCCGTCACCGAGGCCAACAAGCTCAACATGCCGATCGTGGCCGTGGTCGACACCAACTGCGACCCCGACCTGATCCAGTACGTGATCCCCGGCAACGACGACGCCATCCGGGCCGGCACCCTCATGTGCCGGGTCATCTCCGACGCCGTCGAGGAGGGCAAGTTCATCGCCTCCCGCCGCAACACCAACAAGGCCGCGGCCGCCGCCAACCGGCCGGCCACCGCCTCGGCGCCGGCCTCCGTCGACCCCGAGGCCGAGTCTCGCCGCACCCAGCAGCAGGCCGAGGCCCGCCGCCAGGCCGCCCTGCAGGCCCAGGAGCGCGAGGCCCGCCTCGCCGCGGCCCGCACCGCCGAGCCCCAGGCCCCGGCGCCCGCTGCCGAGGCTCCCGCCGAGACCCCGGCTCCTCCCGCCGCCGAGGCGCCGGCTCCTCCCGCCGCCGAGGCGCCCGCAGCAGAGGTGCCCGCCGGCGCCGAGCCCGTCGCCGGGACCACCGACGACGCCACCTCCACCGTGCCTGGGGACGCCTGATGGCCGAGATCACCGCCAAGACGGTCCAGGCCCTCCGTCAGGCCACCGGCGTGGGGATGATGGACGCCAAGAAGGCCCTGGTGGAGAACGACGGCGACTTCGAGAAGGCCGTGGTCTGGCTCCGCGAGAAGGGCCTGAGCAAGGCCGCCGAGCGGGCCGACCGCGAGAACACCCAGGGCGCGGTCACCGCCGTGAAGGAGGGCAACGTCGCCGCCATCGTCGAGCTCAACTCCGAGACCGACTTCGTGGCCAAGTCGCCCGACTTCCTGGCCCTCCTGGACAAGCTGGCCACGGCTGTCGTGGCCGACGGCGAGGGGGCTATCGCCGCCCACCAGGACGCGGTCGACGACCTGCGTATCACCCTGAAGGAGAACATCGCCGTCGGCAAGGTCTTCCGGTTCGAGGCGCCGGCCGGCGCGGTGCTGGAGACCTACGTCCACGAGCAGAGCGGCCGGGGCGTGAACGCCCTCATGGTCGAGCTCCAAGGGGGCGACTCGGCCAAGGCCAAGGAGATCCTCCTGCACTCGGCGTTCACCAAGCCGCAGTTCCTGACCCGGGACGACGTGCCGGCCGAGCGGGTGGATGAGGAGCGCCAGGTGCTCGAGTCCATCACCCGCAACGAGGGCAAGCCCGAGGCGGCCCTGCCCAAGATCGTGGAGGGCCGGCTCAAGGGCTTCTTCAAGGAGCACGTCCTGCTGGAGCAGGACTACGTCCGGGACAACAAGCTCAGCATCGCCGACTTCCTGGGCGACGCCACCATCACCCGTTTCGCCCAGGTCGTGATCGGCCGGTAGGGGGGCCATGCGGGGGAACTGGAACCGGGTCGTCCTCAAGCTGTCGGGGGAGGCGTTCGCCGATCCCGTCACCGGTTTCGGGATCCACGGCGCCACCGTCGCCCGCATCGCCGGCGAGATCGCCGAGGTCCGCAACGACCTCGGCACCGAGATCGCCGTGGTCGTCGGCGGCGGCAACATCTGGCGGGGCATGGCCGGCGCCGGCGCCGGCATGGACCGGGCCCAGGCCGAC
>DATLHA010000151.1:0-13991 GCA_035540095.1 Acidimicrobiales bacterium | reverse complement strand
CGGCCTGCACTCGGGCGCCAACCCGGTCAGCGGCGACTTCTCCGTGGGCGTCGAGGGCCTGCTCTTCCGCGACGGGGCGCCGGCCGAGCCGGTGCGGGAGGCCACCATCGCCTCCACCCTCCAGCGCATGCTCCTCGACCTCGTCGCCATCGGCGGCGACCGTGAGTGGCTTCCCGGCGGCGCCGCCGGCATGACCCTCGTCATCGGCGACGTCCAGCTCAGCGGGTCCTGAGGCCGGGCTGGGTGCTGGGCGAGGACATACCGCACCGAAGCTCCCCGCACGCAGCCCCTAACCTCCGTCGGTGCTCCTCGCCCAGGCCGCCTCCGGCGGCATCCCTGTCTCCCACGCCATCGTGCTGGGCATCACCCAGGGGCTGTCGGAGTTCCTGCCCATCTCCTCCAGCGGGCACCTGATCCTCGTCCCGTGGCTGTTCGGATGGGAGGAGCTGACGGGGGCGGCGAACGCCGACCTCAACAAGACCTTCGACGTCGCCCTCCACGTGGGCACGATCCTGGCCTCGCTCGTCTACTTCCGGAACGACCTCCTCCGCTTCGCCGGCGCCGCCCTGACCTCCATCCGCACCCGGTCGGTCACCACCACCGACCAGCGCATGGCCTGGCTGCTCCTGCTCTCCGCCATCCCCGGGGCCATCGTCGGCGCCGGCCTCGAGGACTTCATCAACGAGAACCTGGGCCAGATCTGGCTCATCGCGGTGATGCTCATCGTCTTCGGCCTGGTGCTGCTGGTGGCGGACCGCCTGCCCGGTGACAAGAAGGAGGGCGACTACGGCCCTCGCCAAGCCCTCGGCATGGGCCTGGCCCAGGCCGCCGCCCTCTCCCCCGGCGTGTCCCGGTCGGGCATCACCATCACCGCCGGCCGCTTCCTGGGCTTCGACCGCAACGCCGCCGCCCGCCTGTCGTTCCTGATGAGCATGCCGATCACCGGCGGCGCCGCCCTCTACAAAGGGGTCGAGCTGGCCGTCGAGGGCCTCCCCCCGGGCACGGCGCCGGCCTTCTTCTGGGGCATCGTGGCCTCGGCGGTCACCGGGCTGGCAGCGGTGTGGCTGGTGCTGACGGTGGTGCGGACCCGCTCGTTCCTCCCGTTCGTGGTGTACCGGGTGGCTGCTGGGGTGGCCGTGCTGGCGCTGCTGGCGTCACCTCTGCGGTGAGGACCAGCGTCACCACGCCGGCGGCCACCGCGTAGGCCACCCGCAGCGCCTCCTGCGGCGCCACCGCCACCGTCACCGCCTCGGGGCCGGCGTCGACGACGAGGGCCGACTCCGCCACGGGGAAGGTCGGATCCTCGCCGGCCGGCGGCGGGTCGAAGGTGACCAGCACGTCGACCCTGTCGCCCCGCCGCACGGCCACCGACGCCGGCCCGGTGGGCACGGCCACCGCCCGACCGCCGGCGGGGAGGAGGGCGGCGACGCCCTCCAGGCCGTCGGGCGCCAGCTGGCCGATCACCACCGGCGAGCCTCGGAACAACGGGACCACCACCGAGCGGCCCACCACCTCCGCGGCCGCGCCGAGTGAGCCTTCGGGGAGGAAGGCGGCGGGCATGGACCGCACCGTGAGGTCGGCGGGCCGCAGCACCGAGCCGATCTCCACCGCCCGCGCCGCGGTGACGACCGGCCGTAGGTGCCCGTAGCGGGCGACCTGGGCGCCGGCCCGGTCGACCTGCCCGGCGATGGTCGAGGCGGTGAAGGCGGCCAGGGCGACGACGGCCGCCCAGTAGGCGAAAGGAGATCGGGTGAGGCGGCGCAGGCGCACGGGCGTGGTCCCTCCGGAGTGACGCGGCACGGAGGGGGAAGTGCCGTGAGATTACGTGGAATTCATCCCCGGGTCCATGGCCCCCCCGGCACACCCGCACCCGGGGGCCGCCGGGATGGCCGGGATGGCCCGGAGGAGCACGCCCTTCACCTTCTCGATGTTCTCGGCCAGAACCCGGAACACCGTCTCCATCGTCACCGCCTCGGCCCGTTCGACGCCGGCGTCGTAGTCGGTGACCAGGGCCAGCCCGGAGTAACAGACGCCCAGCTCGCGGGCCAGGGCGGCCTCGGGGTACTGGGTCATGTTCACCACCGACCACCCGGCCGAGGAGAACCACTGTGACTCCGCCCGGGTCGAGAAGCGCGGCCCCTGGATCACCACCACCGTTCCGCCGTCGTGGACGGTCACGTCCTCTCCCCGAGCGGCGGCGACCATCACCGCCCCCAGCTCCGGGCAGTACGGGTCGGCGAAGGTGGCGTGCGCCGGCAGGGGCCCGTCGAAGAACGTGTCGGCCCGCCCCCTCGTGCGGTCGACGAGCTGGTCCACCACCACCAGGTCCCCCGGCTCCAACTGGGGCTGGAGGGAGCCCACCGACGAGGGTGCCAGCAGCCGCCGCACACCGAGGCGCCGCAGCGCCCACAGGTTGGCCCGGTAGTTGATGCGGTGGGCGGGGATGGCGTGGCCGGGACCGTGCCGGGCGAGGAAGGCCACCGCCCGCCCCTCGACGTGGCCCACCGCCAGCGGAGCCGACGGCGCCCCGTAGGGCGTCTGCACCGCCACCTCCTCGACGTCGTCGAGCCAGGAGTAGAAGGCGGTGCCTCCGAACACGCCGATCTCGGCGACCGGCAGCCCCATGGCCGGCTAGGCGGTCTTGGCCTCGGCGGCCTTGGGGGCCGGCTTGGAGTCCGCCGGCGGCGGCGGTGCCGGCCCGGTCTTGGCCGGCTCGGAGGCGTCCGTCGTCTCCTGCTTGCCGTCCTTCCCGTCGGATTTGGTCTCGCTCTTCGGTCGCCCGGTCCGGTTGTCGGTCTTGTAGAAGCCGCTGCCCTTGAAGGTGATCGCCGGAGCGCTGAACACCTTGCGGAGCACGCCGCCGCAGGCCGGGCACTCGGTCAGGGGGTCGTCGGTGAACCTCTGGACGACCTCGAGGCGCTCCCCGCAGCTCCTACAGGCGTACTCGTACTTCGGCATGCACCACTCCCGGGCACCCGGTCCGGCGGGGATCGCACGGGCACCGGTCGCCGTTCAGCGTACCGCAGGCCATAGCATTGGGATTTGTGGAGGATGCTCGCGCCCGGCTACGCGAGTTCCGCCACGCCCTCACCCGGCTCGGCGACGTCCTGGCCTCCACCCGGGACCGCCAGGTGATGGTGACCGCCCTCCTGGAGGCGACCACCACCTACCTGGCCGCCCCGGCCTCGGTGTTCTACGTCACCGTCGCCGGCAGCGAGCGGCTGCGGCCCATGGAGACGCTGGGCACCGCCGCCGGCGCCGCTTTGGGGGAGCTGGCCGGGGGCGCCGGCATCGCCGGGGCGGCGTCACGGGCCGGCGGCGCCGTGTTGTGGCCGGCGGGCGCCTGCGACAACGTGCAACCTTCGCCTCTGGAACCCGATGCCGGCGCCGGCGCCATGGCCATTCCGGTCCGCTCCGGTGGCCATCCGTTCGGCGTCCTCGGGTACTACGGGCGGGCCTCGCCGTTCGACGAGGAGGACATCGACTCCCTGGAGATCCTCGTCCGCCAGGCGGAGACGGCCATCGAGAACAGCTTCCTGTACGAAGAGGCGGTTCGCCTGTCACTGACCGACGGCATGACCGGGCTCTGGAACCGCCGGAACTTCGACCTCCGGCTGGAGTCGGAGCTCTCCCGGGCCCTGCGCTTCTCCGAGCCCTTCGCGGTGGTGTTCGTCGAGCTGGACCAGATGAAGGCGGTGAACGACCGCTGGGGTCACCAGGCCGGCGACACGGTCCTCATCGAGCTGGCCCGCCGGCTGACCGAGGCCGTCCGCGAGGTCGACGTGGTCGCCCGCTGGGGCGGCGACGAGTTCACCCTGCTGCTGCCCAAGACCGGACTCGACGGGGCCCTCCTCCTGGCCGAGAAGATCCGCTCGGCGGTGGGAACCGCCCCCTTCCGCATCGACAGCGGGTCGCTGGACATCACCATCTCCGTCGGGGTGGCCGCGTACCCCGAGCACGGCTCGTCGGGCAAGGATCTGGTCAATGCCGCCGACGCGGCGATGTACCAGGCCAAGGCCAAGGGCCGGAACCGGGTGGAGCACGCCAACGCCGGCGGACCGCCCGAGGGGGAGAAGGGAGAGCCGCGATGAAGCGAATCAACAAGGTCGTGATCCCCGCCGCCGGCCTCGGCACCCGGTTCCTCCCCGCGACCAAGGCCCAGCCCAAGGAGATGCTGCCCCTGGTCGACAAGCCGGCCATCCAGCACGTGGTTGAGGAGGCGGTGGCCGCCGGCCTGCGTGACATCCTGATCATCACCGGCCGGGGCAAGCGCTCCCTCGAGGACCACTTCGACCGGTCCTTCGAGCTGGAGCACTACCTCGAGGAGGCCGGCAGGTTCGACATGGTGAAGGAGATGCGGGCCATCGCCGAGATGGCCGACATCCACTACGTCCGCCAGGGTGAGCCCCGGGGCCTGGGCCACGCGGTGGCCGTGGCCCGCCAGCACGTCGGCGACGAGCCCTTCGCCGTCATGCTGGGCGACGACATCATGACCGGCCGGTCCACCGTGCTGTCCGACATGGTCGCCCTCCACGAGCGCTACGGCCGCTCGGTGGTCGCCCTCAAGGAGTTCGCCCGCAGCGAGATCAGCTCCTACGGCTGCGCCCTGCCCGAGGCGGTCGAGGACAACCTGGTGCGCATCCTCGACGTGGTCGAGAAGCCCAAGCCCGAGGACGCCCCCTCCAACCTGGCGGTCATGGGCCGCTACGTCTTCACCCCGGAGATCTTCGACTGCCTGGAGCAGGTGCACCCCGGCGCCAACGGGGAGATCCAGCTCACCGACGCCATGGCCATCCTGCTCAAGCAGCAGACGATCTACGGCTACGTCTTCGAAGAGGGCCGCTACGACATCGGCGACAAGCTCGACTACCTGCGGGCCACCGTGGAGCTGGCCATCGACCGGGAGGATCTCGGACCGAAGTTCCGGCTGTTCCTGGCCGACCTCGTCCAGCGCAAGAAGCTCATTTGATCCGGGTCGAGGAGGCCCAGCAGGCGATCCTGGCTGCCTGCCCGGTCCTGGTGTCGCAGTCGTTGCCGCTGGCGGAGGCGCTCGGCTGTGTGACCGCCGCCGAGGTGGTCGCCGGCCACGACGTCCCGTCGTTCGCCAACTCGGCGATGGACGGCTTCGCCGTGCGGGCGGCCGACACCGCCGGCCCACCCGTCACCTTGGAGGTGGTGGGCACGGCCGCCGCCGGCTCGGCGCCGGGCGTGCCCGTCGGCCCGGGTCAGGCGGTGCGCATCATGACCGGCGCGGTGGTGCCCGCCGGCGCCGATGCCATCGTGATGGTGGAACGCACGTCGTCGGAGGGCGCCAAGGTGACGATCGAGGTCGCAGCCTCGGTCGGCGACCACGTCCGCCACCCCGGCGAGGACATACGGGCCGGCCAGGTGCTGTTCGAGGCCGGCACCGAGCTGGGCCCGGGACATCTCGGGGTGCTGGCCAGCGTGGGGGCGGCCACCGTCGACGCTCACCCGAGGGCGCGGGTGGGCGTGCTGTCGACCGGCGATGAGCTGACCTCGGCCCCGGGCGACCTGCTCCCCGGCCAGATCCGAGACAGCAACCGCCCCATGCTGCTGGCCTTGGTCGCGCAGGCCGGATGGGAGCCGGTCGACCTGGGATCGGCGCCCGACGACGAGGCCGCCATCACCGCGGCCATCGAAAGCGGGGTGGCCGGATGTGACGCCATCCTGACCTCCGGCGGGGTCAGCGTGGGCGACTTCGACTACGTCAAGGTCGTCCTGGACCGCCTGGGCGACATGCACTGGTGGCAGGTCGCGGTGAAGCCGGCCAAGCCCTTGGCGTTCGGCGTCGTCGACCACACGCCGGTCTTCGGGCTGCCGGGCAACCCCGTGTCGTCGATGGTGTCCTTCGAGCTGTTCGCCCGGCCGGCGCTGCGGCACATGACCGGGCACCGGGACCCGTACCGGCCCCAGCTGCCGGCGGTGGCCGACGAGGCGCTGCGCCGCCAGCCCGACGGCAAGGTGCACTTCGTCCGGGTGGTCGCCACGACCGACGACGAGGGTCGCCTCCACGTCCGCTCGTCCGGGGCCCAGGCGTCGCACCTGCTGCGGGCGATGGCCCTGGCCAACGCCCTGGTCGTGCTCCCCGACGGCGACGGAGTCCACGCCGACGAAACGGTAAAGGTGATGCTTCTCACGTAGGTTGGGGTGATGGCCGAACCGCTGGTCGACCCCCACGGGCGCACCGTGCGCGACCTGCGCATCTCCATCACCGACCGCTGCAACCTGCGCTGCCGGTACTGCATGCCGGCGGAGGGCCTGGCCTGGCTCCCCCGGCCCGACCTGCTCACCTACGAGGAGATCGAGCGGGTGGCCAGGGTGTGCGTGGAGCGCTTCGGCTTCACCGGCATCCGCATCACGGGCGGGGAACCCACGGTGCGGGCCCACCTGCCCGTCCTCGTCGACAAGCTGGCCCGGCTGCGTCCTGCCTCCGGCGCCGGCGGTGGCGGCACCGACCTGTCCCTGACCACCAACGGGGCCACCCTGCGGCTCCTCGCCGGCGACCTGCGCGCCGCCGGCCTGCGCCGCATCAACATCTCCCTCGACTCGCTGCGCCCCGAGACCTTCTTCGCCATCACCCGCCGCCACGGCCTCGACCAGGTCCTCGACGGGATCGACGCCGCGGTGGAGGCCGGCTTCTCGCCCGTCAAGGTCAACTGCGTACTGATCCGGGGCGTCAACGACGACGAGATCGTCGACTTTGCCCGCTTCGGCCGGGAGCGGGGCGTGACCATGCGCTTCATCGAGTTCATGCCTCTCGACGCCGAGGAGGGGTGGACGCCGGGCACGGTCGTCCCCGGCGCCGAGGTGGTGGAGACGATCTCGGCCGTCTATCCGCTGGCGCCCATCCCGGTCCGGGGTTCGGCGCCGGCCGAGCGCTTCCGCTACGTCGACGGCGCCGGCGAGATCGGTGTGATCGCCAGCGTCACCCAGTCCTTCTGCGGCAGCTGCGACCGGGTCCGCCTCACCGCCGAGGGCATGTTCCGCAACTGCCTCTTCGCGGTCAAAGAGACCGACCTTCGTGCCATCCTGCGCTCGGGAGGCTCCGACGACGACGTGGCCGCCGCCATCGCCGCCGACGTGGGCACCAAGTGGGCGGGCCACTCGATCGGCCAGGTGACCTTCATCCGGCCGGACCGGAGCATGAGCCAGATCGGTGGCTGAGTCCCGCAGCGGGCACCCGGGTCCTTCGGACCCCGCCCGCTGCCCACAGCGGGGCCCCGACCCCGCTGTGCCCCCCTCGTCGTACACTCTCGGGGCATGAGCGACCGCGGACTCACCCACATCGACCCCCTCGGACGAGCCCGCATGGTCGACGTCACCCCCAAAGAGGCCACCCACCGCCGGGCCCTGGCCCGCTGCAAGGTGATGATGAAGCCGGAGACCACCTCCATGGTGGCCAGCAACTCCCTCACCAAGGGCGACGTGCTGGCCGTCGCCCGGGTCGCCGGCATCCAGGCGGCCAAGCAGACGCCCAACCTGATCCCCCTCTGCCACCCCCTCCTGGTCGGCTCGGTGTTCGTCAACTTCACCATCGGCGACGACAACGTGGAGGTCGAAGCCCAGGTGGAGACCATCGACCGCACCGGCGTCGAGATGGAGGCCATGACCGCCTGCGCCGTCGCCGCGCTGACCATTTACGACATGTGCAAATCGGTCGACCGCTCGATCATGATCTCCGAACTGGTGCTCTGGGAGAAGACCGGCGGGCGCTCCGGGATCTACCGCCGGGCCGTCGAGGACTAGGGCCGGGGGTTGCCTCCCCCTCCCTCGACTGGTAGGAAGAGGGGGCGCCGGCTCCCCCCATCCGCGTTTCGCGGCTTGTGGCGCAGTACCGTCCATCGAGGTAAAGGAAGGTCTGAGGAGCGTGACGTTGGTTCTTCTGGTCCTCGCTGGGATCTGGATCGCAGTGCTTGCCCCCCCGTTCTTCCGTGCCCGGGCGGAGGGTCGGCCTGGCGACTCGATCCACAACTTCAAGCGACAGCTGACCGTGCTGCGCCGCACCGGGCCCCACCGTGGCTCGGCCGCCGGCGGCGACCACTGGTACCGCTCGCACGGCGCCTCGCCGGCGCTCGCCCCGGTCCACGGGCCGATCCGTGGCGCCCGTACCTCGCCCGCCCCCGCCTACCGGGCGCCGGGTCGGGCCGCCCGCCCCGTCTCGTCGGTCGCCGCCTCCGCCGCCCGCAGCCGCACCATCCGCCGCCGGCGCGACGTCCTGAGCGCCCTGCTGGTCGCCGCCGTCGCCACCCTGGCCCTGGGCCTGCTGTTCAGCATGGGGATCATGCTCGTCGCCCACGTGGTGGCCGACGTGCTGCTCGTCGGCTACGTGGCCCTGCTGGTCCACCAGCGCAACCTGGCCGCCGAGCGGGACATGAAGGTCCGCTTCCTGCCCCAGGCCCACCGGCTCGACCCGGCCCTGCTGCGTGCCGAGCCGGCGCTGCTGCGCCGGTCGGCCAACTAGCGGTCGACCGCAGTACCGAGCTCGCGGCGCTGGCAGAGCGCGTCCGGGCCAACCTCGACGCGGCCAACGCCGCCCGGGAGGTGGCCCTGGCCGCGTGCCGGCGTACCATCCGGGCCTGCGGCAGCTCCATCCGCGCTGTGCACCTTCTTCAGCCGGAGGAGGCCCTCCGTCTGGCCGACGAGGCCGGCGAGGCCCTCCGAGAGGCCCAGGAGGCCCTGGAGCCGTTCCCTTCGCTCGTGGGCAGCGGCCCCCTCCACGACGCGGCCAAGGAATACGCCGAGGCCCGCCTGACCGCAGCCATGGTGAGCGACAGCCCGTTGCCGTCCCACGGGGAGCTTCACGTCTCGCCGGCGGCCTGGCTGAACGGCCTGGCCGAGGCGGCCAGCGAGCTGCGCCGGCACCTCCTCGACCGCCTCCGCCACGGCGACCTGTCCCGCGGCGAGGCCCTGCTGGCCGCCATGGATGAGGCCTACGGCCTCCTGGTCACCATGGACTACCCCGATGCGGTCAGCGGCGGCCTGCGCCGCACCACCGACGCCCTGCGGGCCGTTCTGGAGCGCACCCGGGGCGACCTGACCACCACCATCCTCCAGACCCGCCTCCAGGAAGCTCTCAACGAGGCCGCCGGCGCCCTCGACTAACCTGGGATGACCCGGGGGTGTAGCTCAGCTGGCAGAGCGCCACGTTCGCAACGTGGAAGTCGGCGGTTCGAATCCGCTCACCTCCACCGGAAAAGCCCAGGTCAGAGGGTATATCGCAGGGGTCGAGGGCGTGCGAAACTCGATGGAAGCGGCTCCTGCACCACAGCTGCACCACGAGAATCTCCGAGACTGTGGTGCAGCACCGCACACCAACGGACCTCAGGCGGGCGGTGCGGCCCGGTCTGGCCCGTGATGGTCAGCGTTTTTCGGCTCGCTCTCGACGCCTTGAACAGCTGATCCAGCTGATCGGCTGCGGCCCGGTCGACCTTCTCCGGCAGCGATCCGTAGATGTCGGCCGTGGTGCGGATCGAAGCGTGACCGAGCCGGCGCTGGATGACCTCCAGGGGCACGCCCACCTCCCGCATCATGTGGCCGGCCGAGTGGCGGAGTCGGTGGAACGTGAGCCCTTCGAGCCCGGCGCGCACGAGCGCCGGCGTGTAGATGCGGTACCGGAAGTTCGCCGCCCGCACCGGTCCACCACCGGGTGCCTGCACCACCAGCTCCTCCGGGCTCGTGCGCCCCGTCCGGGCCAGGTGAGCTGCGAGCTCGTCGAGGACCTCCTGCGGCGCGGAGAACGTGCGGTTCGAGTCGGTGTCTTTCCACTGCCCTCGACTAGGTACCCGTCGACCTCGTTGACGGTCGCCTCCACCGTGACCGTCCTGCGGAGGAAGTTGATCGAGCCCACTCGGAGCCCGAAGACCTCGGCCTGGCGGAGACCGAGGGCGCCAAGAAACACAGCCACCCGGTAGTCGGTGTCCATGGCGTCGGCGAGACGGATGATGTCGTCCGCCGAGACGACGGGCAGTTTGACCGCAGTGAGCTCCGGCCTGCGCACGCCACGGCACGGTGAGTGGTCGATGATGTCGTTGGTGACCGCCCAGTTGAGGATCGCCCGCAGCACGCAGCAGTGGCGCTTGCCGGACGATGATCTCCCGACCGGTTACCGAGTGGCCGAAGGCGTGTCCTGGCTGGGTTCGGTCGGCATCATCGCCGGCGCAGTCATCGCATTTCTTACCTGGGTTGGCCGGCGGCTGTGGCGGCGTCGAGCCTAGAAGGATCAGTTCGAGGCACCCGATCCGTTCGACCTGTCGCGTCGAGTGGGCGGCGGTACAAGGTGTGGTTTCGCCGAGAAGAGCCAGGGGCCGGCGTCGTTGGACGAGGAGTGAGGCATCCACGGTCTCCCGTCCGCCCGTTTACTGCGGTCCCGGCGCGACCGGAAATCGGCGATCCGCTCGTGATTCAGCCCGGCGGCCACTGTCACAGAACGTGCAGCTGCCTGATCGGCAGCGCACGTCACCTACCGCCGGCTGCGTGCGCATCGATCCTGGCGTTTCTGTTCGCCGCGCACCTGGGTCTCGGAGGGCACGCCGCTCTTACAGGCGCGCCGGTTGTGGCGTTAGTCGGCGTCTCTCGTGGTCGTCCGCGGCCAGGATGCTGGTGAGACAGCGTCACAGGCAGTCCTCCGTGTACCGAGGCGCCTCGGACGTGGCGTCGATCGACGCCTCACTCGAGGAACATGCGCTGCAGGAGGTCGGCGAGCCAGGCCTGGAACCGTTCGATGGGCCAGCCGGCGTCGTGCACAAGGCGCAAGTAGGCGTCGGGCGCGAGCGTCCACATCGTGTCGGTGATCGTGTCCTCGTCGTAGCGAAGCGTACTGGTCTTGTGCGCCAACGAGACCGCAAACTCCTTCAGTCCGACTCGTCGCTGGTGCTGGAAGCGCGCCCACACCTCAGCGGCGTCAGCGTCGATCGAGGCGGCGGTCTCCAGCGCACGCAGCACAAGTCCCGCTCGCCCAGAGATACGGCACATGTTTCGCGCGTACAGCTCGATCGACCGAACCGGGTCGGGCTCCTCGATCGCCTCGCGCCACCAGGGCCGCTCAGCGATCGGAACCGGCGCGTCGTCACCGGCGAGGGCTTGGTCGACGACGGCCCGCAGGATGACTGGCTTGGAGCCAACGGCGCTGAACACGGTCGGCCGCGCCACGCCCGCTTCCGCAGCGATGTCCTCGATCGACGTCGCCAGGTACCCCTTGGTGGAAAACAGCCGGTACGCCGCCTCGCACACCAGCGCCGGTGCGTCGCCCCGGCGGATGCTGCTGCGGTACGCACGCCGCTTGACAGCTGCCACGACCCGAATCATACTCCGGATCTATCTGATTAGATCTGAGGTCTAATATGGCGGGCCTGAGAGGTGAGCTGATGAGCGAGACCGATGCGTTCCTCGAGACGACGATGGCTGGCTACCGCGACGCGGAGACCGCCTTGCACAACGGTGATGCCGCGCCCCGCAAGGCCATCTGGGCTCGCACTGATCCCGTGACCCTCCTCGGGGCGGCCTTGAGCGCGACCGGCTGGGAAGAGATCGAACCGATCTTCGACCGGCTCCAAGCGAGGTTCTCGAACTGCACATCGTGCGAGCAGGAGATCATCGCGGCTGGTGCAAGCGGCGACCTTGCGTACCTGGTCGCGTTCGAGCACACCACCGCCTCCGTCAACGGCTCACCACCACTGCCCTACACGCTCCGAGCCACTACGGTGTTTCGGCGCGAGGACGGGGAATGGAAGGTCGTCCACCGCCACGCCGACCCGATGGCGTCGGAGAACGCCGCCGAGCTCGTGCAACGGCTGGTCGCGCCCGACGCGTAACTGCCACCGGGGGCATGGTCGGGTTGTCTGAACCGCCCGGGTTGTTCTGTAGAGGCTCGGTCCGCAGCCCGAGGTAGCCCCTAATCACGAGCGCCGCCGGTCCGCCAAGGTCGCCCTGATCGCCGGCTGCCGGACGCGCAACTCGTTGCGACATCCTGGACGGTGCGTAACGATCCGTCTCTGGCATCCGCCGACCCCCGGGAATTCGGGATGGATGGTGACGCGAGGCTCGAGCAAAGTGCAGTCATGGACAACGACGCGAACAAGAAAGTGGTTACCGAGTTCATCGACGGCCTGTTCAGTCGAGGCGATCTCAGCGCCGTCGACACCTACCTGGCCGAGGACTTCGTGAACCATGACCCCCCGCTCGGGGCTCCTGCTGATCGCGAAGGCATGCGCTCAGCCGCAGCTCTCTTCCGTACGGCCTTCCCAGATTGGCACAGCGACCTCCACGTCCTGATTGCCGAAGGCGATCTGGTTGCAGAACACTTCACGGCTGGGGGCACCCACGATGGAGAGATCGTGGGCGTCGCCGCTACCGGGCGGGAGGTGTGCCTCCGTGGCATCAACATCTTCCGGGTTCGCGACGGGCGCATCACGGAACGATGGGGCCGTCTCGATGACCTGGGTTTCCTACAGCAACTGGGCGTCCTGCCCGCCCCCGGCGGTTGGCACCGGGCGGACATAGGGTGATGACGATGGCCCGAGCAGGCATCGACCGTGCCGTGAGCGATCTCGTGGCCCGGTGCCATGTCGGAGTCGACGCCAATTCGCTCATCTCCGACGTCGTGGCACGACTGAGGCGGGTCCTTACCGTCGATGCGGCCTTCGGTGCCCCTGTCGACCCGGCGACGCTGCTCTTCACCGGAGCCGTGCTCTGGCAGATTCCACCGGAGGCGGCATCGCAGTTCCTGTCGAACGAGTACCTCGAGGACGACGTCAACAAGTTTCGAAGCCTGGCGAGCGAGCGTTCGCCGGCGGCGACTCTCGACGGGGCTACCGGAAACCACCGTCCCGGCAGCGCCCGGTACCGGGAGATCATGGCACCGATGGGGCTCGGCGACGAGCTTCGGGTTGCACTCCGTTCCGGCGGCGTCTGCTGGGGTTTTCTGTGCCTCCATCGTGAAGAGGCGACCGCAGGTTTTACCGAGGCCGAAACCCGGTTGGTGACGCGCGTAGCTCCGCATGTCGGCGAGGGGCTTCGCCGAGCCCTCCTCGTCGGTGAGGCGATCGCGAGCCCTGAGTCCCACGGCCCCGGAATCCTCGTCCTGGACGCCGACGGGTCGCTGGTGGCGACCACACCCGCCGGCGACCGGTGGCTGTGGGAGCTGGCGGGTCCCGACCAACCCGTGGGCAGCCTGCCCGTCGCGGTCGAAGCTGTGCTCGCCCGCCTCAAGGCTCTGCGTGGGGCTGCCGAGCCCCTGGAGGTCCAGCCGCGTGTCCGGGTGCGCACCCGGTCGGGTCGATGGGCCGTCCTCCATGCCTCGGAGATGGCCGGGCTCGGCGCGCGACGTCACACGGCGGTCGTGGTCGAGCCGGCCGCGCCCACCGAGCTAGCGCCGATCATCCTCCTTGCCTACGGGCTCACGCCCAGGGAGGCGGAGGTGGCCCGCCTGGTTCTTCAGGGCAAGCCCACCAAGGTGATCTCATGGGAACTGCGCATCTCCCAGCACACGGTGGAGGACCACCTGAAGGCCATCTTCAACAAGGTCGGGGTGGGAAGCCGTGGGGAGCTCACGGCGAGGGTCCTCTCCGAGCACTACTCGCGCGAGCCGAAGGCCGGCATGCACGACTGACGGGCAAGGGCCTAGGCACTCAGCCACGGTCGTGTGGCCGCCGCCGAGAAATGACCAGCCGCCGGATGCCGGTGCTACCCAGACACTTGGCTGCCTGTCCCATAAGGACCGACCAGTGGGACTCCCAGACCTATCCCCTTACGCCGGCTTGGAGACGCACCCATGGCGGGGTTTCAGCTCGACCAGGAAGCTCTCCCGAATCGCGTCGCCTTCGGCCATCCGAGCCGACGCGCAACAGTGTGTCCATGGCCTTCACCGATGAGGAACTCGAGTACCTCCGATCCCAACCGCTGGCCCGCCTGGCCACCGTCGCCCCGGACGGCCAGCCCGATGTCACCCCGGTCGCCTTGGAGGTCGAGGGCAC
>DATLHA010000150.1:0-8190 GCA_035540095.1 Acidimicrobiales bacterium | reverse complement strand
CTTCTGCATGTCCTTGAACTGCTTGAGCAGCTGGTTGACCTCGTTGGTGGTGGTACCGCTGCCCTGGGCCACCCGGAGGCGCCGCGAGCCGTTCATGATCTGGGGCTCCCGCCGCTCCTCGGGTGTCATGGAGCGGATGATGGCCTCGATGCGACCGATCTCCTTCTCGTCGATCTCGGCGTTCTTCAGTTCCTTCGGGATTCCGGGCAGCATACCGACAAGGTTCTGGATCGGCCCCATCTTCTTCACCTGCTGCATCTGCTCGAGGAAGTCCTCGAGGGTGAAGTTGCCCTTCTGGAGCTTCTCCGCCGCCTTCGCCGCCTCGTCCTGGTCGTAGGCCTGCTCGGCTTTCTCGATCAGGGTGAGGACGTCCCCCATGCCCAGGATCCGCCCCGCCATGCGATCCGGGTGGAAGGCCTCGAAGTCGCCGAGCTTCTCGCCTACGGAGGCGAAGGCGATGGGCCGGCCGATGACCTCTTTGACGGAGAGCGCAGCACCACCCCGGGAGTCACCGTCCAGCTTGGACAGGATGACCCCGTCGATCTCGAGGGTCTGGTGGAAGGACTCGGCCACGTTGACCGCGTCCTGACCGGTCATGGCGTCGACGACCAGGAAGGTGTAGTTGGGGTTGACGGCCTCGGAGATGCGCCGGGCCTCGTCCATGAGCTGTTCGTCGACGTGGAGGCGGCCGGCGGTGTCGACGATCACCACGTCCTTGCCCAGCCGGCGGGCCTCCTCGAGGCCGGCGTGAGCCACCGCGACAGGATTGCTCAATTCGGAGAAAACGGGGACGCCGGCCTGGCCACCGAGGACCCGCAGCTGCTCGACGGCGGCCGGGCGCTGGAGGTCGCAGCCGACGAGCAGCGGGTTGCGGCCCTGGGACCGGAACCACTTGGCCAGCTTCCCGCAGGCCGTCGTCTTACCGGAGCCCTGGAGGCCGGCCAGCATGACGACCGTCGGCGGCTTGGAGGCGTAGGTGATCTTGAGGTTCTCGCCGCCCAGGGCGTTGATCAGCTCCTGGTGGACGATCTTGATGACCTGCTGGGCCGGGCTCAGGCTGGCCGAGAGGTCGACGCCGACGCACTGCTCCCTGATCCGCCCGACGAGGTTCTTGACGACCTTGAAGTTGACGTCGGCCTCGAGCAGGGCGACGCGGATTTCGCGGAGGACCTCGTCGACCTCGGCCTCACCGAGGCGCCCGCGGCCGCGCAGGCGCTTGAAGATCCCCTCGAAACGGTCGGACAGGTTGTCGAACATGGCTCGACCCAGGGTACTGGACGCCGGCCGCCTTCCCCTGTCCCCTGTCCGGAAGGCGAGACCAGGCCCGTCCAGATCGCTCCTCGGCGTTCTGGTTGCACCTGACCGCCTATATGACGGGTGAACGCAACCAGAACGGCGGGGGGTCAGGCGAACAGGGCGTCGACGAACTCTTCCGGATCGAAGGCCACCAGGTCGTCGGCGGTCTCCCCCAGGCCGACGAGCTTGATGGGGATGCCGAGCTCGTTCTGGATGGCCAGGACGATGCCGCCCTTGGCCGTGCCGTCGAGCTTGGTGAGGACCACGCCGGTGACCTCCACCGCCTCGGTGAACTGCTTGGCCTGGACCAGGCCGTTCTGGCCGGTGGTGGCGTCGATGACCAGGAGGACCTCGGTGACCTTGCCGGGAGGCTTGTCGGCGACCCGGCGGACCTTCTTCAGCTCCTCCATGAGGTTGACCTTGGTGTGGAGGCGGCCGGCGGTGTCGGCCAGGACCAGATCGGTCTGGCGGGCTGCGGCCCGCTCCACGGCGTCGAACACCACTGCGCCGGGGTCACCCCCCTCGTTGCCGCGCACGAGCTGGGCGCCGACGCGTTTGGACCACAGCTCCAGCTGCTCGGCGGCGGCGGCCCGGAAGGTGTCGCCGGCAGCCATGATGACCGTGCGGCCCTCCCCCACCTGCTGGTGGCCGACCTTGCCGATGGTGGTGGTCTTGCCGACGCCGTTGACCCCCACGAAGAGCCAGACGTTGGGCATGCCCGGCTCGATGCGCAGGCTGCGGTCGGCGATGGAGAGGCGCTTCTTGAGGTTGTCCTTGAGGGCATCGACCAGCAGCTCGGAGGTCTGGATGCCCTCGGCCTTGACCTGGGCCCGGAGCTGGTCGAGCAGGGCCGTGGTGGCGGTGACGCCGACGTCGGCCCGGATCAGGGCCTCTTCGAGCTCCTCCCATGTCTCGTCGTCGATCTTGGCGCGGGACCGCACCGAGCCGAGGTAACCGGCCAGCAGGCCGCGGGCCTTGCCCAGACGGTCGCGAAAGCGGGGCTTGACCGGCGCCGCCGGCGCCTCCTCGGGCTCGGCCTCCGGGACGGGCGCCTCCCGGGCGCCGGCCAGAACGGCCTCGGCCTCGGCGACGACCTCGGCGGCCTGGCGGGCCAGCTCCTCCTCGGAGGGGATGCTCGGCCGCTTCGGTTTCTCCCTCTTGGGCGCCGGGGGGGCTCCGGACTCCGTCGGCGGCGGCAGCGGAGCCGCCGGCGGCGGCTCCAGCTCCACATCACGCCGGCGGGGACGGGCGGCGATGAAGGCGGCCACCAGTCCGCTGACCACGAGCACGGCCAGCAGTCCGAGCGCGATCTCCATAGCGACAAGGGTACCGGTAACGGCAGCCCCCCCGGAGGCCCGATCCGGCCTTACGCGGTGGCGGTCACCCTCTCGCTGACCACCCGCGAAGACCCGCCGGGCTGCATGGTGACCCCGTACAGGCAGTCCGCCGCCTCCATGGTCCGCTTCTGGTGGGTGACCACCAGCAGCTGGGCCTCCTGGCGGAACTCACCGAGCAGGTCGAGGAAGCGGGTGAGGTTGACGTCGTCCAGCGCCGCCTCCACCTCGTCGAGCAGGTAGAAGGGCGACGGCCGGCTGCGGAAGACCGCGAACAGGAAAGCCAGGGCCACCAGCGACCGCTCCCCGCCGGACAACAGCGACAGCTTGCGGACGTTCTTGCCCGCCGGCCGGGCCTCCACCTCGATGCCTGCCTCCAGCAGGTTGTCCGGGTCGGTGAGGCGCAGGCGCCCCTGGCCGCCGGGGAAAAGGGTCTCGAACAGCCGGACGAAGTGGTCCGCCACGTCGGCGTAGGCGGCGGCCAGCAGCTGGGCCATCTCCGTCTCGACGGCCCGGATGACCTTGGTCAGCTCCCGCCGGGTGCCCTTGACGTCGTCGAGCTGGGCGGCCAGGAAGGCGTGGCGCTCCTGAAGGGCGGCCAGCTCCTCGAGAGCCAGGGGGTTGACCGGGCCCATCAGGCGCAGCTCCCGCTCCAGCTCCCGGACCCTGCTGGCCGGGCTGGTGCCGTCCTTCAGTTCCGGGCACTCAGCGGCGGTGGCGGTCTCGGGCTCGCAGTCCAGCTCCCGGCGCAGGCTCTCGACCGCCGCCTCCTGGCGCATGCGGGACTCCGCTTCGTCGAGCTCGGCCCGGCGGAACCGCTCGCGCACCTCCTCCAGCCGGCGCTCGGCGTCCTGGCGCCGGCGGCGCAGGTCGTCCAACCGCCCCGAGGCGCTGGCCAGGGCCCTGGCCTGGCGCTCGCGGCGGGCCCGCACGTCGACCAGCTCCGCCTCGAGGACGGTAAGCCGGTCGTCGACCACGGCCGCCAACCGCCCGGTGCGGGTGCTCAGCAGCTCGATCTCCCGGCGCCGGGCGCCGGCCGCCTCCCGCTCGGCGGTGTAGCGGGCCAGGCGGTCTTCGACCTCGCCGAGGCGCCGGGCCAGGTACGCCTGGCGGTCGGTCAGGGCGGTGGCGGCCATGTCCAGGCCGGTGCGCCGGCTGCGCAGGGCGGACATACGGTCCTGGGCCTCGGCCCGGGCCGCGGCCAGGCGGCCCGCCTCCTCGGCGCCGGCGGCCGCCTCGGCCTCCAGGACGGGCAGGAGGGCGGCCAGCTCGTGGATCCGGGCCTCTTCCTGGGCCAGCCGGCGGGCCAGCTGCTCGACGTGGGAGCGGACGCCTTCGGCCTCGGCGAGCGTCTCCCGCCGGCGGGTCTGGGCCCGCTCGAAGTCCGCCCGTGCCGTGCGGGCGGCCCGGACGGCGGCGTCACGGCGGTGGCCGGCGTCCCTGGCCACGGCGACGGCCTGTTCCGCCTCGACGGACACCTCAGCCAGATGGGCGGCGGCCCGGGCGGCGGCCGCGACCCCCTCCTGGCAGCGGCTGCGGGCCTCGTCGAGGGCGATGCGCGTAGCGGCCGTGCCCGTGTTGCCCCGCCGCCAGGCGGTGGCCCCGAAACGGTCGCCGGCCCTGGTGAGGGCCACGACATCGGGATGGGCCAGGCTGGCGTCGAGCGCCTCCGTCCAGCCCCCGCCGACGACGACGGCGCCGGCGAGCAGCACGTCGAGCAGCCGGTCGACACCGCGGTGCGGGGAGCGGACGTGGGCTCGCAGCGGCTCGCCGGGACAGCCGGCGGGCAGGGCGGGCGGCGCCGTTGCCGGCGCGCCCAGGGCCAGGATGCCGGCGTCGTCGAGGCCGGCCAGCACCTGGCGGGCGGCGCCGACGCCGTCGACCACCACGGTGTAGGCCAGCTCGGCCGCCGCCGCCGCCCAAGCCTCCTCCCAGCCGGGGTCGACCTCGACCAGCTCGACGAGGGGGCCCAGCACGCCGGCCTCCCCCGCCAGCCGGACGGCGCCGGCCTCACCGGCCGACTCGGCGAGGGCCATGGCCAGCGCCTCGGCCCGGGCGGTCCATACCTTCTCGGCCGACGCCGTCTCACGGGCCTCGGCCCGGGCCGTCTCGAGCCGTGCCGCGGTTTCCGTGCGCGCCTCCTCGGCCACCTCGGCGCCGGCCACGGCGGCCCGCTCCTCGACGGTGGCCCCGTCGACCTCGGCCCGCCGCCCGGTGACCTGGGCGTCGAACTCCGCGGCCTGTGCCTCCAGGGCGACCAGGCGGGCCTCCAGGCGGGCCATCTCCGCCCGGCCCCGATCGGCGCCGGCCCGCACGGCGGCCAGCTCGCCCCGGGCCTCGGCGGCCCGGTCGGGACGGGGCTTCGGCACGGCAAGCGCCTCCAGCTCCCGGGCCACCGCGGCCTCCGCTTCCGCCACCTCGGCCCGCTGGGGCGCCAGCTCGGCGGCCTCGGCGGTGACCTCGGCCAGCTCGGCGGCGAGGCGGGCGGCTTCGGACTCCAGGGAGGAGACGAGGTTGGTATCGACCGCCGACTGCCGGTCGCGCCCGAGCGACCGCTGGCGCTCGGCCAGCACCGCGGCCAGCCCCCGCGCCCGCTCCCGCAGGGCTTCGAGCCGACCCACCGCCTCACCCAGTCCCGGGCCGGCGGCGGCGGCGACCCACGCCTCGGCGGCGACGACCGAGGAGTCCAGGCCCCGCAGCTCGGTGCGGATCGAAGCCTCCTCGGCGGCCAGCCGGGTGCGGGAGCCGGCGGCGGCCTGCCGGCGAGCGGCCAGGGCGGCCAGCTCCCGGCCGGCCAGGTGCAGGCGCAGCGCCCGCAGCTCGGCGGCCAGGGCGTCGTGGCGGCGGGCGGCGTCGGCCTGGCGCTCCAGGGGCTTCAGCTGGCGGCCCACCTCCCGGTTGAGGTCGGCGAGGCGCACCAGATTGGCCTCGGTGGCCTCCAGCCGGCGCTCGGCCTTCTCCTTGCGCCGCCGGAACTTCAAGATGCCGGCCGCCTCCTCGATGATGAGCCGGCGGTCCTCCGGGCGGGCGTCGAGCACGGTATCGAGGTTGCCCTGCGACACGATGACGTGCTGCTGGCGGCCCACGCCGGTGTCGGACAGCAGTTCCTGCACGTCGAGCAGCCGACATGGCGCCCCGTTGATGGAGTACTCGCTCTCCCCCGACGAGCGGAAGAGCGTGCGGGTGATCGTCACCTCGCTCAGCCCTATGGGCAGCAGGCCGGCGGTGTTGTCGATGGTCAGGGTGACCTCGGCCCGCCCCAGCGCCGAGCGCTTTCCGGTGCCGGCGAAGATCACGTCGTCCATGCGGGTGGAGCGCATCGAGCGGGGGCCCTGGGCGCCGAGCACCCATGCCACCGCGTCGACGATGTTGGACTTGCCGCTCCCGTTCGGGCCGACGACCGCGGTCAGGCCGGGCTCGAGCTCGAGGGTCGTGGGGTCCGCGAAGGACTTGAACCCCTTGAGCGTGAGCGACCGCAGGAACATCGAATCCACGCTACCGGCGAGGGTGGCGGATGCCGCGGACCCTCAGAGCCTGAACCGCAGGTACTCCGAGCGCCGGACGCCGCCGCCGGGGTCGTCGCCCAGGTAGAACGACACCTCCAGGCTGCGGTCGACGGCGTCGTAGAGCCCGTGCCACAGGGTGCGAGACGGCGACGCAGGGTCCTCGCGGTGCACGCAGGCGTGGGCGGCCTTCATCTCCGCCGGCGACAGCCCCGAGCGGCCGGCGACCGCGGCGGTGAGCCGGCGGGCCCGGGCATAGGTGGCCGACGGGCCGTCCTCCGCCGGCAGGTCGTCGAGCGACGCCCGGCCGTGGAGGATGTGGTTGGTCACGACCTGGGCGTCGCCGCCGCCCTCCACCAGGTGGTCGGCGTTGGCGGTGCGCTCGAAGACGAAGGAGTCGCCCGCGGCGTCGGCGACCAGAAAGTGGCACGGCAGGAACATGTAGCTGTACTTGGCGGCCAGCAGCGCCTCCCGGGCCTCGCCGGTCGTGGCGCAGGTCTCCAGCACGAACCGCAGCAGCTGGATCTCGTTCAGGCCCACGGCCGGCGCCAGCGTCGGGTCTCCTCCCACAGCCTCGTCGATGGCCAGCAGGGCCACGACGAGCCCCTCGGAGTTCACCCCGTCGATACAGCCACCGAGCAGCTCGTAGGCGCAGAGGAACAGGCACGACGGCCCCCCGTCGGTCGGGTGGGTCTCGACGACGTACGGCCGGGCCGTCATCGGCAGCTCGCCGGGCTGCGCTTGGCCGCCGAGGAGTTCCGTCAACGTGCCGGTCGGGAAATCGTAGTTCCGGCTCAACGTCGGATGGCCGGACGCCGTGGATGGCAGCCAGGCCACGGAGCACCCCGGCGGCGCGCCCAGGTAGGCGAGGAGCCCCAGCTCCACCGAGTCGTCGTCCACCGCCAGCCCGTGTACGTCGGCCACGCCTCGGATGCGCTCGAAATGCGCCGGCCACTCCCGCCGGTACCAGCGCCGGCGGGACCGGGTCACCAGCGGATCGCCGCCGGTGGCCGGCGCCACCCCGTGCCGCTCCAGCGCCATGGCCGCCAACTGGGCCCCGATCTCCCGGTTCGTCCCACTCAGGACGAGGTGGTGGACCTCCATGTAGTCGTCCGGCCCCCCGGCGACGACTGCCGGGTTCATGCCGCCGGCCGCCGGTGCCGCCGTGAGGCGGCCCCGCTCGGCTGGCGGCCAGGAATGAACGGCGGAGGGCGACCGGCTCCGCCGGTCGCCTGGAGCGCCTTGCAACTCGTCCGAGCGCCAGCGAGGACGAAACCTAAACCTGGCACTGGGGGCAGAGGAAGGACGAGCGGCCGTTGAACTTCACCCGGGCGATGGTGCTCCGGCACCGCCGGCACGCCTCACCCTCCCGGTCGTAGACCTTGTGCATGTTCTGGTACTCACCGGTGTTGCCGAACAGGTCCCGGTACTGCTCGTCGGACAGCGACGAGCCCCGGTGCTTGATGGCGTCCTGCAGGGTCTCCACCATGGCCCGGTAGAGCCGGCGGACCTCCTGGCTCGACAACGTCTCCGACGAGCGGTCGTAGCGCAACCCGGCGGCGAAGAGGATCTCGTCGCTGTAGATGTTCCCGATGCCGGCGCAGAACTTCTGGTCCATCAACAGGGCCTTCAGCTTGGCCTTGCGGGCCACCAGCAGCTCGCCGAACTTGGTCCAGCTCATCATGTCCTCGACGGGGTCGAAGCCGAGGTGGGCCAGCTCGGGGACCACGTCGGGCAGCTCTTCGGGCGTGGTGACGAACAGCTCGCCGAAGGTCCGGGGATCGATGAAGCGCAGCTGGCCGCCCTGGGTGAAGGTGATGACCACGTGGGTGTGCTTGGTCAGGGGGTCACGGGTCTCGTTGCGAGCCCGCAGGAACTGACCGCTCATCCCCAGATGGGCGACGAGGATGTCGCCACCCTCCAGGCGCAGGAGGAGGTACTTCCCCCGGCGCTCGACGCCGGTGATCTTGTGGCCTTCCAGCTTGGCGATGAAGTGCTTCTTGTTGGGATGCCGGCGGATCGACCGCATCCCGGTGACGTCGACCAGCTTGATCCGC
>DATLHA010000149.1:0-17748 GCA_035540095.1 Acidimicrobiales bacterium | reverse complement strand
GACCGCAGTGGGCGGCTCCTCCGTCGCCACCGGTTCCGCCAATGGCGGGGCAGGTGGGACCACGACGGTGACCGTCGCCCCTGACGCCCTTTCCGGCAACTCGGGGGCCGTGTCGGCTCAGTCGAGCGCCACCAACACCGGGGCCACCGGATCGGCGACGTCGGGTTCCGTCAGTAACCCGGTCGCCGCTTCCGGCCACTCCGGCGGCACGGGCGCAACCGGTCCGGTGATCGTCTCCCCGACGGCCACCAACACCGCAGTGCTCGGTATCGCCATCGTGCTCCTCCCCTTCCTGTTCTTCTTGTTCTAGGAAGCCGGAGCCACGAAAGTCGAAGGGCCCCTCCTCAGGGAGGGGCCCTTCCTCGTTCAGGGGAGGCGGTCGAGGAAGGCGGCGACGTCGACATCGAGCCCCCGGGCGGCGCCGGCCACCTCTGCGGCGGCCTGCCGGCGCTCCTCCGCGGTGAGGGCCAGCCGGTCGAGGAGGCGTTCGGGGTGCCACTCGAGGAGGGCGGCGCACTGGAACAGGGCGCCGGCACGGGTCCGGCGCTGGCTCATGCCGACGACCTTGACCCCTTCGACGGTCACCTCACCGGGGCCGAGGCCGGCGAAGCAGACCAGGCGGGACCAGGGGGTGGCGATGAGGGGGCCGGCGTGGGCCTTGGCGCCGGCGCCGAGGGCGGCGGCCCAGGTGTCGCCCAGCCAGGCGAAGGCCCGGCCCACGTCGACCTCCCACAGGGGGTCGTCCGCCGGCACGAGCACGTCGATCCAGACCAGCCCGCCGGGCTCCATCAGCACCGCCCCGCCCCCGCTGCGCCGGCGGACCACCGGCGTGCCAGGTACGACGACGGCATCCGGCTGGGTGCTGCCGAGGACGACCGCCGTCGAGGTGGGCTCGAGCACCCAGGCGGTGCGGGTCGAGGGCCACTCGTGGTCGAAGAGGTCGGCCGGCGCCCCCCGCCGGCGCCGGACGTCCCACATCACCCCATCGTTCTGGTTGCACCTAGCCCCCGCATACGCGGGTAACCGCAACCAGAACGCGACGGGGGGGTCAGGCGGAGAGGGCGGCGGCGCCCTGGAGGTAGGGCTCCCACTGCGGCGACACGTGGCCCACGGCCACGATGATCCAGGTCAGCTCTTTGGGCGCCGTCGGCCGCCGGCGCAGGACCATGCCGGCGTCGTGCACGGAGCGGTCCTCCTTGCGGCTGTTGCAGGGCCGGCAGGCAGCCACCACGTTCTCCCAGACGTGGAGGCCGCCCCGGCTGCGGGGGATGACGTGGTCGATGTTCTCCGCCGGCGCCCCGCAGTACTGGCAGCGGTTGTCGTCGCGGGCGAACACCGCCCGCCGGTTGAGGGCGGCCCGGGTGCGGAACGGCACCTTCACGTAGTGCGTCAGGCGGATCACCGATGGCGCAGGCATGACCGTGCGCTCGGAGTGCAGTGACCGGTCGCTGGCGTGGAGCACCTCGGCCTTCTGCTTCAGGACTAGGACCACCGCCCGCCGGACGGGAACGACACAAAGGGGCTCGTAGGTGGCATTGAGGACGAGCGCCTTCGACATGTCGGCCTAACTCAGTTCCGTCCGGGCCGGTCGCCGGCCCCTGCTGGTGGCAGGTGCATGAGCGTTGAGGGTACCTCAGCCGGGGCCGGCATCAAGCAGGGAAACGACGGCACCATTCCAGGTAGGCGACCACGTCGGCCGGCGCCGGCGCCTTCGCGGGATCGCCGAACGCGGTCTGCAGCCGGAAGCGCACATAGTCGGGATCGGGCCGGGGCACCGGGGGCCACCGGCGCCACCAGCCGGGCACGGCCATGCGCAGGCCCTGGCGGAGCGCCACCCCCCACAGGCCCGGTCGGACGACCACCGCCAGCGCCGCCGGCCCCAACCATCTCCACCCCGGCTCGAACTGGTGACGTTTCGCGTCGCCAGGGCCCCCGTTTCCGTCACCGGTTCGCTGGGTCACCGTGCCTGCTGGTCCGCTGAGCTCAGCCGGCCGATCCCCCGCCAGCCCACCGCCGCCGCCCCCACGAGGGGGCCGGCGGGGCCCAGGCCGCCGGGCACGATCCGCGCCCCGACCGAGAAGGAGAGCTTGGCCTGGGCGTCGAGCTCGGCCTGGGCGGCGGCGAAGAACGGCTCGCCGTAGCCGAGCGCCACCGAGCCGGCGACCACCGCCAGGCCCAGGTCGAGCAGGTTGGCCACCGACGCCACCCCGCGACCGACCAGCCGGCCGGTGCGGGCGATCACCTCCGCCGACGCCTCCGCCGCCGGCCGCCCGGTGACGGCGGCGATCGACGTCCCCGACGCCTCCGCCTCCAGGCATCCCCGGGCCCCGCAGGCGCACACCCGGCCCTCGGGCTCCACGCAGAGGTGGCCGATGTGGCCGGCGTTGCCGCCGGCGCCGTCCAGCAGCCGGCCGTCGAGCACGATGCCGCCACCCACGCCCGTCGACACCACCATGGCGATGAAGTCGTCGACGCCGGCCGCCGCCCCCTTCCAGCCCTCACCCAGAGCGAGGGCCTTGGCGTCGTTGTCGACGAAGGTCGCCCGCCCGGTGACGGTGGCCAAGCGCGACCGCAGGGGGAAGTCCCGCCACACGGCGATGTTGAGGGGCGACACCGTCTCGCCGCCGGCGGCCATCGGCCCTCCGCACCCGACCCCGCAGACCGCCACCTCAGCACCGTCGCGCACGCCTTCGACCAGCGCCGCCAACACGTCGAACAGCCCGTCCGCGGAGTCGGCCCGGGACGGTGCGGAGGCCGACGCCAGCACCTCGCCGTCATCACGCACGAGGCCGGCGGCCATCTTGGTGCCGCCGATGTCGACGGCGAGGGCGATATCCATCCCGGCACCGACGGTAGTACCACCCTGACAACAGGTACCGTGGGCGCACTCCATGTCGTCCACACCACGGGTGGCGGCCCGCACCGTCCAGTCTTTCTCCGCAGCCTTCGACGCCATCGTGGACAACGTGGCTCTGGTCGTCCAGGGCAAGGACGATGCCATCCGCCTGGCCCTCGTCTGTCTGGTCGCCGAGGGCCACCTGCTCATCGAAGACGTCCCCGGCGTGGGCAAGACCAGCCTGGCCAAGGCGGTGGCCGCCAGCCTCGACTGCACCTGGGGGCGCATCCAGTTCACCCCCGACCTGCTGCCTTCCGACGTGACCGGGGTCAGCATCTACAACCGGGCAACCGGCGCCTTCGAGTTCCGGCCGGGCGGCATCTTCGCCAACCTGGTGCTGGCCGACGAGATCAACCGGGCGTCTCCCAAGACCCAGTCGGCGCTCCTCGAGGCCATGGAGGAGCACCAGGTCACCGTGGACGGCACCACCTACAACCTGGCCCCGCCGTTCATGGTCATCGCCACCCAGAACCCCGTGGAGCACGAGGGCACCTACCCCCTGCCCGAGAGCCAGCTGGACCGGTTCCTCATGCGCATCGCCATGGGCTACCCGGCCCGGGCGGCGGAGATCGCCATCCTCGACACCCACGCCCGAGCTGCCCCGCCCATGGAGCAGCTCGCCCCGGTCGCCAGCGCCGGCGACGTGGCTGCCATGGTCGCCCTGGCCCACGCCGTCCACGTCGCACCGCCGCTGAAGGGTTACATCGTGGACCTGGCCGCAGCCAGCCGCCGGCACCCGAGCCTGGCGCTGGGCGTGTCGCCCCGGGCCGCCCTCGGCCTGCTCCGATCGGCCCGGGCCCGGGCCGCCTCCCTGGGCCGGGACTACGTCGTCCCCGACGACCTCAAGCTCCTCGCCGGCCCCGTGCTCGAGCACCGCCTGGCCCTCACGCCCGACGCCCAGCTCCGGGGCGTCACCCGGGCCGGCGTGCTCCGCGACGTCCTGGCCAGCGTGGCCATCCCCTCTGTGAGGTAGCCGCGTGCTGACCAAGCGCGGGTGGGCGCTCACCATCGGCGGGATCATCCTGGCCGTCGCCGGCCGGCTGCTCGGCCTGCTCGAGCTGTACGTGCTGGCCGCCGGCTGCTGGGCCCTGATGGCAATGGCCTTGGCATTCCTGGCCCTGCGCCCGGCCGACATCGCCGCCCGCCGCACCATCACCCCTCACAGCGTCCGGGCCGGCGACGAGGCGCGGGTCGAGCTGGCGCTCCGGAACCGGGGCCGGCGGGCGACCCCTGTCGTCGAGCTGCGTGACCCCGTCGACGGCGGTCCTCGCCGGGCGCGCATCCTGATCGCCCCCCTCCCCGCCGGCGCCAGCGAGCGGGCCCACTACCGCATCCCCACCGAGCGCCGGGGCGTGATCTCGGTCGGTCCCCTGGAATCTCGGCGCTTCGACCCCCTGGCCCTGGCCACCCGGGCGGCGACGGGGGCGCCGGCGTCGGAGCTCGTGGTCTTTCCTCTCGTCGAACCGCTCCTTCCCCTCCCCCACGCCCCCGGCGACGACCGCCGGGGCGGGTTCCGGCAGGCCTCCGCCGTCGGCGCCACCGGCGAAGACTTCTACGCCCTCCGCCCGTGGGTGGTGGGCGACGACCTCCGCCAGGTCCACTGGCCCTCCACCGCCCGCCGCGACGAGCTGACCGTCCGCCAGCACGACGTCCCGTGGCAGGGCCGGGCCACCGTCCTCCTCGACGTGAGGTCGCGGTACCACGACGAGGACTCCCTGGAGCAGGCCGTATCGGCGGCGGCGTCCATCCTGGTCGCCTCGGGCCAGGGCGGATCGCTGGTGCGCCTCCTGACCACCGACGGCGCCGACACCGGCTTCGGCGCCGGCGCCGGCCACCTGGAAGCCCTCATGGAACGGCTGGCCCGTCTCGATGCCGGCGCCGGAGACCTTCCCGCTCTGCCCCAGACCAGTGGTTCCATGGCTCTCGTGGTCACTGCCGACGTGCCTGCCGCCGACCTCGCCCACCTGGCCCGCCTGGGCGACCGGCCCAGCTCGCTCACCGTGGTGGTGGTGGACCGCACGAGCTCGCCCGACCGGTCCGCGGCCCCGGGCACCACCGTCGTCGTCGGCCCCGGCCAACCGCTGGCGCCGGCGTGGAACAGGGCCATGGCCGCCGCCGGCGTCCTTCGCGGGGCAGCCCGGTGAGGGTGGGGAGCGACCACGCCGACCACCAGGGCGACAACGCCCTGACCCCCGGGTGGCCGGCAGAGGCCGGGCTCATCGCCATGTCGGTCGCCGCGGCCATCGGGATGGGGCGGCTCTTCGCCGACGCCTCCTTCCTGCCCGTGGTCGTCCTGGCCGTGCTGGCCAGCCACGGCCTGTCGATGCTCTGCCGCCGCAACGGCGTCGGCCCCCTGGCCAACACCGTCGCCTCGGCCGCGGGCCTCGTCCTGTTCGTCACCTGGATCATCGAGCCCCACGTGTCCCTGGTGCCGGGCATGGCCGTCTGGGACGCCGCCACCCGCGACCTGCACGAGGCGTGGGGACGGTTCGGCGAGGTGGTGGCGCCGGCCGACGTGACCCGGGGGTTCCTGCTCGGCGCCGTCCTCGGCTCCTGGATCAGCGCCTTCGTCGCCGACCTGTTCGCCTTCCGGGCCCGGACCCGGCTGGAGGCCGTCGTCCCGTCGTTCACCGTGTTCCTGTTCGGCGCCCTGTTGGGGTCGGACCGCCACCGCCTGAGTGCCGCCCTGGTGTACCTGGCCGCCGTCCTCACCTTCGTCGTGCTGGCCGAGGTGGCCGCCGCCCCCCGGCCCCGGCCGTGGCTCTCGGGGCGCCGGGCCGCCGGCGAGCGGGCGCTCCTCCGCAGCGGCCTGGGGGTGGCCGGCGTCGCCCTCCTCCTCGCCGTGCTGGTCGGTCCGCAACTCCCGGGCGCCTACGCCAAGGGCCTTCTCGGGGTGGGCGACAGCGGCGGGAAGAAGAGCGGCACCCGGGTCACTCTCAGCCCCCTCGTCGACATCCGTGGCCGGCTGGTGGGCCAGTCGAGCGTCGAGCTGTTCACCGTCGCCACCGACACCCCGACGTACTGGCGCATCACCTCCCTCGACCGTTTCGACGGCAACATCTGGTCCTCGCTGAGCAACTACCGGCCGGCGGGCACCCGCCTCCCGGGCCTCGGCCCCGACGCCAGCCGGGGCGGGTCGGCGAAGTCGACCCAGGAGTTCGAAATCTCCGGCCTCTCGTCGATCTGGTTGCCGGCGGCGTACCGGCCGGAGCGCCTCGACGCCTCGGCCAAGGTCCGCTTCGACCCCGACTCGGGCAGCCTGGCCACCGACAAGGAGACCTCCGACGGCCTGAAGTACACCGTGGAGTCCGCCCTGCCCCGTCTCACCGCCGGCGACCTCACCTCGGTCGGCGCCGAGGTGCCCGCCGCGATCGCCTCCCGCTATCTCGAGCTGCCGGCCAACGTCTCCCGCCAGGTCCGGCTCCTAGCCCAACGGATCGCCGGCGCCGAGCAGTCGCCCTACAAGCGGGCAAAGGCCCTCCAGGACTACTTCCGGGAGAACTTCACCTACAACATCCAGGTCCCCGCCGGCCACGACGCCAACGCCATGGAGCAGTTCCTGGCCAGCAGACAGGGCTACTGCGAGCAGTTCGCCGGCACCTACGCGGCCATGGCCCGGTCACTCGACCTCCCCGCCCGGGTGGCGGTCGGCTTCACCGCCGGCACCAAGGAGGCCGACGGCCGCTGGCACGTCACCGGCAAGGAAGCCCACGCCTGGCCCGAGGTCTACCTCAACGGCTACGGGTGGGTGGCCTTCGAGCCGACGCCCGGTCGGGGGCTGCCGGGGGCCGAGGACTACACCAACGTGGCGCCGGCCCAGGCCGCCGACAACCCCACCGTGGTCACCACCCCGCAGGCGGCTGCGCCGGTCGAGCAGCCCGACCTCGAGCCCGAGTCCGGCGCCGCGGCGGCGCCGATCGAGGAGGAGGAGCGCTCGGCGGCGGGCCCCCGGCTCATCGTCGCCGGCGTGATCCTCACCCTGCTGGCGCTCTACCTGATCGGCGTCCCCCTGGCCAAGCGCCGGCGCCGGCTGGTGCGCCGGGAAGGGGCGACCACGCCGGCCCAGCGGGTGCTGGTGGCCTGGGAGGAGGCCACCGAGGACATGGCCGCCGCCGGCCTGGCCGCCCGACCCGACGAGACGGCGGTCGAGTACGCCCATCGGGTCCGCAAGGCCGCCGGCCCCGCCGGCGCCCCCCTGAGCCGCCTGGCCGACGACACCACGGCCGCCGCCTGGTCCGCCGGCGGCGTGGCCGAGGAAGTGGCGAGGCGGGCCGAGAAGGAGGCCGCCGGCGTCGCGACCGAGCTCAAGGCCCACGCGAGCAGGAGGGAACGCCTGAAGAGGCTCCTGGACCCGAGGCCGCTGTTCGCACCAAAGCCGGCCCAGGCACCGACCGGTGCCCGAAAGGCGGCGTAAGGGGCCGCCGGACGTCCCGGAGCGCATCTCCTCGGTGAGCGACCTCCGGCTGGGAGGCCGATTACTCCTCGCGCTTGAAGCGCTTCTTCAGGCGCTTGCCGACGTCGCCGAACTGCTCCTTGACCTGGGTGGTCTTGAGGTTGCCGGTGACCTGCTTCCACCCCGCCTTGCCCATCTTGCGGAGGTTGCGCTCGAAGATGAAGGCACAGCCCAGCATGATGGCGAAGCCCACGAAGCCCAGCAACAGCGACGAGGCGAACGACACCACCAGCAGCACGAACCCGCACAGGAAGCCCAGGGCCGCCCACTTGAGGTTGCGGCCGGCGTGGCGGTACAGCGTGGTCTTGCCCACGCCGCGCGCGAACGCGGGGTCGCTCTCGTAGAACTGTTGCTCGATCTCGTGGAGGATTCGCTGTTCGTCCTCGGAAAGCGGCACGTACTACCCCTTCAACCCGGTCCGCTACTGAGGCCTATCTTCGCACAGCCGGACACCTTCAACAACGCGCTAGGCCTCCCCGTCCGGCCATGGGCCCGCGCGGCCCTCTGAGCGGGATGACGGCCCCCACTGCTGGTCGCCTCGGCGCTTGACCGCCAACCCGTCGCCGCCCAGCAGCGTCGCCGGCCCCACCGCCGCGTCGCCGAACCGCCGGCGGACCTCGTCGACCGCCCGGGCCACCGCCGGCTCGCCGGCGCCGGGGCCGGCCTCGTCCAGACGCAACTGCTCCCCCGGCCGCGGGGCGAGGTTCGACACGCTCACCCCCAGGAGCCGGACCCCCGGCGAGGGGTCGACGGTCCCCAGCAGCTCCATGGCCACCTTGGCCACCGACGCCCCCGAGCCGACCGGTCGGGGCACGGTACGCGACCGGGTGATGGTCTCGAAGCCGGCGAAGCGCACCTTGAGGGTGACGGTGCGCCCGGCCATGCCCGCCTCCCGGAGCCGGTTCGCCACCCCGTCGGACAGGCGGAGCGCCTCCTTGCCCAGGCTGTCCAGCGAGTAGTGGTCCCGGGCATAGGTCTCCTCGTGCCCGATCGACTTCGCCGCCCGGTCCGGCTCGACCGCCCGGTCGTCGCGGCCCCACGCCAGCTCATGGAGGTGGCGACCGTGGGCCTCGCCCAGCGCCCCCACCACGGTGGCCAGTGGCATGGCCGCCAGGTCGCCCACCGTGCGGATGCCGAAGCGGTCCAGGCGCCGGCGGGTGGCGGGGCCGACGCCCCACAGCGCCTCCACGGGCAGGGGGTGCAGGAACCCCAGCTCCTCCCCCGGCCGGATCACCTTGACTCCCAGCCCCGCCGACGGGCCCGACCCAGGAGGCCCGGCCTTCGGCTTGGCCGCCTCCGACGCCAACTTGGCCAGGAACTTGACCGGGGCCACCCCGACCGAGCACCACAGCCGGGTCTCGTCGTGAACCCGCGCCCGGATGGCGGCGCCGATCTCCGGCCCGCTCCCCCACAGCCGCTGGGCCCCCGTCACGTCCAGGAACGCCTCGTCGAGGGCGATGCCCTCCACCAGCGGTGTGAACGACGTCAGGACGCCGTGCAGGCGCTTGCTGTACTCCGAGTACAGGTCGTAGCGCCCCCGCACGAACACCGCGTGGGGGCACAGCCGCCGGGCCCGCATCGACGGCATGGCCGAGCGGATGCCGTAGGAGCGGGCCTCATAGGAGCACGACGCCACCACGCCCCGGGCCCCGTCACCGCCGACGATCAGCGGCTTCCCCGCCAGCGACGGGTCGGCCAGCACCTCGACGGCGGCGTAGAACGCGTCCATGTCGACATGGAGGATGACGATCCTCCGAGTGTGGCAGAGGATCGTCCGGTCGATCCGGACAGCGCGCCTTACGCCACCCTGGAGGAGTCGTGCGGCGCCGGCTCGGGGTGCCGGGCCATGTGCAGCTGGAACGGCCGGTGCGGGCGCCGGCGCAGGACCCGGTCACGCAGGCCCCACCACGTCACCAGCAGCAGGGCCTCGACGATGATGCGGAAGGACATCTTCGACGTCCCCCGCTCCCGGTCGACGAACTCGATCGGCAGCTCCACGATCTCGCCGCCGGCGGACGCCACCCGGTAGGCCATCTCGATCTGGAACCCGTAGCCGTCGGCCCGCACCGAGGTGAGGTCGATGCCGCGCAAGGCCTCGGCCCGGTAGGCCCGGAACCCCGACGTGGCGTCGCGCACGGTAAGGCCGAGCACGAAGGCGGCGTAGCGGTTGCCGGCCCGGGACAGGAACCGGCGGTGGACCGGCCAGTTCGGGATCAGCCCGCCGGGCACGTAGCGGGACCCGACGGCCAGGTCGGCGCCGGCCCCGACGGCCCGTAGCAACGCCGGCAGCCGGGCGGGGTCGTGGGAGAGGTCGCTGTCCATCTCGACCAGGACGTCGTAGCCGCGGGCCATGCCCTCGGTGAACCCGGCCCGGTAGGCGCTACCGAGGCCGGACTTGCCGGGCCGGACGAGGACGTCGATGTGGCCCAGCTCGGCGCCGACGGCCTTGGCCATGGCGGCGGTTCCGTCGGGGCTGGAGTCGTCGACGACGAGGACGTCGGCGGTGGGCGCGGCGGCCCGGAGGCGGCGGAGGACCTCGGCGATGTTCTCCGCCTCCTGGTACGTGGGCAGTACGACGAGAGCGCGCACGGTCGGCAGCCTACGATTCCCGGGTGCCGGACCCGGAGGAGACGTTGCGGTTGCCCGAACGGGGGCCCACCGCGTTGCCCACGGTCAAGGCCCGGGTGGTGGCGTTCATCACCATCGTCGTCGGCGGCCTGTGCGGGCTGCTCATCGGGGCTGCCCTGGTTCGGATCCAGTGCTCCGGAGAATGCTCCACACCAATCGGGCTCGGGGCACTCGTGGGCGCGGTGCTGGGCGCTGGCGGGGTGGCTGTGGTGGCTGTGCTGGTACTTCGAGCCATGGGTGAGTGGCGAGCCGGCCCCGGGGTCCATCGGCGCTGAGGGTCGGCGGGACCAGCACGAACGTTGCCGCCTGCTTCACGTGAGCCGGCGCCACGGCCCGCAACTGCATGGGCTGCATGCCCCGGAGCCGGGCGGGGGTGACGTCGTCGAGCTGCAGCTCTCTCATGAGGGGGTTATCGGCGCCGGCGCCGGCAAGCTGTAATCAGGGTTCGGCGTCAGCAGGGAGGAACCGGGCCACCTGGCGGGCGGCGGAGGCGGCGACGGCCCGCTCCATGGCGTGGGCCAGGGCGGCGTCCATGGCCATGGAGGCCGTCGGGCGGGCCCGCTGCAGGGCCCCGGTCACCTCGGCCAGGCGCTCGGGTGGCATGCCCGCCTCCACGAACGGCTCCCACACGTTGGACTCGAACAGGTCCACGAACCGGCAGGCGATGCGGTCGGCGTCGGTCACCAGCCGCTCGTACTCCTCGAGGACGGCGGCGAGGGGTACGCCGGCGGCCACCAGCTCGGCGCCGATGCGCAACAGACGGGGGCTGGGCGCCTCGAACTGCCCGTCGACCTCGGTCAGCAGCCCCAGGGTGACGGCGCGCTGCACCAGACTCAGGTCGTCCATCGCCTCCGGGAACCGCTCCAGGAGCCACTCGACCGACACCCGCTCGGGCGACTCGTCGCTCCACGGCGCGGTCAGGGCTTCCTCGAAGCCGAGGACGTCGTTGAGCCCCCGCCCCTCCTCCCAGGCGTCGAGCAGGCACTGGATGGCGGCCAAGGAGAAGCCCCGCTCCTGCAGGTTGGCGATGTAGCGGAGGCGGGCCAGGTGACCTTCGTCGTAGTGCCCGACCCGCCCCTCCATGCGGGGCGACGGCAGCAGCCCCCGGGTCTGGTAGGCCCGGATGTTGCGGGTGGTGACGCCGGCCTCGCGGGCCAGCTCGTCGATGGTCATGGTGGCCGCCACGTTTCCCATCCTAGTCCGATGGTGACAATTGCTTCCGTGACATCAATCGATGTAAGGTTCGCCCCATGATCGCTGCCGAGTGGGGTTGGAGTGCCTGGGCCTGGCTGGTCATCCCGCTGGCCGTCTACGGGTTGACCAGCCTCACGCTGTTCGCCTTCGGGCGCACCGACGAGACCAATCCGGTCAAGTTCTTCTTCGGCCAGATCGGCGACACCCTCCAGCGCATCACCGGTTACCCCGGATGGTCGATGGCCGGCACCCTCAGCGGGCTCGTCATGCTGCTCATCGTCGTCATCGGCTTCTACTGGGACGTCGCCTGGCACATCGACAACGGCCGCGACCAGGAGCTGTTCACCCCGTCCCACGTCATGATCCTCGTCGGGCTGGGAGGCCTCCTCTACGCCGCCGGCATCGCCGTCCTCTTCGCCAGCCTCGAGAAGGCCGAGACGGCCATGCGGTGGGGCTTCCTCCACGTGCCCTGGTCGGCCGTGCTCCTGGTGGCCCTGGGCCTCGGTGGGGTGTCGGCCTTCGGGTTCGACGCCCTCTGGCACGAGGCCTACGGAGTCGACGTCACCCTCTGGAGCCCGCCCCACATCCAGCTCGTCGTCTCGGGCTCGTTGGGCACCATCGCCCTGTGGCTCATGCTGGCCGAGGCCCGCCCCTACGCCGAGCCGACCCTGCTGGGCAGGAGCATCCACGTCCTCACCGCCGGCACCATCCTCGTGGGTATGAGCACCCTCCAGGGCGAGTTCGACTACGGCGTGCCCCAGTTCCAGGTGCTCTACCTGCCGATCCTGATCATGATCGCCGCCGGCTTCACCCTCATGGCGACCCGCCGGGTGCTGGGCCCCTGGGGGGCGGTCAAGGTCGTCGGCGTCTACCTCGTCCTGCGGGCGTTCCTCGCCTTCGCCATCGGCGGTGTGATGCACCACACCGTGCCCCACTTCCCGCTGTACCTGGGCTCGGCCCTGCTGGTGGAGGCCGCCTTCCACTGGCTGGGCACCGAGCGGCCCGTGCGCCTGGCCGTGGTGGGCGGCGCCCTCGTCGGCACCGTCGGGCTCGTCACCGAGCTGGGCTGGGTGACGCTGTGGGGCTTCTCCACGTCGGCGCGCATGCCCTTGTCGCTGGCCGTCAAGATCGCGGTCCTCGGCCCCATCGCCGCCGTGGCCGCCGCCCTGGTCGGCGCCGCCCTCGGGGGTGCCGTCGCCAAGGCCCGGGAGACGATCCCCATCGCCGCACTGGCCGTGGCGGGCGTCGCGCTCCTGGGCACCCTCGCGTTCCCCCTGCCCCGCGACGTCGGCACGGTCACGGCCACCGTCCGCCTCCAGCAGCTGGGGAGCATGGCCGACGTCGAGGTCACCCTCGACCCGCCCGACGCCGCTCGCACCGCCACCGCCTTCGCCGTCTCGGCGTGGCAGGGAGGATCGGAGACGGTCCAGGCCGACCTGAGGCAGGTGGCGGTGGGGCGCTATGTCGCCTCCCGGCCGGTGCCGGTCACCGGGAGCTGGAAGACGATGGTCAGCCTCCAGCGCGGCAGCGAGGTGATGGCCGTCCCCATCTACCTGCCGGCGGACCCCGAGATCGGCGCCCCTGAGGTGCCGGCGGTCGCCGAGCGCACGGAGCCGTTCGTGCGCAACACCACGATCCTGCTGCGGGAGGTGCGGGGCGGCCCCCCGGGCACCGCCATCATCGCCTACTCCGGCCTGGCCGTCGTCGTGGCGACCTTCATCGCCCTGATCGCCGTCACAGCCCGCCGGGTCCCGCCGCCCGACGGGCCGGGCGACCCCCTCGCCCGCTACACCACGCCGCCGGCGTGGAAGACGCCGGCGAGGACCTGAGTCACCCGGACAGCGTGAGCCGGCGGAAGCTCTCGGCGTAGCGCACGCCGGCCGCTGCGCCTTCGGCCTCGGCCCGGGCCCGCAGCACGTCGCGGAACAGCTCCTCGGAGCCGTCGAGCTGGCTGGCGTGGCACAACAGGGCGTCGACCTTGGTGTCCAGCGAGGTGGTGACGTCGACCCACACGTTCGGCTCCAGCGTCCCGGACAGGAGCACGACGCCCACCGGGTGGGCCGGGCCGGCGGAGGGGAAGTAGTGGGGGTTGCCGGCCGCCGGCGACACCGCGTCGAGGGTGGCCCAGCCGGCCACTCGATGGTCGGAGTGATTGAAGTAGGTGTCGCCGAAGATGACGGCGGTGGGGTCGGGGCAGACGACGACGTCGGGACGGACCCGGCGGATGTTGGCCACGATCTCGCCGCGGACCTCGGCGCAGTTGTCCAGCTCCCCGTCGTCGATACCCAGCTGGGTCCGGCCGGCCAGGGCGAGCACCTGGCCTGCGGCCTCCATCTCCGAGCGCCGGCGGGCCGCCAACGCGTCCTTGTCGACATCCGGGTCGCGGGAGCCCTTCTCCCCCCGGGTCAGCACGAGGACGTGGACCTCGGCCCCGGCCGCCGCCCACCGGGCCAGGGTGGCGCCGCAGGAGATCTCGGGGTCGTCGGGATGGGCGTAGACGGCCAGGGCGCGCCCCGGCGCGTCGCCGAACAGCTCCGGCATCAGCCGGGCGCCCCGGCCAGGGCGGCCACCGCCCGCTCCAGCCCCTCGTCGTCGACGTCGTGGTGGGTCACGACACGCATGACCCCCGGCGCGATGGTGCCCGCCAGCACCCCCTCCCCGGCCAGCCAGTCGACAAGCTGCAACGGCTCCGGATGCCGCCACGTCACCACGTTGGTCCGCACCCGCCCGGGGTCGCAGCCGCCGTCGGGCCACCGCTCGGCCACCACCTCGGCCAGCCGGCGGGCCCGCCGGTGGTCGTCGGCCAGGCGGTCGACCATGCGCTCCAGGGCGACCAGGGCGGCGGCGGCGATCACGCCGGCCTGGCGCATCCCCCCACCCAGGCGCTGGCGCTCGCCCCGCGCCGCGGCCATCACGTCCCGCGGCCCGGCCAGCAGCGATCCCACCGGGGCGCACAGCCCCTTCGACATGCAGCACATGACCGTCGTCGCCGCCGCCGCGTACGTCGCCGCCGGCACGCCGGTGGCCACCTCGGCGTTGAACAGCCGGGCCCCGTCCAGGTGCATGGGCAGGCCCACGGCGGCAACCGCCTCCAGCCGGTCGAGCGGCCACGGCGCCCCGTCGGCGGGCATGTGGGTGTTCTCCACACAGACCAGTGCCGGCCGCACCTGGTGGTGCTCGCCCGCCGCCACCGCCCACCGCACGTCGTCGGCGGAGATGGTGCCGTCGGCGTCGTCGAGCGTCGTGAACTGCACGCCGGCGTTGCGCTCCCCGGCGCCGTTCTCGTAGATCACCACGTGCTGGCGCCGGCCGGCCAGCACGGCACTGCCCGGCGTGGTCAGCAGCCGGAGGGCGATCTGGTTGCCCATCGTCCCCGACGGCACGAACAGCGCCGCCTCCTTGCCCACCCGGGCGGCGAAGGCCTCCTCCAGGACATTGACCGTCGGGTCCTCGCCGTAGACGTCGTCGCCCACCTCGGCATCGGCCATGGCCCGGCGCATCTCCGGCGTCGGCCGGGTGACGGTGTCCGAGCGCAGGTCGACCATCCCCGTACGATGGCAGACTTGACGATGCCGGCCGAACGTCGCGACGCAGAGCTTCTCGAACTGGCCGAGCGCCTCGCCACCGAGGCCGGCGACCTCCTGCTGGCCGGCGTCGACGAGCTCCGGGTCGACGTCACCACCAAGACCAGCGGCACCGACATGGTCAGCGAGATGGACCGGGCCGCGGAGACCCACATCGTCAAGGGCATCCTCGCCGTTCGCCCCGCCGACGCCATCCTGGGCGAGGAGACCGGCGGCCGCGAGGGCACCAGCGGGGTCCGGTGGGTCGTCGATCCTCTCGACGGCACCACCAACTACCTCTACCGCCATCCCACGTGGGCGGTCTCGGTCGGCGTCGAGGTCGACGGGGTGGTGCAGGTGGGCGTGGTCGTCGCGCCAGGGCTGCACGAGGTGTTCACCGCCGTCCGCGGTGAGGGGGCGAAGCTGAACGGCGACCCGATCGGCGTCACCCACGAGACCGACCTGGCCAGTGCCCTCGTCGGCACCGGGTTCGGCTACGGCGCCAACCGCCGGGGCCGCCAGGCCCAGGTCCTCCCCCAGCTGCTCCCGGTCGTGCGGGACATCCGCCGCAACGGCGTGGCGTCGCTGGACCTGTGCTGGGTGGCGTGCGGCCGCCTCGACGGGTATTTCGAGGCCGGCGGCCAGCCCTGGGACGTCGCCGCCGGCCTCCTCATCGCCACCGAGGCCGGGGCGGTGGTGAGCGGGCTGGACGGCGGGCCGGTGGCCCCCGACTCGGTGGTGGCGGCCGCACCCGGCGTGGCGCCGGCCCTCTTCGAGCTGCTTGTCCGGGCCCGCGCCGCCGACGCCTTGAACTACCGCGACTAGCGGCGTCGCCTATGCCACCATGGTCCGGTGGCGAGGATGTTCTTGCTGATCCTGCGGTTCATGCTCCACCAGTCCGTCCGGCTCTCTGTCGCTGCCCTCGGGTTCACGGTGCTGACCGTCGGCATGGTCCTCCTCGTGACCCCTGGCCCCGGTCTCCTGGTGATCATCGCCGGCCTCGCCATCCTGGCCCACGAGTTCGCATGGGCCGCCACCGCCCTCGACCGGGTCAAGGCTCGTGCCGCCCAGGCCCGTGAGGCGGCCCTTCGCCGGGCGCCGCGCGCCCGGCGGATCGACTAGGCCGAGCCGTCCCACCAGAGGGTGACGACCTCGCCGATGGCGGACATGTCGTCACCGAGCAGGGCGTCGACCTCGGGTTCACGCTCGGGCGGCAGGCACAGGTACCGGCGCACCGAGGTCACCCGGGTCTCGCGGTCGATCGACCGCCCATGGCGGGGCGCCCGTTCCACCGACGGCTCGATGCCGACCTCACGCAGCACGGCGATGGCGTCGTCGGCCGTCGGCCCTTCGGGACGGTCGACGTCCCAGAAGTGCCGCCACAGGTGGTTCACCCCGTAGCGGGGGTGGAACGAGCTGAGCTCCATCACCACCCGGTTCCGGGCGTGGGCGGTCAGCTCTTCGGCGAAGGCACCGAGCCCCGGCACGTTGTAGGCGACATGGTGGGTGACGACCACGTTCGCCGGCCCCACCTTGGCCGCCTCCTCCGGCCAGCTTCCCTGCACCGCCTCGAACTCGATGCCCAACTCCTTGGCCCGCTCGGTGAAGAGGTCCAGCAGATCCTGGCTCTGGTCGAAGCCGGTGACCCGGCCCGCCGGCGGCACGAGGGCCAGGCCGGCGGCCCCGCCGCCACAGCCGACGTCGAGCACCGACCCGGCCTCGGGCAGCGCCTGGCGAGCACGGACCCTCGACGGCGTGTCGGGAGTCGGCTCCGCCGGCGGGCGGAAGAGGGCCGGCGAGAACTCCCAGGGCGACTCCTTGGCCTGGGCCATGATGTGGTCGGGAATGGCCCAGGCGGCCAGCTCCGACGCCCAGTGTTCGGCAGCGGTGGTCATCGGGGCACCTTAACGACTGGTGCCCGCCGTGCGGTCGTGCAGCCCGGTCGCCCCCGCTGACCGGTCTAGCCGAAGAAGACCTCGGCCACGCCGTGGTACAGCGCCGGGTCGACGGTCTTCGAGCTCCCCACCGCCTCCGACAGCGGGATGCGCACGATCTGTCCCGCCTGCAAGGCCACCATCTGGCCGCTGGCGCCGTCGTGCACCGCGTCGATGGCGGCGATGCCGAAGCGGGTGGCGAGGATGCGGTCGAAGGCGGTGGGCGTGCCACCCCGCTGGATGTGGCCGAGGATCGTCACCCGGGTCTCGAAGCCGGTGCTCTCGCCGATGCTCTCGGCCACCCGGTTGCCGATCCCACCCAGCCGCACGTGCCCGAAGGCGTCGACCTCCCCCGACTGCACCGCCATGGTGCCCTCCTTGGGCACCGCGCCCTCGGCCACCACCACGATCGACGCGTACCTCCCCCGGTCGTGACGCTTGCGCAGGGCGGCGCAGACCACCTCGATGTCGAAGGGCTCCTCGGGGATCAGGATCGCCGCCGCCCCGCCGGCGATGCCCGCCTCGGTGGCGATCCAGCCGGCGTGGCGGCCCATGACCTCGACCACCATGACCCGGTCGTGGGACTCGGCGGTGGTGTGCAGCCGGTCGATGGCGTCGGACGCGATCTGCACCGCGGTGTCGAAGCCGAAGGTCACCTCGGTGCCGGACAGGTCGTTGTCGATGGTCTTGGGCACCCCCACCACGACCAGTCCCTCTCTGCCCAGCTTCTCGGCCACCCCGAGGGTGTCGTCGCCCCCGATGGCGATGAGAGCGTCGATCCGCTCCTTCCGCAGGTTGTCGAGCACCTGCCGCGACCCGCCCTCGACCTTGTAGGGGTTGGTGCGAGAGGTGCCCAGGATGGTGCCGCCGCGGGGCAGGATGCCGCGGCACCGCTCGACGTCGAGGATGATGGTCCGGCTCTCGAGGACGCCCCTCCATCCGTCCTCGAAGCCGACGAGGTCGTCGCCGTACTGGAACTCGCCTTTGCGGACGACGGCCCTGATCACGGCGTTGAGCCCCGGGCAGTCGCCTCCCCCGGTCAGCAGTCCTACGCGCATGCGTGCCACGCTACCGGCCGTG